>JASJEI010000149.1 GCA_030064795.1 Pleurocapsa sp. MO_226.B13 | reverse complement strand
GACATCACCAATTCGAGTGCTGGGAATAAGTCACCTGATTGGATTTTTGGAGAAACTAGAGTCAATTTAGGAAGTTGCATTTAGATTATTTCTAACAAACTTCCATTTACTCATATTTTCTGCTTAACCGAACAGTATTGAGCCGAAAACTACCTGACCATGCTGACTATCGCTTCTGTCCTCATGTGGTTATAGTTTTAAAACACGCCCTAGGATGGCAAAATAGACTGGAAAAGTTTTTTGTGTTGCTTGAAAAGGCTTAAACACGTAGATCTGATTTTCAAGCGATAACGGATTTACTACGTTTCAATTGTCAGTCCAGTCTATTTTGCTACCCTAGAAAAAAACAAGGGAAAAGGAAAAATAAGATTGTGTAATTAATTTTGTTTAGGTACTTTCTAGTCATTTTGACAATATTGTCTCAGTCGATTCCAGTTTGTTTGCTGAAATAAAAATATTGTTCAGTTCCTTAATTGGAAATACTTATTTGAAGCTAACTGGTAGTTTGGCTTGCTTTAACAAAGGATCTAGAGCCAGAGCAATTTTGTCGGCTAAAATTTCTTGACCGATTTGATTGGGGTGAATAAGATCCTGTTGTCGATGCTTAGGGTGATCGATAATTCCTTTAAGTACTTGAGGAATTAAATAAGAATTAGTTTCTTCAGCCACACGCTGATATAAGTCTTTATATTCATCAGTAAACAATCCTAAATTCATTCCTAAAATTACAGTTATGGCTTTTTGTGCTTGTACTTGAGCGATTATTTCCTTGAGATTTTGTTCGGTTACTGTTTTTGGAACTTTCTTTAAAAAATCATTTCCTCCCAAAGCAACGATTACCATCCAAGGATTTTCTCTGAGAACATCTTCTGATAATCGGGCTAAAGCATCCTCCGTTCGATCTCCACTAACACCAAGATTGACAATAGGTAAATTAATTTTTTGACTGAGAAGATAGGGATAAGCGTGCTTCTGGTCTAAGCCATAACCCGCCGTAATACTATCTCCTAAAGCCAAGATTTTTTCTCCCGTTCCATTATTGATATTAGCGATGCGATCGAATCTACTTTGACAGCTATTTAAGAGTAGAGCATAGCTCAGGGTAAAAATAATGATCAAGGCGATTTTAGAGAAATCTGCTCGATTGCTAGGTCGGTATTTTTTCACTGGCATTTGTTGAATATACGTCGTCATCAAACGGTTTGCCGATACAGCCAACAAGATCGCTCCCTCGACGATCTGCTTGTATACTTACCGCGATCGCGACTGGCAAATAAATCTAAGCCCTGGTTATAAGTTAACCAGGGTTGATGAGTTAAAAATAGGAATTTAAAGATAAAAGATTAGACTTTCAAGCCACAAGCTAACGGAAAAAACTGAAAAGGCAATCGGTAAATCTGCCTAATTTGAAAAGTCGGTTTTGGTTGAATAAAAAGTCAATCCAAATATTAGGATTTGAGCTTTTTCAACGTGCCTGAGAATTAGGTTTGATCATAATACTCTTGTTCTGTCAGCGAAGTCAAAACTTGGCTTAATTTGAGCTGCAAAATGTTACCCAAAATACCCCGTTTTTGAACTACGCCAATAATTTGATTGAACAAGATCATCGTTATACGAAGCGGAGAGTTATTGCCAGTCAAAACTTTAGGAATTTCTGGAGTGCTAATCGCACCATCGCAGGATATGAATCGATGAATATGATCCGAAAAGGTCAAATCAAGAATGTGAAACGAGATGATATTCTAGGTCAAATTAAGCGGTACGCAAGGGCGAATGCATTCGCCCTGTGCGCCGTCCGCTGCTTGCAGTTTATTCATTCTTTATTTGGGATAGCTGTGTAAATTTGAGAGAAAAGCAGATTAATTCAAAGCTTATCTTTATTTTTATTCTTTTATCTCATCTTTTTGCAACACTGCCCTACCACCACGATCCTTGTCTCCGAACCTCCCAGAGGATGTCTTAAAGTGATCGCGTAAAATTCGACGCGTGATTTTATTGGAAGCAGTGCGAGGTAATGCCTCCAGCAGTTTTAGACCGCTAATTTTGAATAAGGGATTGAGATGCTGTTTGATGGCTTTTTGCATAGTAGTCATTAAGCTGACTCGATCGCTGCAAAAGTCAGAAGCGACCACTGCAAAGATGACTAATTGACACCTACCTCCTTCAGGTGGAGCAATAGCGATTGCGGCAGTTTCGTGGACTCCTTCTACCGCATTTAATACCCGTTCGATTTCCGCCGAACTAACTTTGATGCCCCCCAAATTCATCGTATCGTCAGCACGACCTTGGGCACGATAATAAGAATGGGGCAGACGTTCGATGCGATCGCCGTGACGGCGGAGATTAGGGTAGGGCGTATGGGCAAAATAAACCTGATGGTGGTCTTTATTTAACAACTTGGTAGAAAGTCCAATGGAAGGAGGAATAATATATACTTCCCCGCGATCGCAAGAGCGATCGTCTTCGTCAAAGATAACCAAGTCTAGTCCTAAAGCTGGTGTACTAAAGGTTGAAAGGGAGCAAGGTTGCACTAGCGTACCAGTAAGATATCCACCACCGATTTCCGTACCGCCACAGTATTCGATAATCGGTTTGTATCCAGCCAAAGACATCAGAAATAGCATATCCTGGGGGTTAGAACATTCCCCCGTAGAACTAAAGGTTTTAATTGCACTCCAATCTAATCCCTGCATACAGTTAGAAACTTTCCAGGTATTGACTAAACTGGGTACAACACCGAGCATATTAACCCGTGCATCTTGGACAAACTGACCAAATCCTCGATCGGTTGGTGCGTCATAATAGAGAGCGATGGTGGCGCGATCAATCAGACTGGCATAGATCAGCCAAGGTCCCATCATCCAGCCGAGATTAGTCGGCCACGCAACTACTTCCCCTGGGTGAATATCGTGATGTAAATATCCGTCAACGGCACATTTAAGAGGAGTGGTTTGAGTCCAGGGAATTGCTTTGGGGTTTCCCGTAGTACCTGAAGAGAAGAGAATATTGGTATCAGCGTCGGGTTGGGCAGAAAAAGCATTAAATTGTCGATTGGGACTGAGAAACTCAAACCAAGATAAATCTTGCTGACGCAGTTTAACCGATAAAGAGGAACTACTAGGTAGAGCGATCGCTTGAAGAGGATTTGCATCTATAACTTTGCTATACAGAGGTAACTGTTTCTCCCCACGTAAAATATAGTCCTGAGTAAAGACTGCCTTGGCTTGAGAGAGTTGCAGCCGAATCGCGATTTCTTCAGTAGCTAAACTATCGGCAATAGATACCACTACACAACCAGCCTTAATAATTCCCAGATAAATCGCTACAGACTCGGCAGTCATTGGCATCGCAATAGCCAGGCGATCGCCTGAAACATAACCCAAATCTAGTAAACTGTTAGCGACGCGATTGGTCAAAGCTTCTAGTTCGCCGTAAGTGAGGCTAGATAAAGAGCCTCCTGGTTTTTGCCAAATAATAGCAGTGTCATTTTTATCCGCTTGAAAGCAGCTTTCCACAATATTGAGACGCGCACCTACCAACCATCGGGGGGATTCGATACCCTGAGACAGATCGACAACTTGAGTATATCTGGCTTTAAAATAAATATTGAGTCGTTTAATCATTACGTCCCAAAACTCGGCACGATGTTGAATCGACCAATCATGGAGTTTTGAATAAGAAGCGATATTTAACTCCTGCATCAAAGCAGCAATATTGGTAGTTTTAATCTCCTTCTCAGCAGGAATCCAAACTGGTGGAGTTCCTTGGCTGGAATCCCAATGAGCAAAGACAGTCTGATAAAGCAATTCATGTACCGCAAACGGGTAGTACGGTTTGAGTATTTCTCGACTCAAATATTGCCAGCATTCAACCGTAGGTAAAGAAACAAGCAATTGATTAATTCGGGATAGTATAGCAATGGCTGTGTCTTTTTCCAACCCACAGATAATTAACTGTTTCAGCGATAATTGTTTGGCCATTTTCCTTTACTCTCCCAACTTCCAACTGAGAATTCCGTAGTGAAACTTCACTGTATGTGAGAAACCTCTCTTTGAGCGTCTATCGCCGCAAGCGAGTACTCCGAATCCTACACCTCACAAATCGATTGCAGGCGAGTCTTATACCCTGCCTTTGCTAGTGCCTCCATAATTTGCTCTAGATGAGCTAGTCCCCGCGTCATCAGTACTAATTCCAGATCGGCTGACTGTAGGGGCAGACAGGAAAATTCTCGTTGATGGTGAACCTCGATAATATTGGCTCCAGTCTCGCCGATATATTTGGTCACATCTGCTAAAACTCCAGGCAGATCCCTGATTTCTACTTCCAGACGAACCAACCGACCAGAACGAACCATGCTGCGTTGCACAATCTCCGCCAGAATCGGCAGGTCGATATTACCACCACTGAGAATGATTCCTACCTGATGACCGATAAAGCGATCGCGATACTTAATTAAAGCTGCTAATCCTGCTGCTCCTGCGCCTTCTACTAACGTCTTTTCCCTCTCCAAAAGTAACCGTACCGCTTCTTCTATTTCTTCTTCGTCTACTAGCAGAGTATCATCGACCAACTCGCGGATAATGGGTAGGGTTAGTTGTCCTGGCGTTTTAACGGCTATCCCTTCAGCCATAGTAGACCTGCCGCAGACAATTGGCTTGCCCTCAAGAGCTTGCAGCATAGAAGGAAAACGCTTAGTTTGCACTCCCACAATTTTAATTTGGGGACAAAGACTTTTAGCGGCGATCGCATTACCTGCAATTAGGCCACCGCCACCTACGGGAACTAACAAAATATCTAAATCTGGATGAGTCGCTAACATTTCCAGGGCGATCGTTCCTTGTCCCGCAATAATCTGCTCGTCATCATAGGGATGGACAATATTCAGATGGCGCTCTTCAGCAAGCTGTCTGCCCAAGACAATTGAATCATCTAAGGTTTCCCCATGGAAAATAATTTCTGCCCCAAAAGAGCGAGTTCGTTCTACTTTGACATTGGGAGTAAAGCAGGGCATGACAATCGTGGTGGGAATGTTTAACTGTTGTGCCTGATAAGCAACCGCCTGGGCATGATTGCCTGCCGACATGGCAATAATACCTTGTCTTCTTTGAGCCTGAGTCAAGGAAAGTAATTTAACTAAAGCACCCCGTTCCTTGAAAGAACCTGTAAATTGCAGGTTTTCATATTTTAAGAATACCGTTACGCCTGTCATTTCCGAGAGTTGTCGCGAATGACGACAGGGAGTATTTGCAGCGCGATCGCCGATTATCTGGGCTGCTTGGTAAATATTTTCTAAGCTAGGTGATTTAAAAGTAGCAAGTTTCATCTCAGATTGCCCCATATTGTTTGCCAACGCGAGTAAAAGCCTCAATACAGCGATCGAGTTGTTCGCAAGTATGAGCTGCCGAAACTTGGACGCGAATCCGAGCTTGTCCTAGAGGAACTACAGGATAGCTAAAGCCAATGACGTAGATACCCTCTGCTAATAAATCCCTTGCCATATCTTGCGCTAATTGTGCGTCATATAGCATAATCGGCACGATAGGATGAATGCCCGATCTAATCTGGAACCCACTTTCGGTCATCTTTTGGCGAAAATAGTGTGTATTTTCTAGTAAGTTTTCTTGTAACTCTCTAGTTTGGCTCAACAAGTCCAGCACTTTTAGACTGGTGTAAACCACCACTGGTGCGACAGAGTTAGAAAATAAATAAGGTCGCGATCGCTGTCTTAACAACTCAATAATCTCTTTGCGTCCGCTAGTAAATCCGCCAGTAGCTCCTCCTAAAGCTTTCCCCAGAGTGCTGGTAATAATATCCACCTGTCCCATCACGCCGCAGTGTTCGATTGAGCCGCGTCCTGTTTCACCCAAAATACCAGTGCCGTGACTGTCATCCACCATCACTAGGGCATTGTATTTATCGGCAAGATCGCAGATTCGATTCAAATTCGCAATTTCCCCATCCATACTAAAAACTCCGTCGGTAGCGATTAGACGAATTTTAGCTAAATTGGCTTTTTGTAGTGCTTGTTCTAATTCATCCATGTCACTATGAGCAAAACGATATCGCTGGGCTTTACACAGGCGGATACCGTCGATGATACTGGCATGATTTAGGGCATCGCTGATAACCGCACAATCGGCATCGAGTAAGGTTTCAAATAGCCCACCATTAGCGTCGAAACAGGAACTATAGAGAATCGTGTCTTCTGTACCTAGAAACCCTGAAATTTTAGCTTCTAATTCCTTGTGAATACTTTGCGTACCGCAAATAAAACGCACTGAAGATAAGCCAAAACCATATCTCATTAAACCTTCGTGAGCCGCAGCAATTACTTCTGGATGATTTGCCAATCCCAAATAGTTATTAGCACAGAAATTGAGGACTTCTCGACCTCCTTGAACGGCGATCGCAGCATCTTGAGGAGAAATTAGAATCCTTTCCTCTTTATAAAGTCCAGAGGTACGGATCTCGTCGAGAGTTGATTGAAAAACATCGGTGGCAAGGGCAAACATTGTTTAATCTCCAAAACTAATTAAATAGAAACTCCGAACTCTGTAGCGTAGCTTCTTGCTCCGGCGACAAGCTCGGGAGATCCGAGCGTCGGCGGTGCGCTTCTGCAAGCGCGAGTACTCCAAATTCCGAATTCTGAAGAGATAAGTGTTCGAGCATATCGGCAACAATGGCGGCCAAATCGTAACTATGCTGCCAGTCCCAATCGATTCGCGCCTGGGTATCGTCAATTATCGAAGGCCAAGAATCGGCGATCGCCTGTCGGAAATCGGGTTGATAGTCGCAGGTGAAATTAGGGAGATGCTTTTGGATTTCGGCAACTAATTCTGCGGCGGAGAAACTGACAGCGGCAATATTGTAGCTACAACCAACCTTAATCGCTGCTGGTTCTGCTGCCATAAGTTGCAGCATAGCGGTAATAGCATCAGGCATATAGATCATCGGCAGGCGAGTATCGGGACGCACAAAGCAAGTGTAATGACCTCGTTCCATTGCTGCGGCAAATATTTCCACGGCAAAATCCGTCGTACCGCCCCCAGGAGGAGTTTGATAACTAATAATGCCTGGAAAGCGCAGGCTGCGAACATCAACTCCAAAGCGATCGGCATAATATTGACAGAGTAGTTCTCCCGTTACCTTGGTAATCCCGTAGATAGTCGAGGGATTGGTAATTGTTATCTGAGGAGTCTGAAATTTAGGGGTATTTGACCCAAAGACAGCAATAGAACTAGGAGAAAAAACTTTTAGGTGATGAGATTTAGCCGCCTCTAAGATGTTTCTCAGTCCATTAACGTTCACATTCCAGCAAAGTTGGGGATTTTGCTCCCCTTTTGCCGACAGCACCCCCGCCAGATGATAAATCGTATCTACTTGATATTGCTCGATAATAGTTTCCAGACGCTCGCGATCGGTTACGTCCAAGACTTCATAAATAAATCCATTATCTGCTCTACTAGAAATTTCTCTACGACCACTGACAATAATTTGAGCCTCGCTAAATCTCTGGCGTAAGGCAGTAACTAAATCGCTGCCAACTTGACCCCTAGAGCCAGTAACTAGAATAGTTTGCATGTCAGGTAGCACCTCCAGAGTGAAACTTCTCCAGGATGCTGCTGATAATTGTCTAAAAACTATTGAATCAAACTATTTAATAGTAATTGTTATGACGACTATTAAGGATAATTGTATTGGCGATAGAGACTTGTTCAGCGATCGCCCTGGAGCGAATAAATTCTTTTTCTCAAACACTTAGGCTGGAAATAGAACTTATATACCCATTCTAACGATTTTTCTCCAGCGATCCCCGCTCTATAGCTGAATCTAGTCTGAACGATCGCAATTATTTAGTCTCCAAAACCATCAAGCGAATCAAGCCATGGTCGGCGCTGATAATTCCCCCACCCGTCCAATTCGATAGCCGAATTGCTGCTGATTCATTTAGATCGCGAACACCGATGAGAATGCGAGCAATTCCATTTTTAATTACGGTCAAACCTCCTCGTAAAACTCGTTAAGTCAATTATGTTTTGGAGCATCAGTTGGAGTGGGACAAAGCTTTAGGCGGTTCTTAGCAATTTAGAAATGAATAATGATTAATTAATAATGAATAATTGCCTCGCTATCGAATTATTCTACAGTTGGTAAAGGAAATCTCGCCCCACCTAAATAATCTTGAAAATGTTGTTTGAAATACCTCCAAGAAGTAATGTTTTCTGTTTCTAGTCTCTTGGCAGGAGCATCTTTGTATAAGGGAATGCGGTTATTAATTTCTGCTTGCAGCCACTCAGGTAAATCCCTCAAACTGTTTACTTTGGAGCCTTGAGCACTATAAATTAGTTGCCCAGGTTTGTCACCCATTTTCATCCAAGGTAGCCAAGGACCAATACGATCCCAACTCAAGATTACTTGAGATACTTCGGTAATCTGAGGATCGTGGAGTTCTGAGGTAGGTACAGTGAACTTAAATAATTCAGTCGCTTGATATGTGGGCTGGGGACTATACTCAATAAATCTGGGGTCTCCTGCTAAAGGATTGGGATAGTCGGTAAATAGATCGAAAACAAAGGTCGTAGTCTCCCCATTTACTTGGGCAGGAAAATCGCCTTTAAACAAACCTTGAACGGGATTGTTGGCGACATGAACCACGGGCAAAGTTTCTGCCGTCCAAGGATTATGCCACTTATGAATTACTTGCTCTGTCTTTGGGTCGAGGTAGTAAGTCAATTCTCTCGATGTAAAATCCCAACTATTGTCTTCATTGGGCAAACAGCGACTAACGCTCATGCCGACAATTTTAAACAGGTGTTTTCTTTTTTCATTGGGGACAAAAGCGTAGAGAGAACCAGTCCAGAGCAAAAAAGTCGCATTTGAAGACATCGAGTTGCGAGTTTTAACCCAACAAGAAACATCCAAATCTTCTGTTGTACTAATTTTTTTGATTGAATTTACCATTAGCTTAATTATTGGGATTTTAAGTCAACATTGCTAACCACAGTTAAAGTTACTTTAGAGCAGTAGCTTGATAATTATGCACATCTTAGCAATTATGCATTTATTTATTTACAAAAATTAACTATATTGTATTTATGTGTGATGAATTAGTATCGCCTGCTACCTTGTAAGACATTGTGGACCCCTTAGGAATAAATATGATTCAGGCGATCGCTATTCAAGCCGTTCCAGAAAACGGCGATCGCTGCGAGGATTTCTTTTCCTCCTTGGAAGAATTTGGCGCGATCGAACTGCGAACTAAAGTAAACTGCTTCTAATTCCTCTAAAGTATGTCCTGCGTGCTGTGCTTCCACGCGATTGTGCCAAGTAAAGAATGCCAAACGCAACTGTGGATGTCTGGTTTGTTTGATGTACGATAAGCCATCTTCTAATTCCTGCCAGAAGCCTGCTGCCGCCCAGTTTTCTACCGCAAAACTAGCTCCTTCTGCAATTTGCGGATCATCGTTACCGTAAAGACGAATTAATTCATCGCAGAAATGTAAAGTTGTTGGTCTGCCATGTTTGCGTTTACCCAGATCGGCAAAACTAAAACCCAGACCCTCAGCTACTCCTAATAACCATTCAAAATGAGCAGCACGAAAACGACATGTACCACCGTCTACTGTTCCTTCAGTATTTACTAATTCAGGATCGCCTTGGCGGTCTTTTTCTGACTCAGTTAAAGTAGTGCTGTCAATCTTTTGGTGAGGATTGCGGTAAATTACCCCTAGTTCATTAAGTAAAATTTCTCGACTAGAGCGCGACTGTTTTAGGGTAGGTGAATTAATGGTTTTCAACAAAGCTGCCACTAAAAACTGATTAGAAAAGACAGAAAATTGTCGAATAAAGTGTTTTAACTCTACGTCTGATGCCTTGCCTTGACTAAACCATCGAGTATAAGCGTTATTCGTAATAATGCGATGGTGCAATAAACGGCGATCGACCTCGGTCAGAAAGTCTTGAAATTCTTTTACCTGTTTTGGAGTTAGTTCACCTCGCTTCAAACGGTCTTGTATTCGTGACGAAATAGTTAAACCGTCTGAGATTGTCAAATTGGAAGTAGTTATCATAAAATTGCTCCCGAACTTAAATTAGTCCAGCTATAAAGATAATTTTGGTCTTCTAAGAGTAGAGCCTGCTTTGTCAGTTTTAACGGTCGCCAAGTATCGATCATTACCGCCAGTTCGTTGGTTCGTTCTTTGCCAATTGAGTCTTCGTACTTACCTGGATGAGGCCCGTGAGGTATACCACTAGGATGTAAGGTAATCGAACCACGCTCGATTCCTTTGCGGGACATAAAGTTTCCCTCGACGTAGTAAATCACCTCGTCAGAATCAACGTTGGAATGGTTATAGGGAGCGGGAATCGCTAAGGGGTGATAGTCAAATAGACGTGGGACAAAGGAACACAAGACAAATCCAGAACCAGCAAAGGTTTGATGAACTGGTGGAGGCTGATGAATTCTGCCAGTGATTGGTTCAAAATCTTTAATGTTAAAAGTAAAAGGCCAAAGATGCCCATCCCAGCCAACAACATCTAAAGGATGATACGTATAAAAGTAGCAATTTATGCAATCTCTAGTTTTGACCCGAATCTCAAATTCTCCCCGTTCGTCGTGGCTAATTAGTTTTTCTGGAGGATGCAGATCCCTTTCGCAGTAGGGAGCAGTTTCCAAGAATTGCCCGTACTGATTGAGATAGCGTTGGGGCGGTTTAATATGTCCCGAAGCTTCTATGACTAACATTCGCTGTTCCGAATCTGTGTCGGGCAAAATGCGCCAGAGAACTCCTGTAGGAATTACTACATAATCTCCCGACCGATAGTGGAGAATGCCATACTGAGTTTCCAAAATCCCCCTACCTTCATGAATGAAAATGATTTCATCACCATGAGCAAAACGATACCAATACTGCATCGGTTGATTCGGTCGAGCGACAGAGATACAAATATCTGCATTACTCATCAAAGGAACACGACTAGCGATCGCATCTCCTCCCTCAGCTACAGTTTTTGTTCGGAGATGACGGTGACGCAATGGTGCAGATTCTTCATAGACGATTCCCTGTGGTTTCTCTACGACAATCCTTTGCACTTGAGTAGGTGGACGTAAATGGTAGAGCAGGGATTGAATACCTGAAAAGCCTAGGGTTCCCATCAGTTCTTCGTGATATAAAGAACCGTCAGGTTGACGAAATTGAGTGTGACGTTTGTGGGGAATTTTGCCCAACTTATAGTAGTAAGTCATGATAATCCA
>JASJEI010000020.1 GCA_030064795.1 Pleurocapsa sp. MO_226.B13 | reverse complement strand
GTCTCTTTTCGCACTAAGCATAAAGTCTAAAGTATTGCCATTACTATCTACAGCCCGATACAAATATTTCCACTCTCCATTAACTTTGATATAAGTTTCATCGACTCGCATTGAATCGTTAGTTGGTCTGAGATACTTTCTGCTTTTTTTCTCTATTTCTGGTGCATAAATCATGACCCATCTGTAGATTGTTGTGTGATTTACAGAGAGTCCTCTTTCCAGCATGATTTCTGATAAATTTCGATAACTCAAAGGGTATTTAAGATACCAGCGAACACACAGTAAAATAATTTCTCCCTGAAAATGTTTCCACTTAAATGGTTCTTTTGAGTTCATTAGGCTAGTAGTAATTGACACTTAAGATATACTACAAGATGAACTCTGGTTTTTGCAACAGAACCATTTTTCTTCATAAGTTCCTCAAATTTTAGCTCTAATCTTAGTAACAGAGTCAATAGTAAATCAGTTCTGGTTTTCGATTAATGAATCGGTGTTCTAGGGTAAACTTGAAATAAGGATAGTCAGGTTAGCCATAGAGGTAAAGGCTAACCCATGACTTTACCCTAAAATGGGCTCTGATTTTTATGAGTTCATTCTCTCTTTGGGATTGCTATCTGAAAAATTAGTTGTTTATAGTTTTTTTCTGTCCATTTGATTTTTTGGCAACAGAACCCGGATTTCTGCTAAATCTCGGATCAAAGGAAGACGTGATTGGATGTAATTGTCCGTAGAGTGAATTTCCCGATCAGTCAGGATAATTTCTCGTGCCAGTTTTTTTTGCATATATTCAATCACTTCAGAGTCATCCAAGTAGGATATTTCGGTCTTCTCGACACTGTTGATAATCAGCCAGATTTTCTGTAGTGCTAGTCTACTAAGAACCATGTACTTTATTAAATATATTTAAAGATAAATCTTACCGTAAAGAAAACGTAGTGAATAAACCGTTTAAGATCGCTCTTGCAATATTTTCATTAAATCTATGCTAAAAAAAAATCAGGCCAGGGATTATTTGAGGAAACCTTGACTTACAAGTCCAGTTAGCTTATACCATTTCTCAAAAGTAGCTAGAGAGATAAAGCATCTAAGATATATTGCCAGCAGGGTCGGGTATCGATCCGATCTCAGGCGATCGCCAACAAATTCAGGCAACTTTTGCTGAAGGGGAACCACTAGAATTCATATATGACAAGGGTTTTAGCGGTAGCTCGTCACTTGGTAAAAATACCAGTGAAGACATGGGTATTATCTAGGGATATATGTTGGTCGTGGGTCGAAAAATTAATGCTAACTGCTCTCAATAAGCTGCCCTTTTATCAAAAAGGTTTGACAGCTATGAAACGCATACAGTGTATAGTGTAGCGTGATCATACCCCCTTCAGCAGAATCGCACAGGTTAAAAGCTTTTCCTCTGTCTCTGGGTTAATCCAGGTTTCCCAAATGCCAGCTAGTGCAAACAGAGGTTTGTCACTATGAAAATAGTGGGGTTGTTTGCTTTTATTCCATTCATAAAATCCAGAGACAGGAATTAAGCAAGGACGCTTCTTGAAGCCATTTCTAAGAGAAAACAGTAGGTAGAGTGAGCATCTACCCCTGTCAAGACTGGTCGATTACCTTGGAATAGTTCATCGAGTAATGCTACTTCAATTGCCGATAAATTTTGAGCTTGATTAATGTTTCTCGCTTGGGGAACCGCCTCTTTGACTCTGTTGTGAACCGTGCCGATCCTGAGAGAATAATCGAATAAATTCCTTAATAACTCGACTACACTTCGTACTTGAACAGTGACAAATCAGAATTAACGCTCTTATCAACTGAAATATCCGTGCTTTGAGTTATTGGAAGGTAATACAAGACTTCCTGTGCTGGTTTTTGGTTTTTAAAGGCTGTATTTAAAGCTTTTTGGGCAATCGCTTTCTGTTGGTAGAGAAACTTACGACTTACTTGCTCTTGCTGGGCGATCTGGCTTACGGGTTCTTGTTTTGCCAGCACTTTAACTGCTATTTCTTGACGAGTTCAGAGGATGAAGACCAGAAGCTACAGAACAGGATTGATTCACTCAGTTTACTCAAATATTGGGCTTATTTAACCTAATTTAACAGTATGAGCTACTTCACGGCACGTAGAACAACTATCGAAAACTTATGTTCTCTGAAATGAAGTATTTTCTTTTAAAGTGTAACCCTGATTTGAACTACGTCCTAAACCGTTTAGGATGGCATTGGGAGCATTAATTATTAAAGAAAAACTAGGGATTTCTGATAGAGAAACTATAGAACAAATTCAAGAAAACCCATACCTACAGTATTTCCTGGGAATGTCAAACTATAGCAATGAACCTCCCTTTGATGCCTCGTTAATGGTTCATTTTAGAGAAATAATAGACTTAAATTTGGTTAATAAAATCAATCAAAAAATGGTTGGGGATTTAACTAAAAAAATCGAAGAATCAGAAAAAAAAACAAAGCAGCGGACGAAGAGGGAATCAAAAATAAAGGGAAGCTGATATTGGATGCTACTTGCGCTCCTGGGGATATAAGTTACCCCAACGATCTAGCTATATTAGAGCGAGCCAGACGACAGACAGAAAAAATCATAGATTCTCTTGATAAAAGTTGTCAAACCAAGGGAGGAAAAAAGCCAAGAACTTATAGAAAGAAAGCGAGAAAAGATTATTTAAAAGTAGCCAAGAAACGCCGTCCATCTCGACAAGAAAGACGTGATGCTATCGCCAAACAATTACAATATATTAAAAGAAATCTCGACCACATAGAAAAGCTCATCACTTTAGAAGCAGAGTTAAGCAGTCTAAATCCAAGCAAATATAAAATGTTGTTGGTAGTCCCAGAGGTTTATCGTCAACCGACACGGATGTATGAGAATGAATCGAATAGAATTGAGGATAGGATTGTGAGTATAACTCAACCTCATATTCGCCCTATCGTCAGAGTCAAAGCAGGAAAACCTGTGGAATTTGAGCGTGGGGGACGCTGCTTCGCAAGCAGCTTGTCCAACCACGCTGTTGGGGCGAAACTTTCAGTAAGCTGTTTTGATAACTATGTGTTTTTAGACCATCTAAGCTGGGATAATTTTAATGAATCAGGGGACTTAAAAACACAAATAGAAGAATATAAAAACTTGACTGGTTACTATCCATCATCAGTTCATGTTGACCGAATTTATAGAAAAGCGCGAAAATAGAGCATGGTGTAAAGAGAGAGGGATTAGAATTAGTGGACCACCATTGGGAAGACCACCGAAAAATGTTAGTAAAGAAACAAAAAAACAAGCTCTAGACGATGAAAGATTTCGTAATGCGATTGAAGGAAAATTTGGACAAGCCAAAAGAAGATTTAGTCTCAATCTTGTGATGACAAAACTTGCTGAGACATCAGAAACTTCTATAGCAATTACTTTTTTAGTCATCAATCTTTCTACTCTGCTTAGGCAGGTTAACTGTCTTTTTTTGTCTTTATTTCTGAATCTATCTAAATTAGGCTTTTTGAGTAATTATTTTATTAGCAAAGCTGATATTAAAAAATATTTAGCCCCAAAAAACTTATCTCTCAAATAAGTTAATTATTGTCAATTTTTTCGCTTACTTTTTCAGCAAGCCCTATCTACACCAATTTTTCAAGCCAGAAATTCAATTAGAGGTAATAATCTGTAGGGTGGGCAAAAAAATAATTTTGTTCGCCATTTATCATAAGTTTCTATTGCCCTCCAAAAGTAGTTAGCAATTAGTGTTAAAAATCAAGAAGACTGACGAATTTTTTGCAAGATTACTTCAGCTGCTAATCTGCCAGTTTGCGCTCCACCATTCATGTAACCGTAAAATTCATCGCTAAATTGCTCGCCAGCAAACACCAGATTACCAAAGGCAACATTTTGACGCTCTTCGGCAACATCAGACTCAAGATAAAAAAACTTGGCAAATCGGGTAAGCTGTTCTGGCTGAAAATTGGTATAAGCCCCTAGTGCATATAAATCTTTACTCCAATCGGTGCTAGCAAATCGTTCCGATGCAGCAGACTTAAGATTAGGTACGGCATCCTCAAGGGTGTCTATTAATTTTTCTCCGTAGTTGCGTAGAGAATATTTTCGCGCTTTGGCTACATCATTTCCTCCATGAAAAAAGGTCAGGACTCCATTTTTTCTTCGAGGAATACGAACGGTTGAATCCCACGCCATCGAATAGCCAAAATCCGTCCAAATTTCTTGAGAGAAATGGTTTGGTTGCCACACTTTCTCCTGGAAAAGCGCAAAAAACTTACTATTGTTTCCTAAATTAACCTCCTCAATAAACTGTCTAAACTCGATTGGTAGTTCTACATTTAGCTCGACGCGCCGTAGAGTAGTCATCGGCATGGCTAGGATCGTGTAATCGGCTTCTACAACTTCTTTGTCGGCAAAGGTTAGGCGAAATCCTCTTGCAAATTTTTCTAATTGGGTTAGGGGTTTGCGAGTCTGAATTTGTCCTGAGAGAGCTTGTGCCAAACCGTCAATAATTCGACCACTCCCTCCATTGACTATATAAGCCTCATCGCTACTACCTAATACCTCAACCGAATCTTCTGTTACCGTTGGCAAGAGAAAAATCAGCTGGAGAGCAGAAGATTGCCAATTTTCAACTCCATATTCCGAACGAATGGCATTTTTGATTAACGAACGAATCAAGGAAGAGGAAATCTTGTCGCTATGTTGCTTTAGATAGTCAGCTACCGAAAGTCGGTCGAGCTTGGGTGCAAATTGAGAGAAATCTTCCTCCAATAAAGCAGCGTCTACAGCAATTTGTCGGGCTAGAGGGCGTAATTGTTCGGCTAGTTCCGCTTCGGTTACATAGCGATCTGCAAAATAATAAGCAGTTGCAGGTACGGAAAAACTATCTGCTGCGACGATCAGATTAAACGTACTTAGGTTGAACTCATCAACTAAGGTCAGAAGATCTTCGTGTTCGCTGTTAACAAACAGTCCACCAAAGTCGAGATAAATTCCTCGGTCTAAAACGTCTCTGCGAGTATGTATTCGTCCTCCTAAGCGAGGTCTAGCCTCGTACACTGTAGCTTGATAGCCTTGCTTCTTTAATTGATAGGCAGCGTTTAAGCCAGCAATACCACCACCCACAATAGCAATGCGGGGTGATGGCGTTTGACTTTGGACTTGAGGCGAGCCAGATAAAGTAGTTGTAGCGATCGCGCTAGCGAAGCTCAGTGCTGCTAGGCGAAGAAAACGTCTACGAGTCCAAGGAGCAATAGGAAGTTTTGCTAATCTGTCATCGGGTTGGTTGCGACGATGAGCCTCGCCCAAGATGCGAGTTAATGCTTGAAATCGCGGTGAGTGTGCCATTTTTAGCTCGATAAAGTCGATAAAATTGGGGCAAATTAACTCTAGCGAACTATTTTGGGGATAAATATTAAATTTTACTGAGTAATAACGGGTGAAAAATCTAAAGAACTTAGTCAAAGGCGATCGCTTCTAATTTCTCTCTTACTCTTTTATTACTCGTTCTGATTTTACCCAAGTTACTCTTAAAGGTTTCTTTGTTACGTACCAAAAATGTTGATATTAATACCAATTCTCAAAAGTAACTGGAAACTTGGTAGGTTGGGTAGAACAAGCGCGTGAAACCCAACAAAAGCTTATAGTCGTTGGGTTTCGTGCCGCGTCCGCGTGGTCATCGTAGGCACCGCCGTTTCACGGGCGACACAAGCTCCCGAAATAAATTCGGGAGTCGCGCCCAAAAAAGTCCGCGTCGCCTGAATTTATGACGGACGTGGCGGTGTACCGATGACCTCAACCCAACCTACATTTCAAAAATGATCTATCTAGCTATTAATGAGAAATGGTATAAGTTGTGTTTCCTTGTTGCTCAAACAAAAAAGCTACTTGGTTTAAATTTTTCAAAGGGCAGATTTTAGAAATAATAATCTTTTTTTTGTCAAGAGTCTTTATCTAATTTTTATAATCTCTAATACTACTTTTTTTTAGGTTCAGAGAAAATAATTAATACTCCTGTTTTTAAAGCTGATTTTTGCTTTATTCTAGCTTGATTAAAAAATATAAATTCTTTACAAAATAATCTACATATAGATTAAGAATGTCGCTTTCATGTCGCCTTGTTACGAGGAAAAAATTCACTAAAAAAATATCGCTATATGCCCTGCTAATTAGGCAATTAAACTAATATGGCTCGATTAGTTTTTAGGAGCAGCAACTAATTTAGCATTAAGTGCAACATAATACCAATTATTCATTTATTCTTTATTTTTACTTTAAATAAGCTTCATTATCTTGCTGGGATGATTATGCAATGACTTCAATAAATAATTCAAAAGTTGTCAACTCGCAATTTTAAAGTATTAATCAAGTTTTGGGATTATTTATATTTCGCTCTTGCGCTTTCATATCAGTCGATTAAGCTTGAGATACTCGATCCGAGAAATTACTTATTTAATACTTAAAAAACATATTTTCTTCGGTTAGTTATCGATCCCAAGCATTTTATTAAGATTAAAAATATTCCTATGGTTGTTGCAATAAATAAGTCAGAAGCTATTGTCTTTGTTGATTTACAGGTAGCAAGATACACCGATTTAATTCTAGGTATAAATCCAGATACAAAAATAATAAAATTAGGTCCCGATCGCGATGGAATCGATCAAATCACTAATGCTTTACAAGAGAAAAAATATGCAGAGGTTCATATCATTTCTCATGGTTCACCAGGATGTCTTTATCTGGGTAATAGTCAATTAAGTTTAGACACATTAAACACTTATCAAGCAGAATTAAAAACCTGGTTTCCCGACACTCTTCTTATCTATGGTTGCAATGTTGCTGCGGGAGATCCAGGGGCAGAATTTATCGGTAAACTCAAACAGCTTACAGGCGCAGAAATTGCTGCAACTCAAACCCTAACAGGTAATAGAGCCTTGGGTGGAAATTGGCAATTAGAAACCACCACTACAGAAATGACTGTCAATCTGGCGATCGCAGCATCCGCTAGAGAAGCTTATCCAGGAGTCTTAGCCGATTTTGTGGTGACAACCGCAGAAGATGAAAATGATGGTGATGTAGATGGGGATGATTTGTCCCTCAGAGAAGCGATTGTCGCAGCCAACAACACCCCTGGTTCAGATACAATTACTTTTGACAGTAACATCGGTCAAATCGACCTAACTTTAGGAACATTATCGATTACAGACTCTCTAACAATCGAAGGTTCGGGTGCAGATTCTTTAACTATTAATGGAGGCAATCAAGATTTTGCAGTTATTACTATTGGTGATGGAGATTTAGCCCCCGCATTTAATGTTGCGATTGACGGCGTTACGATTACTGGAGGGAACAATGCTGAATCTGGCGGTGGTATTCGCAACCTCGAAAATTTAGAGATTACTAACAGCGTAGTTTCTGGCAATACTTCTGCTAAAGATGGCGGTGGTATTTTTAATCTAGCTGGCACGCTTACCACTGACAACACCATAATTAAGGACAACACAGCAGCCTACGGTGGTGGCGTGAGTAACTATTTTGGCTCGACTAGCCTCACTAACAGTACTATTTCTGGGAACACTGCGCTTAATGGTGGTGGTTTGTATAACTACGCAGGAGCATCAGTCGCAGTCTATAGCAGAATTGAAAATAACTCCGCCCAAACTGGCGGTGGCGTAAGCAACTACAATGGCGCGATCGCCGTTGTCACTAGCGTTATTTCTGGCAATACAGCTAGCGGTAACGGTGGCGGAATCTATAACCAAGAAGGTCAAGCTACGGTTACTCTAAGCTATGTTAGAGATAATACTGGAGGCAGATTTGGTGGTGGCATTGCCAGCCAAAATGAAGAAAGTACCACAATCATTACCAGCAGTATTGTTTCGGGTAACACCGCTGATTTTGGTGGTGGCGTGAGTAACTATCAAGGTAATGTTAGCCTTTCTGCTAGCACCATTTCTAGTAATACGGCAAATATTGAAGGCGGTGGCGTTAGTAATTATTTTGGGGTAAGCGATATCACCAACAGCACCATTTCTGGTAACAGTGCGATCGCTGGTGGTGGCGTGAGTAACTTTAACGGTCAAACTACTATTGTTAGCAGTACCGTTTCCAACAATAATGCTCTTTATGGTAGCGGAGTCATTAATTACTATTCTCAAACTGTAATTGGCAGCACTATCATTGCAGGTAATAATAATGCCCCCGACGTTTCAGGCAGATTCTTTGTCAGCGTCGGTAATAACCTGATCGGCGATCGCGGTGATGTCACCACCTTAGAAGATGGTGTAAATAACGACTTAGTTGGCACTAGCGATAGTCCCATCGATCCGTTATTAGGAGAGTTACAAGACAACGGAGGTTTAACTCCGACTCAGGCACTATTACCTGGTAGTCCTGCGATCGATACGGGTGCAGATTTTGGCATCGGACTAGATCAACGCGGTGGTGATTTTGTGCGTCCTGTGGGATTGGGCAACGATATTGGGGCTTTTGAGGTTCAAAATCCTTACTCTACTCCAGAAGACGACTACTTAGTTGGTGGTGCGAACGATAATGTCATTTCAGCCAGAGAAGGGGACGACCTGATTCTGGGTTTAGATGGTGATGATATTCTCAATGGAGATGAAGGTAATGATACTATCCAAGGTGGTACTGGTGGCGACAGAATCACTGGTGGAGACGGTAGCGATCGACTGGTTGGCGATAGTGGTGACGATGCGATCAACGGTAGTGTTGGTAACGATACCATCCTGGGTGGCACTGGTGAAGATAGAATCAATGGCGGAGATGATAACGATCTAATTCAAGGTAATGCAGACAAAGATATCTTGAGTGGCAACGCTGGTAACGATACCATCAATGGCGGTACTGGTGATGATACCCTCAATGGTGGCAATGGTCGAGACATACTCATAGGCTCTAGAGGTAATGATAGTCTCTGGGGAGGTAGGGGTATTGATACTCTCAACGGTGGCGATGGTGACGATACTCTTCGGGGCTATGACCATGATGATATCCTCAACGGTGGTCAAGGAGGAGATCGACTTTATGGTGCTAACGGCAACGATATCTTAAATGGTGGCGTTGACAATGACACCCTCATTGGTGGTACGGGTAACGACCTGCTTATTGGTGCAGAAGGCAAAGATGTTCTCTCTGGTGGTGCTGGCAATGATATCTTTTTCCTAGATGCCTATGGCGGTAATGATTTTGTTGCTGACTTTACAGATGGAATCGATCGATTTAAATTAACGGGAGGACTTAGTTTTGATAGCTTGAGCTTCCACGACAATCCCAGCAATTCAGCGGTTATTATTCGCAATACCGATAACAACAACGAAATTGTCGCTACTGTCCGAGGAATTCACGCCACAGATCTGACTGCTCACGATTTTATGGACGTTTAAATAATTAGCTAGAGACACCGCATCGCTGTGTCTCTAAGAGTTTCTTTCTTACAGAAACGATTCAGAATTGCCACAATATAAATGCAGCTTACTCGATTGAGGCGATCGCATTTATTCTATGGATATTCATCACTCTTCTAAATCTACCCCCGTAATTATTCGTTTGGAAGCAATTGAAAAGACTTATGGTAGTGGTAATACAGAAGTTAGGGCATTAGATAAAATCGACTTGATTATCCATCAAGGGGAATACTGTTCGATCATGGGAGCCTCTGGATCGGGTAAATCTACGGCAATGAATATAATCGGTTGTCTGGATCGACCAACCGCAGGCAAATATTATCTAGATAATGTGGCTGTAGCAGGATTAACAGACGAACAACTAGCAGAAATTCGCAACCGCAAAATTGGCTTTGTGTTCCAGCAGTTTCATCTACTACCCCAAGCTAGCGCGTTAGAAAATGTTATTCTACCAATGGTTTATGCAGGAGTACCCAGTCAGGAAAGACGCGATCGCGCAGTTGCTGCCCTGGAAAAGGTAGGTTTGGCTAATAGAATTAATAGTCGTCCCAATCAGCTTTCTGGAGGACAACAACAACGAGTCGCGATCGCCAGGGCAATTGTTAACGAGCCTTTGTTGCTTTTGGCAGATGAACCCACAGGTGCACTCGATTCTCATACTACAAAAGAAGTCTTAAGTATTTTTGGCGAGTTGCATAGCAGTGGTATTACCGTCGTAATGGTAACTCATGAACCAGAAGTAGCTAAGTTAACCGAGCGCATTATTTGGTTCAAAGATGGTCGAATCGTGCATTCTCATCTTACCCCCGAAGAAATGTTAACTGTTGCAGTTGCTTCATAATCAATTGACTGCTAATTCCCCTTGGCTTGCTAAGAGTCGTAAAGTAAAAGATAATGAGAGATTAAGTAAAATGTAGTTTTGTATACTAATATAATTAATGACTGCTCTTCTGAGTCTATTAAGGAAGTAATGTCGATTAATCTCTTAAGTAAGCAAAAGGTTAGAAGAGCGAAAAGAACCAAATCTGTACGCCTAAGGGCGTTTACCACAAGCAAAAATGAATTATTCTCAGCTAGAACCTGATTACTCTCTACGCTACGATCCAGAAGCGATCGCCTCGCGATATCGTTGGCGACCTTTGCAGGTAATCTGGCGAGCGATCGCCGTTATCTGGTTATTTGGCAACTTTGTCGCTCATCTATGGTGGGATAAATGGACCGATCGAGAAGAGGTCAATCAACCCAAACGAGCCAGACAACTACGTCAAATTCTGACCAAACTCGGCCCTACCTACATCAAAGTGGGACAAGCCCTTTCTACCAGACCAGATCTAGTTCGTAAAGATTTTTTAGATGAATTGATTCGGTTACAAGATCAACTACCCCCCTTTGATAACCGTACTGCTTTTGAAATTATCCAATTAGAGCTAGGATGTTCTATTGAAGAAGTATATCAAGAATTTTCTCCTCATCCCGTAGCAGCAGCAAGCCTCGGTCAAGTATACAAAGCTAAGTTACATACAGGAGAAGAAGTAGCGGTCAAAGTTCAACGTCCCAATTTACGTCCTAAGCTTAGTCTGGATTTATATCTAATGAGACGTTTGGCTGGTTTGGTAGAACCTTGGCTACCACTTAATTTAGGACATGACTTGAGCTTAATAGTCGATGAATTTGGCATCAAGCTCTTTGAAGAAATTGACTATTGCAATGAAGCTAAAAATGCCGAACAGTTTGCTGCTAACTTTGAGGGCGACCCAGAAGTAAAAGTTCCAGTTATTTATAACGAGTACAGCACTAGCAGAATTCTGACTTTAGAATGGATCGACGGGATCAAGCTAACCGACATAGATAAATTAGAGGCTGCGGGTCTAGATGCAGACAATTTAATCAAAATTGGTGTTACTTCAGGCTTGCGTCAACTATTAGAATACGGCTTTTTTCATGCCGATCCTCACCCTGGTAATCTTTTTGCTACCCTTGACGGTCGCATGGCATATATCGATTTTGGCATGATGGATCAGCTGGCTGAGTCGATGAAAGAAACCATCGCCAGTGCAGTAGTACAGCTGATCAATAAAGATTATCAAGCTTTAGCCGAAGATTTCGTCAACCTGGGCTTTTTAACTCCCAATACAGATATTCGTCCCATTGTACCTGCGTTGGAAGTAGTTTTAGGTAAAGCGATCGGAGAAAGCGTCAGTGATTTCAATTTTAAAACTATCACCGATGAGTTTTCAGGATTGATGTACGAATATCCTTTCCGCTTACCAGCAAAGTTTGCCCTAATTATTCGTTCCCTAATTACTCAGGAAGGACTTGCCTTGAGCCTCAATCCTAACTTTAAGATTGTCGAGGTATCGTACCCCTACGTATCACAAAGATTGCTGACGGGAGAATCACCCCAACTCAGAAGGCGTTTGCTAGATGTCTTGATCCAAGATGGCAAATTCCAGTGGGAAAGACTAGAGAATATGATTGAGATTGCTAGTTCAGACGACAGCTTTGATATTCTGCCCACAGCACGCTTGGGAATACAATATCTCCTTTCAGAAGAAGGTAAATATTTACGCCAACAGCTACTGATCGCTTTAACAGAAGGCGATCGCTTACATACTGACGAAGTACAACGGCTGTGGAGTCTAATTCAAGATGATATTAAACCCCAAAAAGTCTTCCATTTGGCTTTTGATACCTTTCGTCAAATTTCTGCTGATAGCGTAGCAGCAATTATTCCCTCTGCTACCGCTTCAAGATAAAGTAGTAAAGCCTCTACTTTTAATTAAAATTCATAAATTCTAATGTATTATTTACCTCAACCCCCTTTTCTGATCGCTCTGGCTGGATTATTTATTGCCGTTACCTGCGGTGCTGCATTTTGGAACATGGTAGAACAAAAACTACGAGAGTCATACCAAAATCCTCAGCAGGAAACTTCTTTCAAAATCGACCGTTTGATCAATCCTGCTTTGACCATAGCTTATTGGGGAATTTGTTTGGGAGTTTGGGTGTTTTTAGGCGGTGGATTATTAATATTCGGTTTTGGAGTAATTCCTTCCTATGGTGTGGCACTTTTAATCACTCTATTTACGGCTGGATTAGTTTGGGATCAGATTAATGATGTTCTGATGCAGCTTAAAAAAGGTGGTTCAGAAGCTTTGAGTTTAGAAGACCTTACATAACCATAACTAGTTGTAAACATAGCCAAAACTTATTCTGATTAACTTATCTCTTGTCGCCATATCCATAGAATGTCACAATAAGAATAGTTATTAAAAAACAATAAGACTAATCAATAACTAGTAACTTAAACCTACAATCCTATCAAATTAAGTTCAGGAGAAAATCCTAATGGCTGAAGGAAATAGCACCAACAATACTCAGGCAAAAGAAACCAAGCCTAAAACTAGTACGACTAAAACTGCAACAGATACCAAAGCCAAAGCTACAGCGATGAAAGAAGACAAATCTTTAGCTTTGTCCGTACAGTCAAAAACTCTACTTCCGCAAAATCGACCCATTGAACCAAGTAGCCTAGAAATAGTTCATACTTATTCTTCTGTAGGCTCCGATCGCCCAGTATCCAAAGGAACTGTTCAATTTAATAGTTCTATAGTTGTCTCTGGTAATCGTCCTATTGCAGCCAGCACTCTCAAAATCAGTGACTCCTATGCAGTTATGGGTAATCGTCCTGTAGCGTCTAATGAGTCAGACGATACTGCAACTCTTATGGGATATATTGACTAACCACCTAATTCTTCAGTTATTAGTCAGAGAAACTAGGAAAACAACTCATCCCTACAACGTTTCTTATAGCTATAATTTGATGAGCAACAAGATACATAAACTGATTGTGTATCCGTTCCTAGTTTTTTTATTGCTAAAAAATAAATATTAATCTTCAGCAAATACGTAACGGCGTAAGTCATTAGGATCGGGTTCGGGACTGCTTTCGGCGAACTTAACTGCATCCTCGACTAACTCGGTAATTTTGTTATCGATCTCTTTCAATTTGGCTTCGCTAGCTAAACCCCGCTCGGTCATATAGGCTGCAAATTTCTTAATCGGATCGCGTTTTCCCCAGAATTCTTTTTCCGCAGGCTGGCGTAACTCATCAGGATCGGCTAGAGAATGTCCTCGAAAACGATAAGTCAAGGCTTCAATTAGAGTCGGCCCTTCTCCAGCACGAGCGCGAGCTACTGCTTCTTTGGCTAAGGTGTTAACTGCCAAGACATCCATACCATCAACTTCGTAACCAGCCATGTCAAACACGCTGGCTTTTTTGTAAATTTCGGGCTGAGAAGTCGCTCTTTCATGAGCCATACCAATTGCCCATTTATTATTTTCTACTACGTAGATAATTGGTAGCTTCCAAAGGGCGGCCATATTTAAACACTCAAAAAACTGACCATTGTTACTGGCACCGTCACCAAAGAAACATACTGTGACACCATCGGAGTTGTCGTCACCCATTGCTTCTCGACGATATTTACTTTGAAAAGCTGCACCAGTCGCCACAGGAATGCCCTCCGCGACAAAAGCATAACCACCCAATAGTCCATGTTCGGCGGAAAACATATGCATTGAACCGCCACGACCTTTGCTACATCCAGTTTCTTTACCAAATAGCTCCGCCATCACTTCTCTTGCTGGTACACCAGAACTAAGGGCGTGAACGTGGTCGCGATAAGTACTACAAACATAATCACCATGAGGACGCAGAGCTTTAATTATGCCAGTCGAAACCGCTTCCTGACCATTATAGAGATGAACGAAGCCAAACATCTTGCCTCGATAGTACATTTCAGCACACTTATCTTCAAATAAGCGTCCTAAAACCATATCTTCATAAAGTATCAGTCCTTCTTCTTTAGTAATTTTGACAGAAGTAGTATCAAATTTCGGTAAGGTTCTTTCGGCACACATAAAGTAGTTTCTCAATAAAGGCGCAGATTTCTATTGAATCATAAAAATCAAGTCGGCGAAAGAGACATACCAAAAGGAATGAGCGATCGACACAGGTTTTACTCTTCTCCTTTGTCAATACGGAATCTTTCTACAGAAGATAGTAGACCACGAGCGATGCCTACAAGGTTTTGCAGCGCGCCACCAACTCGCTGAGATTCTTGAGATGTAGCTTGAGCAGTTAGTTCCACCGATTGCATTACCTGTGCCACGGCGCGAGAGTTTTCTCTTTGTTCTACAGTATCTGCGGTAATCGATCGCACCAGAGTATCAATCCGATTAGATACTTGAATAATATCCTCTAGAGCGGTTTTAGCTTGTTCTGCCCTTTCAGTTACGTCGATTACCTCCTGAATACCTTCTTCCATCGCCGTCATTACCGAGCCAGTTTCACTTTGAATTTGCAGTACGATTTGTTCGATTTCTTTCAGGGATTTACCCGATCTATCCGCTAACTGTCTGACCTCATCGGCAACCACGGCAAAACCACGACCAGCTTCCCCCGCTTTAGCTGCTTGAATCGAGGCATTAAGAGCTAGTTGGTTGGTTCTTTCGGCAATTTGCGAGATTAAGAGGACAATTTTCGAAATTTCTTGGGAGGCTTCGGCTAATCGTTTTACTTTACGAGCAGTCTCTGATACCGTTTCTCTAATTTGGAAGATTCCCGATACAGTACGTTCTACCGCTTTACCACCTTTAAGTGCTGTTACCGAAGATGAACGAGCAACTTCTTCTGCCTCACGAGCGTTATCTGCTACCCTCTCAATCGATTCAGTCATCATCTGTACCGAATTTAAGGTAACAGCTAGTTCTTCTGCCATCCGCAAGGCTTCGCTAGATTGATTGCGAGCAAACAATTCACTATCGGTAGAACCTTTGTTTACCTGTTCGGCTGCTTCTTTTACCTGACGAACGATTTCTCGCAGACTCTGAATCGTCAAGTTAAAGGCATCGGCAACTGCCCCTAGTACGTCGGCAGTTACAGTAGCCTGCACGGTTAAATCTCCTCTAGCTGCACCTTCCACATCATCGAGAAGACGAATTACCTGACGTTGCAAGTCTTCTTTTGCCTGTTCGGTTTCTTCGGCTCTTCTTTGAGCTTCTTGGGTAGTGGTTAGGATCACTCTGGTCATGCGATTAAAACCCGTCGCCAGTTGCCCAAATTCATCTTGAGCGTATACGGTAGCCTTAGCGTTAAGATTACCTTGATAAACATCATCAAACTGAGTTTGCAAATCACGACTGGCTTTAGTCACGTGCTTGGCCGTAACGTTCCCCAATGCTGCTGCCGTACCAAAACTAGTTACTCCAGCAACCAAAGATAGAATCAGACTATTTCTTGCTCCTTCAAGACCTTGGTCTTGATTTTCACTGGGTAAAATCGTCGAGCTAATCAGACCAACACCTAAAACAGCGATCGCCGAAACCAAACCCGTCACACCTGCGGTAATTAATTGTTTTTTAGGCATAGGAGCATTAATCAAGCCGTTAAATACCCCATGATTTACCTCTACTTGTGGCTCTTCTGTAGCTTCTGCCAAAGATGTCTTTACGGTAGAAGAATTTGCCCCACTGACGGCGATCTCATCTGGACTGACAATCTCTGATTCTGAAGCCAGATCGCTAGAGATCTCGATACTGGCACTGCTAGCTTCTTCAGCCACGTTAAACAAACCAGTATCGGGCAGTCCTTGCTCTAGTTCTTCTAGGTCGAAAAAGCTACTATCAATTTCGTCAAACTCCAGTTCATCTTGATAGTCCAGACCTTCTTGTTCTTCTGGAACATCGTCCATCTCCGCACCGTAATCTTCACCATCTGGCATAGAGAAAGGTTCTGTCAAAACAGTATCGATTTCCAATTCCGAACTATCATCATAGTCATTTTCATATTCACCTTGACTAACTGCAAAATCCTCTTCTGTGTATTCAGACAAGTCATCATCTTCATCCTCATCCTCATCCTCAGAATCCACCATAAAGGTCGAACTATTATGAATTCCCGGATATCCACCATTGACATCCGCTGATTCTACTGCTGCTGATGCTTCGGAGTCTTCAGCCAAATCTTGCTCAAAGCTAGCGAAAGGATCTGCTCCCTCATTTTCATCATCAATCGAAGCCAAATCTTCTGAGTCAGCTTCATCTTCAGCAAAAGGATTATCTAATAAATCCTCTGGAGCTAAAGCAGCACGGTCAAACTCTGCTTCTAATTCTTCTTCGGGAAAATCAATGCCAATCGAGTCTTCTACTTCCTCAATCTCTTCCCCGTCTAGCACTTGCGTGAGTTCAAAATTGCCACGACCGAAGTCGAAATCAGAATGTTTTGCTTGCTGTTCTAGTTGCTCTAGCTGTTCGATCCCACTATGAGCAAAATCAAGCAAATCTTGTTCCTCACTCAGTTCTAAGACATACTCGTATTGCTGCCTTGCCAGTTCATAATTTTGAAATCCGTAGCAATAAATATGACCCCGCAGCAACAAAACGTTAGGATCTTCGGGAAATTCTTCAGCTAAGCGATCGATTATTTCTGCTGCGCGAGCAAAGTCACTTTCTAAATAAGCTTTTTCTGCTTGTCCGTATTCTTGTGAATAGTTAGTTCCTGATGCCATGTGCTTCTTGCCAAATTAATCTAAGTTTTTGTTGCTTGTGCTGACGAGTAATAGTTACTTTAAGTTTTAACTTTACGATGGCTGCAAATTGATATAAGAAATAAAAAAAACTAAGACGAAAAAACGATGTTTTTTTTGATCTTGCTCAGTTAAGTATAAATTTGAACTTACATACTAATAATTACTCACAACCTTGAATATTTTTTTTTAGGTTGCCCATCGTGCAGAACGCAAAATCTTTGCAGGATCTAATAAGTTTACAATTAGGTTGCTCTCATCTTCAGGCTGCCATTGTGCCTGAACAAAAGGAGCCATACTGGGCGATAATGGATGGCGAATCGACAATTGCTCTACGTCCAACCAGTCCATATCTCCAATACTGCTAATTGCCAAACCCAATATTTGCTCTTGGTCTTCGATCGCAATTACAGGAATTGTCGGCCGATCTGTTTTTAATACCCCGCTATCCCCCAAAAATTGACCCAAATCTGCTACCCAGATTACCTTTCCACGTAAATTTATCGTTCCCAACAATAAGGGAGAAGCGTTGGGAATTGGTGCGATTTGATCTGGAGTTTGCTGCATTACTTCTGCGATTCCCGTTGCGGGAAAAGCACAAGCCTCACCTGATGCCAAATAAAAACGAAGATGCAGTTCGCCTTCTGGATTTTCTAATGGCTGTATATCTAGAGATAGATCTAGACTGCTCTCGGTATAAAGATCCGAATTACTAACCATGGGATTTCCTTATCTATATGTTGTTCGCTGACTACTAACAAACCAATCAAATTCAGATTCATTTTTTTTTAGGCTCGAAGCAGTTGTTTGACTGTGCCAATTAATTCTACTGGTTGAAAAGGTTTAGCGATGTAAGCATCTGCACCTTGTTTCATTCCCCAATAGCGATCGAATTCTTCTCCCTTAGAAGAACACATAACTACTGGGACATTTTGGGTTTTGGGGTCGGACTTCAAGCGACGACACAATTCATACCCATTCATTCTGGGCATGACGATATCCATTACTACTATGTCAGGATTAAATGTTTCTAAATGCTCTAGAGCTTCTACTCCGTCACAAGCCACGCTCACTTTCAGACCGCTGCCCTTAAGGAGATCGGAAATCATTTGTCTTTGTGCCAAACTATCTTCTACGATTAGAACTTTGCTCATAACACGTTATCTGTGAATAGTCACACTTTAAATTTAAGTCTACTTGGCAATTCATTAATTTTTGAATTTTGAAAAAATCAACCTCTTGCTTGATTTACTGACTGACAGTTAGCTTTTTAGTACAGTTTACATAGGGGGCTGTAATTAATTGTCTAACAATCGTAAGTGCTCGGACAATTTGAGGCTTAGTCACAAATTACTCCGCTGTTTTACAACGTAGCCGACCATGACCATCGTTCTACTTTGAACAGAATTTTAATCTTCATTTAATTAAAAAAATGCTCGCTGGAAATATCTATTAAGTTTAAGTTCAACTGATAACATTTTTTCAATTGCTGGAAGATAATCTGTAAATATAATTAATTAGTCACCTCTCCGCTTCAGAATATACTCTACTTTTTGACCAATCGCCACGTCATAATCAACATAAACTGGGTAAGATTTTGCTTTCAGTCGAATTAAGCATTAAATGATTGAAAAATATCAATAGATATCAGCTTCTGTGCTGATTCTGTGCCGAACACCCCAGAGTAAAAGACTAGGGCGATCGATTTGATTTTGAAGATTGAGTTGAAAATATTTTAATAACTCAATTAGGGTGATTTGTTAAGTCAATTTGATTTGACCATAGCTTTGATTGTCTTGGTGGAATATACCTAAATTAACTATTAATTATTAACTAGCAATTGGCAATTAGCAATTGGCAGGGCATTTTCCCCTGTCCGATTAAAATCAAAGCTACCCCAAAATAATTAATTGTTAAAAACTTGGCAACCAATTCTGATGCTGGTTATCCTGGTGATATTAAATAAGTCAGAGATCGCTCTGCCATTTGGCGACGAAGGCAGCTCTGACCGTCGATCGATATAATTATCGATGTCATCAGCCTAAATTTCCTTTAATCTGGATATTTGAATCAATCGACAGTAAACTAGAAAAACTTAATTTTTCTGAGTTTCAGCACAGAAAAAAACAAGAGGAAGGCGCATAGTGCTATATCTGGCAGAAATACAAAAACAAAGTAAAGGTTTTATGGGTGGCGTGGAAACAAAACTGAAGCTCATAGCCTGTCAAAGAAACGATGATAGTTGGAGTATTGTTAGCAACGAATATATCACTACTAACGAAGCTAGTGATTTTGGCGATGGAGCGTTAATTGTTGTTAATTTGGGTGTCAACCGTCAGATACAGGGCAAGATCGAATTAGCCTCACAGAAAATTATTGGTATCCTCAAAAATTTCTCTCGCCTCTTGGAAAAAACTAAAGACCAAGAACAGGAAATCAACCAATGGAAAGAGTCTTTGGCAATCCAAAGTGAAGAGTTGAGCCGACGACAAATCGAGATGGAAACACGTCTGGAGCAAGTCGAACAAATGGAAGAGGAATTTAAACAGTTTGAAGCACAAAAAGCCGAAATTGCCACGGCTCAAGCCGAAACCGAACAAATCAAAGCCGAATTTGAAGCTAAAAGTGCCGAGCTACAGGGTGCATGGGATCAGTTAAGAGGGCAACAGCAAAAACTAGAAGCACAGTTACGAGAATCTAAAATTTTAGATGAAGCTCAAGCTAACCAGATTAGGGAACAGTTAGCAGTGTTAGCTAATGCTACTGAGTCGGGAAATTCTCTAAAAGATCAGTTGAACGCGACTACTGCCACGATCGCCAATCAGCAAGAACTTCTACAACCTCATTGGCAAAATCTGTCTCATAATTCTCAAGCGATCGAAACTAAACGTCAAGAACTAGCTAGTAAGACAGCAGAATTGTCAGAAAACCAACAACAGGTACAGTCTTTGATTGATGCTATTGCCGAAACTCAACAGCAGTTAAAGGTAAAACAGAAATCTTTAGAAGCTAAGCAAGAATTGAGTCACTATCTTCAGGGACAATCGGCAGAACAAGACAGTATGCTGCAAATATTAGCAGGTTCTGAATCCGATTTTGCTGGTGTCCAGAAGGTTAACCTTGAAGAGTTAGAAAATATGCCTTTGCCTAATTTGGAAACTATTGTTGAAGAACTGAAAAAGGATTTGGAAAAGGTAGCAAGATTTGTCAACGATCAAGAAGAAGAATTAGGGTGGCAATGTAAGGCAGTAGAAGAACTAGAAGCTAAAATGGCAGAGGCAGGAGAACTGGAACGTTTGACCTTGGAGCAAGAATTAGCAGATGAATTAGAGGCTAAAAAAATGCTAGACCAAACTCTAATCGGTCAACGTCGTTCTCTTAAAGAGAGGCATCAGGTTTTATTACAACATTCTAGAGTCTTGAAGCGTCGTCAGGGCATAATTGATTTTGACTTTGATTCTGAAATTCAAGATATCGATCTAACCCCAATCAAACAAGGATTAGAAGAACAGCAGCAACAGCTTCAACAACAACAGCAAGAATTAGCTGAGGAATTGGTTCAAATAGAGCAAAGCATTCAAGCTTTAGAAACCAAACTCGAGCAACAAAAAGTTCACAAAAATGAGTTAGAAGCTAGTATTACTCAGAAACAAAATAGCTGCAATGAGCTTAATTTAACTGTAGTGCAAATGCAGTCTCAAATTGATTTTTGTCAGCAACAGCTACAGCCTCTACAAGATAGCCTCGATCGCATTAGAGAGCTGGTTACGGAGATGGAACAATCGATGGCAATTTATCACGAGCAAAGTCCCCATGATGCCGTTGGAGAAATCGAACGGATTGTTGATGAGTTGACAGTTAAATGATTTTGGAGGCTTGAATACTAATTAAACTTGAGGAAATTTAACCAAAGAATAATTATAAGAACGATTTAAATCTAAAACTTGTTTAATCGGAATGGTTTCTACTACACAATTGCTGTAGGAAATTGCTTCTAATGTAGCGACAAAATCGGGAGTCCAAATATTTTCTCGGACGGGAATGTCATTGTTTCGTAAAAAATTAAGTAAGCGCGATCGCCCTATTCCTGGCAAAATGCCGACATCTAAACTAGGAGTATACCAACATCCGTCTCGCCACCCCCAAAGATTGCCAGTACTAGTTTCTAGCCAGTTGTTTTGAGCGTCGATTAAAATTGCTTCTTGGGCATTAAGTTTTAAAGCGCGATCGCGAGCTAAATATGCACCCAAATAATTACCAGTTTTGTATCGAGCTAGTTCGCGTTTGTACAAATCATCTACCGCTACCCAGGCAGTTATTCCCTGAGATTGACGTTGCTCTAAATCGGCTGGTAAGTTTCGCCCCGTAATCCATTCATTACCATTAGGAAAAATTACCATTCTCAGGACGGGGAAATAAGCCAATAACTCCTCCGCACCTTCTCTGAGCCTTTGCCAATTGGGTTGTTGCCAGTTAAACCGCTGCAAACTGTAACTGAGGCGATCGCAATGAGCTTGCCAGCAAGTCAACTCGCGATCGAGAGATTTTTCGTATACTCGCATGGTACTGAAGACGCTCGCTCCATAACATAATCCTGGTTCGTTAATTTCTAATTGAATCTGTTTGGAATCAATTAGATTGCCAGCATACCAATACATATGTCTCTTGCTTTAGAGTTAGCTAAGTTTACTGTCGAACTTCCTATTCGGTGTCTGGCAGAGAATGCGTGTTGTCTGGCAGGACAGGCGAGCGATCCTTATCTTTTTCACCAATGATACCGTTTAATAAACCATAAACCACTAATCCGATCGCGGTTGAAACAATCAAGATTAAAATTAAGGGTTTTAACCATTTTGGCTGACGTTTGGCTGGTAGTGGCTCTCCAATTGCTTGTTCTGGTATTTTTGTCTCTTCGGCTGGTGTTTCCTCTAACCCAATCGAGTCGTCAAAAGAACTGGTCAAATTAGTATCAGACCACAAATTCGATTCATCGATGGCAAACTCTACATCAGACCAAGAAACTGTTATTTTACCAGCATCAGACTTAGGTGTGACTTGACAATGGACTAATGCCACCGTGACGTTATCATGTCCATTGTCTCTATTGGCAATCTCGATCAAATTCTCAACTGCGGTGGCAAGGTCTTGTTTGCCGTTGAGTACGGGTAAAACTTGATGCTGCCAATGTTGTTCTACACGATCGAAATCACTCAAACCGTCCGTACAAAGCAAAAAGATACAGTCATCCTCGATCGCATAACGCTGTAGGTTAGGATGAAGTGCGGCCGAATCTCGCATTCCTATAGCTTGGATTAAAGCTCCAGCAGAAGGATATTGCAAGGAATCGCGATAGATAGCATATCCCAAACGTACTTCACGAGAAGCCAAATCGTCATCGATGGTGATCTGGTGACAACTATTAGAGGTAATCCAATAAATCCGAGAATCTCCCACATGAGCCAAATACATTTCATGAGCGCAGGAAAGAGCCATCACCAGAGTAGTTCCCATGCGCTGTCTTTCATGACGTTGTTCGCTGTCGTTACGCTCGCTGATGATATCATTTGACCCATTGATGTATCTAGTCAATTTTCCCAATACTTTGCCTGGGCTATGATTTTGCTCTTCTAGGGAGAGCTTGGATATTTTGCTGCGTAGATATTTTATCGTTTCTCTGGAGGCAATTTCTCCCCCATCATGACCCCCGACTCCATCGCAGACAATAGCGAGAGAATTTGCCGACTTGGGAAGATTATCGCGCTCTGAATAAATTGGATAAGCGGAATCTTCGTTGTTGCTACGATTCGGCCCAGGGTCGCTGAGGGCATAAATCTGATAAGAGTATTGTTTGACTTTGCTACATTGATTGATGGCTCTGTCCAAGACAGCGATCGCCACTCTCACGCGCTCGATTTTACCTGTTTCCAGATGAATCCCTAGCTTTTCAATTGCATCTTTAACGCTAGGGTTGGCATCTTCTGCCCACTGCACCCACAAACTACCTAAATTTCTCAAACTAGGTTGATATTCTTCGTCGGGCTGTAGCTGGAGAATCTGGAGAATTTGACCATTGATTCTGAGTAAATTAGGATTCAACAAACTAGATGCTACCTTTTTGCTCGATAGAGGTTTCCATAATTTGGCAATTTGCCACAGCCAGTTGAGCTGTTGAAAACCCGTAGCATTAGACCAGAGATCTCTTAATTGGGGAATTAGCTGTTGAGGATATGCTAGTTTTCCCGATGGCTTGTAAGGAACAGTACCATAGTCTAATAACCAAGCATCCGTACCATCTAATAGTCCGTATACCTGGGGAATATTAGGATAACAAGGAAAAAGCTGTAGATAGGCAACTATTTCTGGCGGAACTTCTTCTGGTGTTACAGGAGGCTTGCTGGGTTGAGTCTCTAGAAATATTTGAGGCGATAAAGCCAGATATCTACCATTAATTAGTGTGTGCTGTTGGTTTTCGGAGATGGCGACTTTGTTGCTCCACAAATAGCGTTTGATGATGGGCGTATTACATCGATGACAAAAACGAGCTTCTAGTGTATTAGACGCTACGCAGTGAGGATTCGAGCATTGAATTCTAGGCTCAGGATGTGGCATAGATGTTTTTGGCTATTAAACAAACTCCGTATGAGGGGAGCTTGGGTTACGTTTGGCGATAGAGGTCACTTTTAAGTGACATTACAATTCGGACATATATCGACTCTTGAGCCGATATTATAAACTTATTAATCCGTCTGTTATGTTAAATCTCATAGCATTTATATTTTCTGAGAGGTTCAGTTTAGCAATTTTTATTTATATTTGTATTTAGTTGTCATCTCAATCGCGTTCAATATCAAAATTTTTTAATCTTTATATAGATTTCGTAAATTTTCTTGTAAAGCTAAGGTTAGCTTTTGTGAGCTTTTACGTAATGAACTGTCAAGATAGTCGGCAACCGTCAAAGGCGAACCAATATCCACCTTGACTTCTGTTCCCCAACTAGGATAAGGTTTGCTATAACGAATCCCTACAGGTAATATTTTAACTCTTCTATTGAATTTGTCTGTTTCTGCTTGTAAAGCAATTAGTGCTACTCCTCTTTTAAGAGAATGGATTTCTCGGTCGTGATAAATTCCTCCTTCGGGAAAAATTACCAACATTTCTTGATTTTGTTTTAACAGTTTGACACTGTGACGTAAACTGCTAAGTTGAGGACGCTCTGTATTGACAGGAAATCCTCCCATGCGACGAATCACCAAGCCTTGCAAGCCTTTGACTTCATTTTCTGAAACCATAAAACGCAAATCTCTACCGCTAGCCAATCTACCCAAGGCATAGGGAACGATAAAGGCATCCCAACGAGAGCGATGAGTTGGGGCAACAATGACGGGATCTTGGCTGGGAATATTTTCTTGTCCAGTAATTGTTACCTTGCCAAAGAAAAGAGGTAAGACCAAATAGCATCCTACAGGATAAAGTATCCTGGCTAGCCAAGGAGATATACGAGAAGTTACTTCATCGCCATGCTCTGAACTTAAAAAACTAGTGGAGTCGTGCTGCGGTTTTAGCTGAGTCATTAATGAACTAAATTTTGCTTCATTCTATTTAATACCTTAATTTTTCTTTAATTAAATGTGTGATTTATACTGGACACTTACTTAGTTGTCATTCTTTTAGCTGGATTTTTAATTAGTTTTGGAACTAGAAGGGAAAATTTTTGGTACGTTTAGATAAATTACAGATAATTATTAATTTAAACAGTGGAACAGGCAGATTCTTTACTCAAGGCAACAGGTTTATCTAAGAGCTTTGGTGGTGTTAAGGCGGTAAATAATGCTCGAATAGAGGTCGATCGAGGTAGTATTACAGGATTGATTGGCCCTAACGGAGCAGGTAAAACAACTTTATTTAATTTATTATCTAATTTTATTAAGCCCGATCGCGGTAACATTCTGTTTAATAACCAGTCAATTAATGATTTACCGCCTCATAAAATTGCTACTAAAGGATTTATTCGTACTTTTCAGGTAGCTAGGGTACTTTCGCGTCTGTCTGTCTTGGAAAATATGTTGTTGGCGACACCAAATCAAACTGGGGAAAATTTTTTTAAGGTTTGGTTTCAGCAAGGAAAATTGAGAGCAGAAGAGAAAGCAAACCAAGAACGAGCCATGACAATTTTAGAGTCGGTAGGATTAGCTGCTAAGGCTCAGGATTATGCAGGGGCATTATCTGGTGGGCAAAGAAAGCTGTTGGAAATAGCTCGTACTCTGATGGCAAATCCTAAATTGGTCTTGTTGGACGAACCAGCAGCAGGAGTTAATCCTACCTTAATCGAGCAAATTTGCGAACATATTGTGGACTGGAATCAACAAGGTATTTCTTTTTTGGTGATCGAGCATAACATGGACGTAATTATGAGTCTTTGCGATCGCGTTTGGGTTTTGGCAGAAGGTACTAATCTTGCGGAAGGTACTCCCGAAGAGATTCAGAATAATGAATCGGTATTGGAAGCCTATTTGGGACAGTAATTAAATCTAGATGACCTGATAGTAATGGGTTTTGTAGCTATTAGTTTTTATTCCCAAAGCGATCGACGACAAAATTAAAAATGTTACATCCCAACAAGATTCATCAATTGCGTTTTCTGAGTTTGACCATTGTAGTTAGTACTATAGTTCTATTTTTGGCGAGTAGCGTGCGTCATGCTTTATTTCAATCAAATTTTGACCTAGCAATCTTTGACAATGCCGTTTATTTAATCGCTCAGGGTAAAGAGCCTTTCGTTACTTTTAGAGGCTTGCATATACTGGGAGATCATGCAGCTTGGATATTATATCCGATCGCCTTATTGTATAAAATTTATCCAGACGTTCATTGGCTATTGTTTATTCAAGCTCTATCTTTGTCTTTAGGGGTATTACCGCTCTGGTATCTGGCAAAAATAGCCAAACTAACAGATTCGCAAAGTAAAACCATTACTCTTGTTTATCTGCTTTATCCAGTAATTTTTAACGTCAATCTATTTGATTTTCATCCTGAAGTAATTGCCGTCCCTGCGATTTTCGGGGCAGTTTTGGCGGTGAAACTCGAACGATTGTGGTGGTTTATCGCTGCGGTTATTTTGATTTTGGGCTGTAAGGCGGTTTTAGCTTTAACCGTGGTAGCAATGGGCTTGTGGCTACTGCTATTGAAAAAATACCGCTATGGAATCATCGCTTTATTATTGGGGTGTTGTTGGTTTGCGATCGCGACACAAATTATTATTCCTTTTTACAGTGGTACGGAAGCTGCTGCTGTGGATCGTTACAGCTATTTGGGTGATTCGGTAATTGATATTGTCAAAAATCTAGTCTTGAAACCCAATTTAATTGGGGGCAAAATTTTTTCGGCAGCTACCGTTGAATATTTGCTCCTACTAACTATTCCTGTATGGTGGGGACTATCACCGTCACATTTTTTGCCCCTAATTGGTGCGTCTCCGATTCTCCTAATTAATCTTCTCTCCCAAAGTCCAGCCCAAAGAAATTTAGTACATCAATACTCTCTACCCATAGTCCCCTGGTTGTTTCTAATTGTCATTGCTACCCTCAGCACCAAGAAAACCTGGCTGAAAAGTCAACGCAATATTCTTATCTGGTCTACGGTAGCTTTTTTAGCTTTAGCCAAATATGGTTATTTTGGCAGTCTTTATCTCCAGTCCTGGGACACTTGGCAAGCCAGCAAAACCGCGATCGCTCTGGTTGATTCTCAGGGTGGGGTTTTGACTACTAGCAATCTTGCTCCCCATCTTACCCATCGTCCTTTAGTGGGGTTAACTACTCAGGAGCTAGATTCTTCAGAATTAGATAAATTTAAATACGTATTGCTTAATTTACGTCATCCTGGTTGGGGAAGCTCTTTAGAAATAGCTAGAGCTATTTTGAGTAAAATTCAACAAAAGCCTGAATTTAAATTAGATTTTCAGCAAGATGATGTGTTTTTATATAGTAAAGTTACTCGGACTCAATGAAAATTATTTTAACTAACGACGACGGTATTGATGCTCCTGGAATTCGAGCCTTACAAGAGGCGATCGCAGGAGAAAAGATAGTTGTTGCCCCCGATCGACAATATTCTGGCTGCGGACATCAGGTAACAACTAATCGAGGGATCAAGCTAGAAAAGCGATCGACTACAGAATACGCCCTTGATGGTACTCCTGCCGACTGTACCCGCATGGCAATTACTCAGATAGCTACTGATACCAAACTGGTATTGTCGGGAATCAATGCAGGAGGAAATCTAGGTACTGATGTTTATATTTCTGGGACAGTAGCAGCAGTTAGGGAAGCAGCTATTCATGGTATTCCTGGGATCGCCATTTCTCACTGGATCAAACGACCTTTGACAATTGACTGGGAAATAGCAAGCCGTTGGACGAGTAGAGTGTTGGAAGACTTGTTATCTCGTCCTTTACCTCCTGGTAGTTTTTGGAATGTCAATCTACCTCATCTAGAGCCTGAAGCTCCAGAACCAAAAATTGTCTTGTGTCCCGCCAGTATCGCTCCTTTACCCGTAGAGTTTCGTGCCGAAGAGGATACTTACTATTATCAGGGAAAATATAGCGATCGCGATCGTACTCCTGGCACAGATGTAGATATTTGTTTTGGTGGTGATATTGCTGTCACCCTCATTAGGCTGTAGTGTGTTTGATTAGAGCATCTTGAACTACAGGAGGTAGTTGGCGCATAATTTTGCCCTTGTCTCGATCTACCCCGACTAAGATTACTTTTGCCGTGACAAACAATTCTTGTCCGTCATAAGAGCGAATTTCGTAATCCCAGTTAATGCGGACTCCTTCGGTTTCGATCAGGCGTGTTTTGACTATTGCGGACACTCCCAGACTAATAGGTAGATGATAGCGAATCGAAAGCTCTACTACAGGCAAATCGCAACCCAATGCTACTAAATCGGCAAACTCAATACCGATAGAACGTAGATACTCGACTCTTGCTTCTTCCATCCAGGTTAAGTAAGTGCCATGCCAGACTCTTCCTCCATAGTCTGTATGATGAGGCTGAGCTTTGACTGGATATTCAAACCATCTTTGACTTTTAGCTTCTAAGCTATGGTCTGATTCTATAGCCGAGGTAGGTAGTTTTGGTAATTGAGGAGAATGCTTGGTTTTATCGGTCAATTTCCTAATACTCCTTAGATTTGGTTAGCAACAATTGGTTTGAACTCTATTTTAAAACTATAGTAATTTTAAATCATTAATTTAATTGACAAGCTAGAAGTAAAGGTCTAGCTTTATTTCGCTCGGACGATTTGTTAGGCTAATCTTTTATTGGTTATTTATTGAAAAAATTTTCATTTGTCACTGGCAAATATCTACTTAAATTTGTTTGTCAATGAAGGGAGTAGTAGTTGATAATTAATAGTAAAAAGTAGGCGGTTTTAGTTGCCTATTAATCCTTATGTTTAATTTACGTTATATTTTTGCCATTATTTATCTTGTTTTATCTAGTTTGCTCGTGCATCCGAATAGCTTAGCTACAGAAATAGATAAATCTAAATCGAGGATTGGTTTTAACCAACCGATTTCTCAGAAGCAACAGTCTGATTATGTTAGAGCTAAATCTCAAAAATCTAGCCTAAAACCACTACGTCGTCAAGAGCTACAGATAAACTCTCAACTTGTAGCTCCAGAAACTGATAGCGAACCACCAGAAAAAATAAGCAAGCGATGGTCAGTAGTCGGTATGTTCGTGACCTCAGTATTGTTTTTGTTTGTACTTTTGGTGTTGTTTAAAAAAGAAGACCAGCAACCAAAAGAAAAAGTAAGCGAACCAGTTATTATAGACGGTCAAGATCGCTCAAATTTACGAGAAAATGCTACTAGTAGTAGCGCGATAATTAAAGCCGAAGAAGTGGTTGAAGAGGAAATAATTCCGATGATTGGCATGGAAATGAGCGAAGAATTTGACTATCAGCCAATAAAGGAAGAAATAGCATCGAAGTCTCAGGTATCTCCAGCGTTTAGTTCTGAAATAAACCCAGATGAAACCTGGCACCCAAATCAACCAGGGAACGAACAAACGGTTGATTCTGATATCATGGGTAGGCTAACAATCCTAACTTCTAACACGACTGAAATTGATGTTGTTTTTGAATTAATTCAAGATTTGCAGCAACAAGACCGAGATTTAAGACGTAAAGCAATCTGGGGCTTGGCTCAAACAAATGATTTTCGGGGCATTGAACCTTTAGTAAAAATTATGCCTCAAGCAGATTCTCTAGAAAAAGGCTTAATTTTGGATGCTATTACTCAAATTGCTAGTCGTAATTTTCAGACGATTAATCGTGTCTTATTAACTTCTTTGGAAGATGAAAGTGCTGAGGTGAGGAAAAGGGCCGTTCGAGATTTGACTGTTTTATATAAGTCTATGTCTTTTGTTACTGTTTGCCTATCAAAAATGACAGAAGATAGCGATCGAGAAGTACAACAAACAGCAAAGTGGGCATTGGAACAGTTTAATCAAATGTCTCTTCCGTTTGTCTCTACTGAATATGGAGAAAGTAGTAATCAAAATCCAACTTACAGAAACGGTAAACCTAGTCGTTATTAGTGGTCATTACTGTAGTTGCTGGTAATGGTAATTTTCATAATTTAGCTGCCGATGAGTGACAAGATGATAAATTAGTCTGGTTGGAAACTATCATCAGAAAAGAGCAAGCTACAGCGTTACGGGGAAAATTGTTAGAAATAGCCAAAACAAGTTATTTTATTCCCGACGACAAGGGAGTGGACTCCTGTAGTCGATCGAACTGGCGATCGCCTTAACGCTTCAGAAAAATAATCACCATGTGGAAAATTCTTTTTTTATCTACTTCTGTTGGTTCGCTTGGTTCGGGACAAGGGGGAGGAGTAGAATTAACTGTCCAAAATTTAGCCCAAGAATTACTGCGTCGAGGTCATCAAATTGAAGTAGTCGCCCCCGAAGGTTCTTGGTTGAAGGATGTTCCCGTAATTGGCATTTCGGGTAATTTACAAGTCCCCGTACAGACTCAAAGCCGTGATGTACCGATTTGTCTGCCAGATGATGCAGTGTTAGCTAATATGTGGGATTATGCCCGCCAGGTAGAACATGAGTACGATCTTTTGGTCAATTTTGCCTTTGATTGGCTGCCGTTTTACCTAACTCCTTTTTTCCAGACTACTATTGCTCACTTTATTAGTATGGGATCGATGACCACGGCAAGCGATCGCATTATGCAGCAGATAATCGAGCAGTATCCCGGTACTTTTGGTGTTTATACTCAATCTCAAGGGGATACTTTTACTTTTGGCAAACGGTGCGAAATTCTCGGCAGTGCGATTGATTTGTCCCTATATGAGTTTAATCATGCCCCTCAAGACTGTTTAGCCTGGTTGGGTCGGATCGCCCCTGAAAAAGCCCTAGAAGATGCGGTAGCAGCAGTAAATATTACTGGCACGCCATTAAAAATTTTTGGCAAGGTACAGGATCGGGGATACTGGAAGCAAATTTGCCGTGATTTTCCCGATGCACCAATCGAATATCAAGGATTTTTGAGTACGGCAAAGCTTCAGCAAGAATTAGGTAAATGTCGGGCTTTAATAATGACTCCTCGTTGGCTCGAAGCCTTTGGTAATGTGGCGATCGAAGCCTTGGCTTGTGGCGTGCCTGTGATTGCCTATAATCGTGGCGGCCCTGGGGAAATTGTCAAACACGGACAAACGGGTTTTTTGGTCGAACCAGATAGCATCGCCGGACTAGTAGAAGCAATTGAGAAAATAGAGCGGATAGATCGGAGGGCGTGTCGTCAACAAGCAGAAGCAGAATATTCCCTGACCGCTTTAGGCGATCGCTTTGAAGCTTGGTTTGGAAAATTAATCGTTAATAACTAGCGATCGCTCAACACCCAAAATTTCAGAATCAAAAGTTAAGATGGTGTTTTCTCCAAATCATTTTTATAAGTGGCAATGACGGTCGAAGGCTCTGTGACTACTGAAGATAATATTCTGATTGTTGACGACGTACTAGATAATTTAGAGTTGTTGTCTCGCATACTGACTCGCAGAGGCTATACAGTTCGTTCGGTAGAATCAGGTCTCGAAGCGATCGCGATCGCCAAAACTGGCTGGACCGATCTGATTCTGTTGGATATTAATATGCCAGAGATGGATGGATACGAAGTTTGTCGTCAGCTAAAAGCAGATGATTCAACTAGTTCGATTCCCGTGATTTTTTTGAGTGCTTTAGACCAAGCACTAGATAAAGTTAATGCCTTTAGTGTGGGGGGAGTAGACTACATTACCAAGCCGTTTCAGATTAAAGAAGTAGTCGCCAGAGTCAGAACCCATCTTCAGCTACGCAATTTACAGAAAAATTTAGAAACTCAGGTAGCATCTCGGACAGTTGAACTGGCTACAGCATTACAAGAAGCCCAGGCTGCTCACAACGCCAAAAATATTTTCTTCTCTCAGATTACCCACGAATTGCGGACTCCGATGAACGCTATTTTAGGTTTTGTGCAGTTAATGCAGCGAGATAGATCTCTCGATCGGGAACACCAAGAACAACTGCGAATCATCAGTCACAGTGGAGAACATTTAATGGCATTGATTAATGATGTTCTGGAAGTTTCCAAAATAGAAGCAGGGCGATTAGTGCTCAAGAAAAATAACTTCGATTTGCATCAAATGCTCAAAGGAATCAAAGAAATGTTGGAACTCAAAGCCAAAGCTAAGAATTTGACTTTTAGAGTGCAATGTAGCAATTTAGTACCGCAATATATTCAAGCCGACGAACAAAAATTACGCCAGGTTTTAATTAATCTTTTAGCAAATGCCGTGAAATTTACCAAACAAGGTCAGGTAACTCTCAGTATTAGCTATAACCCACAAAAACCCTATCAAATGTATTTTGAAGTTACAGATACGGGAGCAGGTATTGCAGCAGAAGAACTAGCCAGTTTGTTTACTCCTTTCGTTCAGACACAGACTGGTTGTCAGTCTCAAGCTGGTACGGGATTGGGTTTATCCATTTGTCATCAGTATGTAAAGCTAATGGGTGGAGAAATTACAGTTAAAAGTGAGCTAAATCGGGGGTCAAGTTTTAGCTTTGAGATTCCTATAGAAGTAGGTGAGCCGATAGTTCAATTATCTCAATCCCCCCGAGTAATTGGCTTGCAGCCTCAGCAAACTATACCCAAAATTTTAGTTGCAGAAGACCGTTGGGAAAATCGTCAATTTTTGACTCGGCTGTTAGAAATGATCGGTTTTACAGTTAAAGAAGCAGTTGATGGCAGCAAGGCGATCGCCTTATGGTCTAGTTGGTCACCTGACTTGATTTTGATGGATCTGCAAATGCCAGTAATGGATGGATATGAAGCTACCCAGCATATCAAACGTTTAGATAAATCTGTGAAGATTATTGCTATAACTGCTTCTAAATTTAAGGAGCAAGAACAGTTTATTTTGTCTTCTGGATGTGATGACTTGCTAAATCTACCTTTTCAAGAAGAAGAATTATGGTTCAAAATTGCTCGGTATTTAAAAGTTAAATATATTTATGAACAATCTAGTGTAGCTGATTCTCAACCAATCCAGTCACAAGAAATGGACCTAGACCCTAAGAGGCTGGGGGTAATGTCTCCTCAATGGATCGAACAGCTCAATCACAGCGCCACTGCTGCCGATGCCAAAGAAATCCACAATCTCTTAAAACAAATTCCCGAACAGCATTGCGAGCTAGCAAGTGCGATCGCCAAACTGGTAGATGATTTTTGTTTTGAAAAAATTATCGACTTGACTAGCACCACAATTCTTCATTCCTGATGCCCATCGGTGTAGTATTAATATTTTTATTCTGGTTTTGGTTCGGAATTAGTTTCTGGAGTAGGTGTTGTATTTTCGGTGGGATCGGTTTCTGTTTCAGTCGTGTTTTCGGTGGGATTAGTTTCTGGAGGACGTACTTCTGGAGGTGGTATCACCAAGAAAGCTCCCGCTGCCACTGCCAAACTGACAAAACCCAACGCCACGGGGGTCAATCTTTCTGCTAGAGATTGCTCTGGTTTACGATAGCGTTTACTAACAGACTGCAATTCTAGGGTCATCGAGGGCAAAGTCGCACGATCTGCATAAAATTGATCGATCGCATCGACTAAATCGAATAGCTCTACCGTAGTTAACTTTACTTCCGTTCTCACTTCACCACTATTAGGTTCGGGTTCGAGAATCAAGCGATGAAGATGAGAATCGATTTTTTCTATCGTTATTTGAGGATATTCAATACTACCCGATTTTGGCTGCGGTAATCCACTCAGCAATCCTTGAGCATATGTACTCACAGTATGAGATAAGTTATTTAAAAAGACGCTGCCACCACTTATAGTTTGATTAGAACTGAGAAAGCTGCATTCAGCATTAATCAAAATAGACATTGGGGACTGTCCGTTCAAAATATCAACATTTTCTGTATCGGTATCTTCTAGCCCTTCCAAAACTAAATTGCAGTTGGGCAAAATATACTGTCGCTTGATATTCATCTTTTACGTCGGTTACGAAATAATAGGTAGCTAGAAAAAGGGGCTTAAGCTTGAATTTATTTATGCCACCTCTCCGTCAAACAAACTAAACCAAACCCTTTGTACTCCTCTAATACCCGTACAAAACAACAGCTTATTCAAAAGCGATAGTGCCAATTCATTGAGCTGCTCTTCTGAGGCTATGTAGGCTGCTACTTTAGCACGGCGGGAGTTCATCCGACTACGAAAATGAGCGCGGAATCTTTCTAAATATTCTGAGAGACGAAAATGATTTTCGAGAGGAAGATTTTTTTCTCGCATTTGTTGTTCTGCTACTAGTAGCTGTCTGATATTGACCATTAGTTCTTTGGCACGATAACCAGCAATAATTACTAGTGCTTTAGCTTGATTCAAACTCAGATCGTTTCTAGTATAGGAACGTCGCCAAGGGTTACTACAGCGTAAACGCCAGAGATGAACGCGGTTTTTAACAATCTCATTTATCCCTAATTGTCGTGCCATTGCCAGCATTTGTTCTGATGCGCCCAATTCCAAAGCTTCCAATGCCAGTAAGAGCAAGTCAATTTGTTGTTGAGTACGGGGAGAACAACTTTTAGAAGGGAGGGATATGTCTGGTAAAGTATTTAAAATTGTTGCTGGAGTGTCTACTGGGGGAAAATCGGATTCTAAACTTGCAGATTGGCTCATTATAAAATCAAATATATATTTGCTAGTTATATATTATTCTCTGTTGAGGATAACAAATTCATCTCTGGTGCTATGATGCCACAGCTATCTAAGATCGCTACCAATCTAATCCAAAATTCAAGCAACATCGATCTATGGAACTCAAATCTTTAATTCGCGATATTCCCGATTTTCCTCAACCGGGAATCATGTTTCGCGATATAACTACTTTGCTCAGTAACCCTCAAGGGTTACGCCATACCATCGAACAACTAACCCATAAATGTCAGACGGCAAATCTATTACCAGATTATATAGTTGGCATGGAGTCACGGGGGTTTATTTTTGCCACACCATTGGCATATCAATTGAATGCGGGATTCGTTCCGATCCGTAAACCTGGTAAATTACCCAGCCAAGTATATTCTGTCACCTATGACTTAGAATACGGTACAGATCGACTAGAAATTCATCAAGATGCGATCGCTCCCGAATCAAAAGTACTAATAGTTGACGATCTATTAGCCACGGGCGGAACCGCACGGGCTACAGTAGAGTTGCTCAACCAGATCGATGCCCAAGTCATTGGTTGTGCATTTGTGATCGAACTTATGACTTTAGGGGGTAGAGAGAAACTTCCCGACATACCAATTATCAATCTAGTAGAGTATTAAAAATAGCAGATATTTTCCCAATCTGGGGCAAATAATCGCCTTAAACTAGGCTAATTACCAAAATTTAACGGTTGCACCATAATCTGAGGGAGTGATACATTGCTAAGTTGTTTTACCCAATCAGTTGACAAAACTAGTGTCATAGCCACAATAGCCAGTAGAGAATAATCTATATTTTATGATGACAGAATTCTGTAGTTTTAGCTGCGGTTTATCCTGTCAAAACCTTTTGAGAGCAAAAAAATCCTAAAACCAAAGGAGTGAGGAGTGGGCAAGAAAAATCAATTTATTAAAACTCTAGCTATAAGTACTGTGATTATCTTGAGCAACCTATTTTTGATGCTCGTTGCCGAAGCAGTACCAGGCATTAATTCTAATTCAAGCTCAAGATCGAACAAATTAGCTCAGTCATCGGACACTACACAGGACATTATTGCACCTGCTAAACAGCCAATAGATAATACAGAACAGCTAAACCCCAGTGCTAATCCCCTGTCCTTTCCGACGCAGGCGGAGGAAGTAGATGTTGAGGCTCAAAAACCAATTACTTTAGAACAGGCGATCGAATTATCTTTAAAAAATAATCGAGATGTTCAAGAAGCTAGACTAAACTTAGAGCGATCGCAACTAGCCTTGAGAGAGGCCAGAGCAGCACTTTTCCCGACCTTAGATTTTGGTAGTGGATTGACCTACGGTAATAGTGCATTTTTGGACAGTGTTACCGAACAAAATATTGACGCTCTTGTTGAAGAAGATATAGAGCAAGGCTTCTCAGAAGAGGAGGCTAGGCAGCGAGCAGAAAGTCGCTTTACCGATACAGATTCTGCTAGCTTTAACTTCAACAATAACCTTACCTTGAGCTACAGCATCTATGATGGTGGTCTTAGAAGCGCGAATATTAATGCAGCCAGAAAGCAATTACGTTCTAGCGAGTTGGATCTAGAAACAATTGTCGAACAGATTAGATTCGACACTTCTACAGATTATTATTCTCTACAAAATAGTGATGCTCAGGTCGCAATCGAAGAAGCTGCGGTAGAAGATGCCCAACAAACTCTGAGAGATGCTGAACTATTAGAGGAAGCTGGCTTAGGTACGAGATTTGATGTTTTGCGAGCCGAGGTAGAATTAGCCCAAGCACAGCAAAGATTGAGTACTGCCTTGGCAAATCAGAATATAGCTCGCAGACAGTTAGCCGAGACGCTAAGTGTTTCTCACGATACTGAATTGTCTACCGCCGATCGAATTGAAGCAGCTGGTGTTTGGGAACTTTCTTTACCAGAGAGTATTGTTCAAGCCTTTAAAAACCGCGCTGAATTAGAACGATCATTGCTCGAACGAGAAATTGGCGATGAACAACGTAAAGCCAATCTGGCTCAGATTCGACCGAGAGTAAGTACCAGTGCTAGCTATTCGCTGAACAACGATTTTGAAAACGATGACGTTGATTTTAACGATAACTATCAAGTCGGTTTGAACTTAGAATGGCGATTATTTGATGGTGGTGCTGCTCGTGCTGCTGCTAGACAGTCAGAAAAAGATATTGAAATTGCTGAAACCCGGTTTGCCGACCAACGTAACCAGATTCGCTTTGATGTAGAACAGGCTTTTTATAGTTTAGAATCCAATCAAAGAAACATTGAAACAGCTACTAAAGAAGTAGAATTGGCAGAAGAAAGTTTGCGCCTAGCTAGATTGCGTTTTCAGGCGGGGGTTGGTACTCAAACGGATGTAATTGATGCCCAAACTCAGTTGACTACGGCTCGTGGTAATTTACTGTCATCGATTATTCAATACAATCAGTCTTATGTCGATCTGCAAAGACAGGTTTCTAATACACCTGACAATGGTTTACAAGATTTACCATAAGTATAGTTAAAGGATCTGTTTCGAGCGTTAATTTTTGGTGTAGCTTTTAGCTTTTAGCTATTAGATGAAACTAAAAATTGCTAATTTCCAACTAAATTCATCTAATAAATACAGTGGAGGCATGAGTCTATAAACAATACAGATCGTCGGCATCGGCTATGGTTATATTTTGGCGCGAGTATCTTATTATTGCCTCTGTTTCCAGCGATGGGAGCAGTAGGGTTGTTTGTCTTGAGTATTAAGATTTGGCAGCTAGATTATCGACAAATTATTGCCAGTCGTTTAAATCAAGGTTTAGGAATACTAGCTATTTTATTAATCGTTAGTTCGATTTTTGCCGAGCATTCTCAAGCAGCATGGTTGGGTTTGGCTAATTTTTTGCCTTTTTTTTGGTTGTTTACCGCTCTGAGAGAATTAATTAAAAAACCAACTCAACTTCGGCAACTAACTTGGATCTTCATCCTTCCTTCCTTGCCAATTGTCATTTTGGGTTTTGGTCAGATGTTTGCTGCTTGGGATACTCCACCTTGGTTGGAGTCTATTTTGGGTTGGGGATTAGTTCCCCAGGGAGTGCCTACGGGCAGAATGTCTTCGGTATTTATTTATACTAACTTTTTAGCTATTTATCTGGCGATCGCTTTTATCTTAGCTTTGGGATTATGGTTAGAGACTTTGCTAGTCTGGCGACAAAGATCGCCTCAACAGTCCCTTCGGACTCTGTTGTTATTAACCATAGTTTTGGTTGCCGATATTAGTGGTTTGGTTCTCACTAGTTCTCGTAACGCCTGGGGGCTAGCGGTAATTGGTTTTATGGCTTATGCCCTGTATATGGGTTGGCGGTGGCTGGTTTGGGGGGTTGTGGGAGCAATTACGGTAATTTTTTGGGCATCTTTTGTCCCCAATTATGGTGGTACACAGTTAAGAGCGATCGTGCCTGCATTTTTTTGGGCCAGACTCTCAGATCGACTATACGATCGCCCCGTAGAAACTCTCCGCATTACTCAATGGCAATTTTGCTGGGATTTAATTAGGCAAAGACCTTTATTTGGTTGGGGATTGCGTAATTTTACTCTTTTGTACGAAGCAAAATCGGGTTACTGGTTTGGACATCCCCACAGTTTATTTTTGATGCTTGGTGTCGAGACGGGAATTTTGGCGACTCTGCTATTGATAGGCATTGTGGGAACAATTATGTATCGGGCGAGTTTATTATTGCTTAATTGGTCTAATGATGGCTCTAAATTAATTTACTTTAGCTACTTGGTGGCATTTTCTGGCTGTATTCTCTTCAATTTGTCGGATGTAACCATTTTTGATTTGAGGGTAAATACTATTATTTGGATATTGCTTTCTGCTATTAGTGGATTAGCTGTGTCTGAATTCTCCAAAAAATTAATTGGTTAATCGGGGCGAACGGTTTCATCATCCGTACAGTGAATAGTAAAGAATGATTAATCGCCAATGGAAATTTTAATTGTTGAAGACGAGCAAGAAATTGCTCAGTTGATCGAACAAACTTTAGCTAGAGAAGGTTTCGTGTGTCATGTTGTCCACGATGGTCTGACTGCTTTAACAACTTTTAAACAGCAACAACCAGATGTTGTGATCCTCGATCTGATGTTGCCTGGTTTGGATGGACTAGAAGTATGTACTCGGATCCGCCAACAGCCCTATAATAAAGACCCTTATATTTTGATGCTTACCGCTAGAGGAGAAGAAATAGATCGGGTGATTGGGCTGTCTACTGGGGCTGATGATTATCTAGTTAAACCTTTTAGTCCGAGAGAACTGGTGGCAAGAGTTCGGGCATTGTTACGGCGTAGCTTGCGTCACGAGGTACAAGACACTTCCCAAACTCACCGTACCAAGCATTTTAGCGTCGATTTAGACCAGCATACGGCGACTAGACAACTAGACTCCCAGCCTGTCGAAGAGTTGGATTTAACTACCCTGGAATTTAGCTTACTGGCGACATTTCTAAGTTATCCAGGTCGAGTTTGGAGTCGCGCCCAACTGATTGATAAGCTTTGGGGCAATGACTTTTTTGGCGATGAGAGAGTAGTGGATACTCACATTCGAAGATTGCGCAAAAAAATTGAACCAGATTCGGCGAATCCAACTTTTATTAAGACTGTAGTTGGGGTTGGCTATAAGTTTGAGGACGAGGTATGACGATCGAGCATAAAAAGACAGGAAAATCACTCCGCTATGTCATACCCAGTTCGACTCGCTCTTTACTCGATCGCTGGAATCAAGACCTAAACGAACGTCAACGTTATGATGCAGTAATGGACGCTACAGCTAGCTCGCTGTTTAATATGACTGCAAACCCTAATTTTTATCCTATTTTTCCGATAAATAAACATCTAATTTGATTTTAAGGATAAATATTGATTAGCGATCGCAAAGTGATTTGATTTCTGTAATTAGGCGATCGCATTCTTCTTCTAAGGTAAGGTAATGGACGCAGGCGCGGATACAGTCGGGATCGGCAATGGTTCTGAGTAAAAATCCTTTTTCTTCTAAAGCGTTTACTAGTTGTTTGTGTTCTACTCCTGCTACCTGAAAAGATACTAACCCCGCTTCGGGAGGGGTGTGTTTGAGGCAGCTAACTGGTTCTATTGTCTGTAACTGCGACCAAAGATATTGACTTAATTTACAAATTCTTTGATATCTTACTTTAGCAGTACCCCATTCTTGATGGATGGCGATCGCTTTTCTTAAGCCTTCGTATTCGGGATAAGCAGAAGTCGCTACTTCGTATTTAGTGCCGTCTTGTTTCCAGGCGATTGGTTTGCCTTGTCGATCCATTTTGACTCCCCGCCAACCAATAAAGGTAGGATAAAGCTCGTCAAAAGCCTCTGGACTGACATATAGTCCTCCCACTCCCGCAGGACCACAAAGCCACTTATGTCCTGTAAAGGCATAGTAGTCTATTTCTAGCTCTGGTAAATTCAAGCATAACGAACCTACAGATTGAGCTGCATCTACCATCACTCTAACTTTCTGCTTCGCTGGATAGTTATGACAAGTTTGAGCGATTTCTTTGAGGGGAAGGACTTGTCCTGTATTCCAGAGTAAATGACTCAAAACTACTAGACGAGTATTTGGAGTTAGGTCATTCTCGATTACTTCTACGGGATCGCCAGCATTCAAAGTCTCCATAATCGGACAAATCGCTACTTCGACCTGAAAACGTCGGGCAACTTCTTCGACAGTGGCAATAATCCCTGGGTGTTCGCAGTCGGTCATTAAAATGCGATCGCCTGCTTGCCACTCTATCCCCCACAAAGCGATATTGCATCCTGCGGTAACATTTTCGGTGAGGGTAATAGTTTCGGGAGTGGTATTAAGTTCTGTGGCGATCGCTTGACGTAATAGCCTGACTTTTTCCGTCAGCCAGTTGTTGATTTGTCCAGAAAAAGGGCCTACTTCCTGAATGTATTTGTGGGTGTCAACAATGGCAGCTAATGCAGGTTTCGGCATTGTCCCTTGCCCGCCAAAGTTAAAATAAGTTTTGTTAATCAGTCCTAGAAATTGTTGACGGTGTTGTTTGAGGTCGGTTGAGGATACACTAGTATTCATATAACAAGTTCTTGCTTTGTGGCGAACTTTTGTTAGTATATCGATATTTACCAAGGTTAATCTCTGAATAGTAGATATTACATTATTACATTACGCCACACAATTTTTGGGGAAGTAAAACTGTTTTATAGCAAAAAAGCAGGAAATTATTCTTTCTCTGATTTGATGGTTTCTTTTGCTTTCCTGCTTCAATAATGTTAATCACCGACCAACTTTTACTAAACTATAAACGTTGTCACCGACGTACATTTTTAGAAATATACGGCAATCGTCAGCAAAAAGATCCCGAAAAAGATTTTTTGCTCAAACTAAAACGCGAAAATAAAACGCATATTGCCGATGTCATCCAAAAACGATGGCTTAAATCTTGGGAGCATAATTCCTTTAGTCATCAAAAACCACAGGCTTCACGTAGAGATTGGCAACTAAATACTGCTCAAACTATTGCTTTAATGGAGCAGGGTGCAGAATATATTCTTCAGGGTAGTTTAAGCGTTACTTTTGCTCAATGGCAAACAAGATCGCAAGGTAATATTTTTCTCGACCAAATGCAGCTAGATCGAGATTTCTTAACCGAAATTATCTTTACTGCTGCACCAACTCTCTTAATTAAACAACCAGGAAAATCAAAATTTGGTGACTGGGAGTATATCCCTGTAAATATAAAACTCGGTCGTCGTGCTAAACCCGAATATAAATTGATTTCTGCTTTTCATGCCCAACTTTTAGGTATTATTCAAGAGAAAACTCCAGTGCGATCGCAATTAATCTTAAAAGAACACAATGATTACTGGGTAAATTTAGACCATTGGCTAATCAAAATGCAGCACACTGTTGCTGAATGTATTGCTATGTTAGCCGAGCGACACGAACCTGAAGTTTTTATTTCCCGTCAGCGATGTAGTCTTTGCAGTTGGTATGGTCATTGTTATCAAATAGCCAAATCAGAAAATCATTTATCTTTAGTACCAGGCGTGACTCCCAAACGCTATGAATATCTACAGGATCTTGAAGTTAATAGCTTGAAGTCTTTGCTCAATGTCTCTGAAACCCATCTCGGTGAAATGGTTGGCGATGATGTGGCACGTCAGTTAAAACAACAGGCTATGGCGATTAAAAGCGATCGCGCTTTGGTTCGTTCTAGTTTCGATCTGATTAATACTCAACCCATCCCTTCAGGAGCAATTGAAATCTATTTTGACATCGAAGCCGAACCCGAACGCCAAATTGATTATTTATTAGGGGTATTACTGGTAGATCGAGCCACCAATACCGAGCAGTTTTATAGTTTTTTAGCCGAAAACCCCGAAGACGAGGGGATAATTTGGCAGCAGTTTTTAGATTTTCTTGCCTTCTATCCCGACGCGCCAATTTTTCATTATTCTGAATACGAAGCTGATACGATTAAACGACTGGGTAGACTCTACAACACCCCCAAAGCTGTTACTAAAGACTTATTATCTCGCCTGGTAGATCTGCATGAATGGGTAATGCGATCGGCTATTTTACCTGTAGAAAGTTATTCTTTAAAAGCTTTAGCTAACTGGATCGGTTTTTATTGGCGGGAAAACTCAGGTAGTGGCGATCAATCTGTCTGCTGGTACGATCGCTGGCTGATTACTCAAGATCGAGTTTTGTTAGATTTAATTCTGAGTTACAACGAAGATGATTGTCGTGCCACTCGTTGTTTAAAAGATTGGTTATTAGATTTTTTGGAATATCAAAGGAATCAGTCAATTGTACGTCTAATGTGAATTAAACAAAAGCTCTAATTCTGGCAATCGATGGGTTACAGCAGTAAGTTATTAGCTAGAACACCGATTCAGTAATCAAAAACCAGGGCTGATTTACTGTTGAGCGATTTGAATCCCCTCTAAAATACTGAAACCAATTCGCGAGTTACATTCGCGAATTATTGCTCTGATACGCAAATTTTTGAGGTGGGGAATACAGGAGCGGTAAAATAAGCTTTTCATCAACAATAGTTCGGACAATTTTTGAAAAGGGAAGAAAAAAACTATCCATTTGATTAAGGTCAAAGTGTTGAAAGTAACCCGCGCAATGGATAGCGTTAGAACAATTATACAAAACCTACTCTCCTCAGTAGGAGATTTGGCACATGTTACTCTCGGTTGCTTATTATTTTTAGCTTTGAGTACTTTCTTGAGAAATCTAGAGGCTGCTTTTTTATCTCGCTTCGCACTTAACATAAAGTCTATTGTATTCCCTTCACTATCTACAGCCCGATCTAAACATTTCCACTCTCCATTAACTTTGACGAGCGACCCCGCGTCTATCACGGATACCGTGACCGTAGGGAATCCTTTAGGGCTTCGCATATCGCCGTCAGGCGCAAGACAAAGGCTTTACCCGCATGTACGCGCGAGTCGTGACATAAGTTTCATCTACTCTCCAGGAATCATTAGTTGCGTTAAGATGTTTTCTACTTCTTTTCTCTATTTCTGGTGCGTAAACCATGACCCATCTGTATATTGTAGTGTGGTCTACACAAAGACCTCGCTCCTGCATTATTTCTGATAAATTACGATAACGATGGAGCATAGCGAAGATACCAACGAACACAGAGCAGAATTACTAGATGCGGCGAACTATGCGCCTTTCTCCTTGAAAGTGTCGCCATTTAAAGGGTTGTTTGGAGTTCATCTAGCTTAGTAGTAATCTACATCTACTCTATGCTACAGACTAGCTCTAATTTTTTGCAACACAACCCAGATTCTAATATAATCTTTTTTTGCTTTAATTTATTTTCCGAAGACGTCTGTTTCATCATTGACAAAACCCTTACTCCATTAAAGGTAAAGATGGCAAAGATAACCAAGTGCGAAGCTCCTCAGAGCTATGATTTCATTGTGGTGGGCTCAGGAAATGGCGCTTGTGCTTTTCTCCGTCAATACTTAACTTGTTCTTCTGAGGGGAGAATTTTGGTTTTGGAAGAGGGAGAGAATTTCTTTGAAACTAGTGACATTACCCACCAACGAAACTGGACCCAGTCCTATTCGGAAGAGAATATCTTTAAACTCCACACGGCTCAAACCCCTGATAAAATTCCTATTATTTCAGGGCGAGCCTGCACTATGGGCGGGGGTGGCTCGATTAATTACACGATGATTTTTGAGTCATCAGACTGGTTAGCGAAGAATCTCGGCCATGACCAAGCTTATTGGGATACGATGAAGGAAGAGCTGGCTGAAGCTTTTCAGCGCAGGGATCCAACGACAAATCTGACGGATGTCGCTAAGCATGTGAAGAAAAATTTGGAAGCCTTCGGTTTTTCCGTGAATGCAGAAAATCAAGGCTATATTCCGATTTATGCCGATGGAACAGATAAGCAGATTCATATTTTCCCAACTCAGTTCAATCAATTTGGGCAGCGAACCCATAGTGGTGTGTCTCTGCTGAATTGGTATGAGAATGAACGACTCGACTTTATGACGCAGCAGCGCGTGACTCAGTTACATCTAGAGACTGGGGATGGAGGGCAGCGATGTACAGCAATCACTGTCTTCAACTTGGTTGAAGAGAAACCAGAGACCTATCAGTTAGGCGCAAATACCAAATTACTGCTCTGTGCTGGTGCTGCGACACCTCAGTTACTCTATGAGCATCGGGAAAAACTCGAGAACATGGAAATTGGGAAATATGTGAATGATCATATTCTTCTGCCTTTTGGGATTTACCTCCTCCCAGAAGAGCTTCAGGTGACTTTGAAGGATCAGTACGTTTCTCTATTTGCGACGACAGAAAAATTTTCTGATGACAATGGTCAAGGAGAACCCACGATCTGCAATTTTGATTTTTTTGCTGGTCAGTTAGACGTTCTTCTTTACTTGGTGTCTCATTTGTTTTTAGCCTTCTGGGTTCCTAATGGGTTAAAGTTCTGGATGATTAGAACCCCCAGGCTCTTTCAATGTCTCAAACAAGTCAGCAGAGGTCTTGTTAGTGTTTTGAATAGTTTGGATGATATTCTCTGGTCGATTTTTCATCCCTCAAAGATGGGTCAACATATTAAGCCTGTAAGTTAGATGTCAAGCCAGTTTGAAAACAAGTTTATTCCCCAACGGGAGTCACAAGCGGAAAAAAGTTAGCGGATAAATTCCGCTAACCTAAAAGCTTTTAAAATCCCCTTTTCCCTAGACTATAATTGACACTATTATTCCTTGATTTTTGAAGAAAACAATTAGTATAATTGACAAATTTTCTAATTTTTTCTCAAACCTAAACCCAATGTCTTTAGGTCAGGGCTATATCATTCTAAAAAGAGATAAAATATGCTCTAAACCAAATTGGCATTTACGCGCTCGCGCTTTGCCATGTTGTTAAACCCAGCATCCCGATACAAATTAATCGCGCTTCTTACGAGCGATCGCTCTTATTTGTGGGAGAGGAGTAGTCCTAATTCTGGACTTATCTTCGCCTTGGGTCACATCTCGGACATAGTGAACTCGATTTTCAACTCCCCAATATCCGCGAATTCTTTGGTAAAACTCAAATGCGGTTTCTTTTAAGTCTGAAATATAGTATCGAGTCCTAAATTCTCTCTTATCTTTCGTCTGGCGTTGGGATTCAACTCTGATTATGGTTGTCATCTCTAACCAATCAGGTAAGTTTAGGCAAGCTGGAGAAATAGTAACTTTTCGTTTTTCAATTCGTCCATGTCCCGAATTTATCGGTTCAAAAGTATCGTCTGGGGTAAAATGCTGTTGAATGGCTTGAAAAAGCATGGGTTGATTGCCTTTAACTGCTGCTAACTAAAGCTAACGTCTCCCCTTTTATAGGAGTAATCTCAAAAAAACGCGCTAATCTGCACGAATAGTCTTCATAGTCTACACCCAGCAAAGCTCTTCTAATGGTGCTATAGGATGGCAACCGCTCTATAGCAAACAGTTGATTATTGCTCCCTTTCCCGAACGACAGAAAAACTCTCCTAATTTCTTTTTCTCGTCTGGTTCTCAAACCCAGTTGACAAATGCGACTCAAGCTTAACTTGTGACCAATGAGTCAGGAACAATTACTTGTCCCGATCATGTAACTTTACCCTTTCAGGAAGGAGGCAAAGTGCAGTTTCCATCAGCGACCTGTGCCAATTGCCATCTGAGACAAAAGTGTACTACCAGCAAGAAAGGGCGTAGTATTTCTATTCACCCTGATGAGAAATTCATTGCTGAACTACGATCGCGTCAATTAACGCCTCTTGGTCGGGCTAAATTACGACAACGAGTAGCCGTGGAACCTAGTTTGTCACACATCGGTCGCTGGCAAGGCGATCGAGCCCGTTACATTGGAGTGCGAAAAAACTTATTTGACCTCCGTCGCACGGCAGTGGTTCATAATCTTCATGTACTGATAAGGCTGTTGAAAGACGACCCAGAGAAATTTGCTTCCAAAGCAGGCGCTGCTTAGTTTTTGATTACTGAATCGGTGTTCTAGTAAGTTGGGTTGAGGCACGAAACCCAACATAGACTAGGATCGCATTAGCAATCCATAGATAACATGATCCTGATATCGACCGTAAACTTTTTCAGCACGACGAATAACACCCTCATTCTGAAACCCCAAGCGTTCGGGAATGGCGCGACTGCGACTATTTTCTACTGCACATCTAATATCGAAGCGAACTAGAGAATAATAACTACGACCAATCTCGATTAACTCTTTGACGGTTTTGGTCATAATGCCTTTGCCATTATATTCTTCTCCCAACCAGTAACCGATATAGCCAATATCGTTGACGCGATCGATTTGGTTAAATCCTGCTACCCCTGCAATTTTATCTCGATAGAAAATAGTAACGTGTAATGCTTTTCCCTGTTGGAATCTCAATAGCTGTAATTCCAGAAATTCTCTGGTATCTGAGGCTTGTCGAACATTATCCAACCATGGCAACCATTGTTTGAGAAAATCTCGGTTTTTGTCAGTTAGTTCAAACATTTCTTCAGCATAATGTTGTATCGACAAACTCAACTTAATATCGCGATCGACCTCTCGAAAAAACATAAATTATCAATATCTAGCTGAACATTTTCCAATATCAAAAATTAAAGTTGTATTAAGAACTTTTACAATATCTGTGTTTGAATTAGAAAATGAGAATTCTTTCGGGGATCGCACGCTAAATTAAATGTGTGACAGATAAAACTTATTTATTAAATTAATAAGTAGAGTTTATCTCACATCTTTAATTGCTCGCCCAAAATTCAGAAAGAGCGATTGTCCAATCTCGGTAATCTCATTCATTAGATAAGACAGACTGATAGTTTACCCATAAACTCCATGATACCAATGTTTTTTTTGTTACTCATAACCACCATAGCTAGCATCGTTATTTATTTCTGTACTTCTAGCGATATCTTTGCTTTATTGGGAGTGTGTATGGGAATTTGCTGTTTGATTTGGGGTTTGATTATGGTTCATTGGTTAATTCATCTTTTGACCTTACTAGTACTGATATTCATCCTTAAGCCTGTAGCAGTGGCAACCGTTGATTCTCGTCATAAATAAAACAATTGAGATTTCTAAGGATGAGATTGGTAACGATCGTACTTGTAGCTTTAAGTTATAAGCTTTAGGATGGAGATTTTCAAGAAGAAGAAGTTTTGACCAATCCTTATCGTTGGCTAAATAAATCCCTAGAGACGATTCATCGCGCTAATTGGTATCGTTCGGTTAAAGCGATCGCGGGTAAGCCTGGGGCGGTAGTGGAGTTACAAGGCAAGTCCGTAGTTAACTTTGCCAGCAATGATTATTTGGGGTTGGCAGCAGACTCTCGGTTGATTCAGGCTGCGGTAGAGGCTACTCAGGCATATGGTACGGGCAGTACGGGTTCGCGGTTACTCAGCGGACACAAACAATTACATCAAGAATTAGAAACAGCGATCGCCTCTTTAAAACAAACAGAAGCTGCACTGGTATTTAGTTCGGGTTATCTTGCTAATATCGGGACGGTATCGGCTTTAGTCGGACAAAGAGATTTAATTTTAGGCGATCGCTACAATCACTCCAGCCTCAAAAAAGGGGCAATTCTCAGCGGTGCGACGGCAATTGATTATCAACATAACGATCTTGCCGATTTACGGCAGAAACTAGCCACAAATCGTAGTTTATATCGTCGCTGTTTAATTACCACCGATAGCGTATTTAGTATGGATGGAGATTTATGTCCTTTGCCCGAACTAATTGCGATCGCCGAAGAATTTGAATGTATGTTATTAGTAGACGAAGCCCATGCTACGGGAGTTATGGGCAAGACTGGGGCTGGTTGCGTAGAACACTTTAACTGTACTGGTAGAGAACTAATTCAAATCGGCACTCTAAGTAAAGCCTTGGGTAGTTTAGGGGGTTATGTAGCGGGTAGCGCGACTCTAATCGACTATTTACGTAATCGCGCAGCCAGCTGGATTTATACTACTGGATTATCTCCTGCCGACACCGCAGCAGCTACTGAAGCGATCGCGATCGTCAAACAAGAACCTAGCAGACGAGATCGACTTTGGCAAAATATTAATTACCTCAAGCAGCAACTATCAAGTTTAGATCTGCTTCCTTCCGAGTCACCCATTCTCTGTATCAACTTCAATACTCCAGAAACCGCATTAAACCAGGCTCAAAGACTAATTGAAGCGGGTATCTTTGCCCCTGCAATTCGTCCCCCTACCGTACCTACTAGCCGTATTCGACTATCCCTAATGGCTACCCACCAAAAGTCTCACTTAGATTTAGTAGCACGAGAGCTTCAACAATAATTTATTTAGCTGGTGAATTTCCGATCTTTTTTGCATACCTGGAATAGCTTCAGAAATACGAACCGACAGAAGCAAACAAAAGACAAGGAAATACTAAAAATGACTCTAGCAATTCAATCTCACGATCGGACTATTACTGCTTGGGACATTATCCCCCGTCTAGCACGTTACCAAATGTTGCCTCAACTGATTAAAGAAAGCATTATTGACGAAGCGATTGAAACAATTGAATGTACTGCTGAAGAAATAAACGCTGCTTGTCAAATTTTCTACCAACAAAATCAACTCCACACCGAAACACAACGTCAAGATTGGGCAATTAACCAAGGAATGAATCAAACCGATCTCGAAGAAATAGCCACGCGCCAACTAAAAATCGAAAAATTAAAATTAGCTAAATGGGAAAGTGTTTTAGAAGGTTATTTCCTACAGCGTAAATCCCAATTAGATAAAATATCCTTCTCCATAATTCGTACTAGCGATCGCGATTTAGCCCAAGAAATCTATTTTCGGATTCAAGATCGAGAACAAACCTTTGCCGAATTAGCCCAACAATATTCCGAAGGTATAGAAGCAAATATGGGCGGTATGGTTGCACCTGTAGAATTGGGTTCTTTACCGCCTGCATTTGCTCGATTATTGCAAAATCGTCAACCAGGGGAATTATTACCTCCTTTTCCCATGGGCGAACACACGGTTGTAATTCAAATCGAGCGAGTAATGCCAGCTAAATTAGACTCTTTGACTCGTAAACGTCTGCTACACGAACAATTCCAAGCCTGGCTGCAAAAGCAAATTAAAGAACGCGGTATTGCTATTAAAAATCTCCAACTTAATTAAGATCTAAAACTATTAAAATCGATATATTTTTTCGCTCCTGTAGATACTAATCTATGGGAGTTTTAGCTTTGTTGGGAACAATTGAGCGATCGCCCCAACCAAAAGAACGGTTTTAACCCATCTATTTTCCAACTACCAACTATCAGAAATATTTTTTCAGTTTTTGCATAACCCATTCCGTCTCAGAAATACGAACCTACAGAACAAATAAAACATTAACACCAAAACTTCAATTCCCACTATCGCGGAGATAGCGTTGCCATGATTTATGATTTTAACCAAGAACAAGGGGACAAACTAGAAGTATTCGGACAGATGGAAGACTATACTCTGGGTGCTGCGGATCTAACCGCAGATGGAATTAATGAGTTGGTCTTAGAATATCAAGGAGATGCGATCGCTTATCTTATTAACCCTACAGGTACAGTTATGCCCGAAGATTTAACTTATTCTCAGGAGATTCCTGTCATGTAGATAAAAGTTTAAACCACCTCAAAAAACCATTATTCCCTCTAAGATTATTTCGCTACTTTGACCGACAGGTTGAGGTAGTGATTTTTTATCTGGTTTTAATTACATGGCTTTAAGATAGGCGATCTCCAATTACTGGAAAACCTCCAAAATTCATCTCCACAAAGAAGATGGAGTATTAATTTCCCACTCAAGCATATTTTTTCATCAAATAAGCGATCGAAAGTTTTGAATACTTTATTTATTTCTAATTACATAAAATTAATCAATTTAGTTGACCTAGAAGCAACAGGTGGTACTGACGAGGGAGATATTTATTCTTTTAGCGTCAGTGAAGCAGGATTATATAATATCGGTCTTAATGGCTTGACTGCTGATTCGGATCTATGGTTATTTGATGGTCAAGGAGAAGCGATAAACTTTTCGGAGATGCCAGGAACTGAAAACGAATTAATTTCTGCCCAGTTAACTCCAGGAAGTTATCATGCGATCGCTTTATTCCATGATGGAATAGCAACTAACTATACTCTTAGTATCAGTAACTACAGTGGAGGTTTTGGTGAAACTGGAACTGAAGGATTAATTGGGGAAGATCTTTATCCTATCGAGCTTGGTTTTGAAGGTATTGGGCAAGATCCTTATAATCCCTACGTAGACCCTGGTTTTACTCTCGATTTTGGTGGCTGGTCTTCTTTTGATTATCCCATTGGCGGAGTGGGTGGTTTCGATCCCTACTGCTTTGTCAAGCTTAATTTTCTGCGTTAAATTTGTCTCACGCAAAGGCGCGAAGGCAAGGACATGGCTTTTGAGGTTCCCTCAAAAGTTTAAATTGTCCGCGCAAAGAGAGTTATTTGTTTGGCGTTGTTCAGTTGAATTTATTGCACTATT
>JASJEI010000076.1 GCA_030064795.1 Pleurocapsa sp. MO_226.B13 | reverse complement strand
GGAATTAAAGTTACAGATCAACAACTCAATGACATTGCTATTGAGCCAAACAGTTTTCATGGCGAGTGGAACTATATTATCAAACCCCAAGTTGCCATCTAATTGTTCAAGTTATTTTTACATAATCCCTAAGCGGAATTGGGAGAGTATCAATTCGGTTCAAAAACTAGTCATCATTTGTTTTGCCGACATTGCGGGGTGAGTTCATTTGGCTGGGGCGATGTTCCCGAAATTGGTGGCAAGTTTTATTCCGTCAACGTCGCTTGCCTCGACGATGTAGATCTTGACGAACTGGTTAACGCTCCCATCACCTAGATACCATAGAAACACGGTTATCAGGCAAACAATATCTAGTGGGCGATCGCCTTACCGAAGCCGACATACGCCTGTTTGTCACTCTGGTTCGGTTCGATGTCGCCTATTACGGAGCCTTGAACTGTAATCTCCGTCGTCTCACCGATTATCCCAATCTGTGGAACTACACGCGCCAGATCTATCACTTACCCCACATAGCGGAAATAGTAAAATTCGACCACATCAAGCGTCACTATTTTGATACCTACGAAGGAGTGATTAATCGGCGAATCATTCCCAAAGGACCGCTGCTTAATTGGGAGCTTTCTCGTTTGCCAGCCTGCTGTTAAGTTTGCCTAGCGGTCTAAGGCGATCGCCCATTTAGGATCGTGTTCCGAACCGAACAAATCCTCATTAACTTGTTTCAAATAGAGAATTAGGAGGTTTAAAAATGAATCGGGTTCTTAAGGGCAAAATCGCTCTGGTTGCTGGAGCAACAAGGGGGGCTGGTCGTGGCATTGCCACCGAACTGGGGGCTGCTGGCGCAGTTGTATATGTTACGGGTCGAACCACCCGCGATCGACGCTCCGAGTACAACCGTCCCGAAACCATTGAAGAAACAGCAGATCTGGTCGCTCGAGCAGGCGGTAAGGGCATTGCCGTACGAGTCGATCATCTCGATCCCGCACAGGTTAAAGCTCTGGTGAAAAGAATTGAAGACGAGCAAGGTCGATTGGATATCTTAGTCAACGATATAGGCGGAGAATATTTAGTTGAGATGAATGTGTCCGTGTGGCAACATTCCCTGGAGAATGGGCTACGGATGCTAAGGCTGGCGGTTGACACCCATCTCATTACCAGTCACTTCGCGCTACCGTTGCTGATTAAAAATCCAGGTGGATTAGTCGTTGAAATTACAGATGGTACGACAGAATACAATGACAAAAACTACCGACTGTCGCTGTTTTATGACCTGGCAAAAACATCGGTGATTCGCATGGCTCGATCGCTGGCACAAGAACTTCAACCCTATCAATGTACAGCCCTTGCCCTAACTCCAGGCTGGTTGCGTTCCGAAATTATGTTGGATAGCTTTGGAGTGAGCGAAGCCAATTGGCGGGATGCAACAGCAAAAGAACCACACTTTGTCATCTCTGAAACCCCCCGCTACGTCGGTCGCGCCGTGGCGTTTCTGGCGGTCGACCACGATGTTGCTCGTTGGAATGGTCAGTCTCTCTCAAGCGGACAACTAGCAAAGATCTACGGCTTTACAGACCTAGATGGCTCTCAGCCCGATGCTTGGCGTTATGTTTGTGAGGTTGCAGATGCTGGTAAGCCCGCCGACGCAACTGGATATCGATAGGGTTTCTGCGATAGTTGAAGTTACATAGAAAATTTTAGACATTTTCGGAGGAATTTATCATGATTACCATGCAGCATCAGCAATGGGTTTGCACCGTTTGTGGTTACAACATGATTGGCGAGATGCCCGATATCTGCCCTTTTTGCGGAGCGCGTCACGATCAATTCGTCACTTGGGATGAGGCGGAAAAAACCTATACAGTCACGCCGTATCACGTCAATGACTACGTTACGCAGTTGTTATCTGTGCCTCGTCTTGGCTACGAACACGCTGCTTATCGAATTGAAACAGATGATGGCGCGGTCTGGATTGATTGTCCCTCAGCATTCAATTCAGACTTAAAGCCAGTAGAAGCAATTTATTTTACCCACAAGGATTTTATGGGTGCATCCAACCAGTATCGCGAACTTTGGGATGCGAAAGTTTATCTGCACGTTCTGGATGCCGAACATCCTCTGGCTAAACCCTTCCCAGTTGACAATAAATTTAACGGCGACTTCACCGAACGTGGCATCGAAGCGTTCCATATTGGTGGACACACACCAGGCTTTACTATGTATATCTATGACAAGGTGTTGTTTATCTGTGACTACGCCTTCCCTCCAGGGTCTAGGATGCGACTCAACCCCTTTGGATCGCAAAAAGAGACACGCGGTCGCGCAGCACGAATACTAGAGATTATTTCCGAGCGATCGCTTGAGACGGTCTGCGGTTACAATTTCGTTACAGAATTTGATGGTTGGCATAAGGATTTTGAACGCCTACTCGACTGAGCTAGATTGACTAAATAAGCCACTTCAAATAAGTATAGACCACGCTGCGAGCGCCAGATTGCTTAAAGTGGGGGCGATCGCAGCATTTTTGGCTACAGCATTATTCGCGATCGCCCTGCGTTTGGCTTAATTATTCTTAAGTCAATTTCTCCCACCGCAGCACTTAACTCCACCATATCCAGGTCAGCTTGCTTGATCTCTCGCTGTTTTTGGTCTTGGCGTTGACGATGAGATTGACGAGTACGTTTACCTATCACCCCCTTTTTTTTGAGTACCCTCCGTAGATGGTCAGGACTCAATTGAACTTGTCTTTCTCTAGCTAGTTTTTGTGACAATTGTTTGCTATTGTACGTTCGCTGTTCATTCTCTAAACTTTGTTCGAGATCTTCTCAATCTTCTTCTGAATAACGCTTTTTTCCGCCTCTGCCTTTGGCTTCCCACAGCCCTCCTAATCCCAACTTTTTCCATCGATTTATTGTTTCTCTGACCGTCTGTCGATGGCAATTAAAATGAACTGCGATATCTTCGATGTACCATCCTCGATTGTTTAGTCGTAGCATTGAGGCTCTGTCTTTTACTCTTTGAGGAACTGTAGTCGCCGTTCTCAATTCGAGTAATGTTCTATCTTCTTCTCTGTTCAAAAAGATTCTCAGCCTTGCTCCCATCTTGATTTTCCTGATTTGTCTGGTCTTTGACTTTAATCATCTTTACATACTTTAGTTTTTTAATCCCTCTCTACTTAGTGAAATCGGCGCACGCCCAAGCCCAGATTGGATGCGCGATCGCGGATGGAGTCGAATCGAATGGCAACTTACCAGAGAAGCTTGGGAAAGTCTATTAGCTATGGGAACCATCGCGATCGCCCTGCGATTAGCTTAGATAGTAGCGTGGGCAATGCCCACTCTACTGGAGAGAATTTGCGTTATTCAATCAAGCCACAATCAGGCTACCTTGAGCGGGAAGGGTAATTTCCAATTTATTATTATCGGCAGTGCTGTGCCAAGCTAATCTTCCCGAACCATAGACGACATTATCGGGTTGAGACTGCAATTGTGTCACCGTCAAACCGACTGTGGACTTTTCATTACCAGCATTAACAGCAACAACTATCTCTTCTTCATCTAAGATCCGAGCAAAAACGTAGACACTGCGATCGGCATAGAGAGTCTGATATTTTCCAGTACGTAAACTGGGATATTGGTGACGCAGGGCAATTAACTCTTTGTATGCTTTAAGAACTTCTACATCCCACTTTTCTGCTTCGGGAAAAACACGACGACAATCAGGATCTTTGCCCCCAGGTAAACCCACCTCATCGCCATAGAAAATACTAGGCGCACCAGGAAAAGTCATTAATAACACTGTTGCTAACATAAAGCTGCCTTTGTCTTCGCCAACGGTAGTGATCATCCTGGGGGTATCGTGACTGTCGAGCAAATTTAGTTGAGCAAGCTGTATTTCCCAGTCGTGTTGTTTGAGTAAAGCATCAATTCTAACTGCGTATTCTGTCGCTGAAATCGGAGGATAGGGTATCAATTCCCCTTGGCAATATTCAGGATCGTATTTTTCACCGCTAGCAAAAGCAATAGTTGGTTCAGTAAAGCGATAGTTCATTACTCCATCAAACTGCGTCCCATCTAGCCAAAAGCCAGCATCGCCCCAAATTTCTCCGACGATATAGGCTTCGGGATTAATCGCCTTAACGCGATCGCGAAATTCTTGCCAAAATCCAGGAGTCTCTACTTCATTAGGCACGTCCAAACGCCAGCCATCAATGCCATGATACAGCCAGTACTCGGCCACTTGCATTATATATTCTTTTACCTGGGGATTATCGTGGTTAAACTCAGGTAAAGCGCGATCGCCAACCCAACTATCATAGTTTGCGGGTTTATCTCCATCATATGCAGATACAGGCCAGTCATGAACTTTAAACCAATCCAGCCACGGAGAATTGGGGCCATTTTCTAAAATATCGTTAAAAAAGAAAAACCCCCGACTAGCATGATTGAATACGCCATCTAGGACTACTTTAATATTTTTCTCGTGGGCGGCCTTAATCAAGGCATCAAAGGCTACATTTCCCCCCAACATCGGATCTACTTGATAGTAGTCATGGGTATGGTAGCGATGGTTGGAAGCAGACTGAAAAATCGGCGTAAAATAAATGGCATTAATTCCTAAATCTACTAAATAATCTAATTTATCTATTACTCCCCAAAGGTTTCCTCCTTTATATCCTTGGTACGTAGGAGTAGCATCCCAACCTTCGTAAGTAGAAGCCTGCCATTGTCCTTTAACAGTTGCTTTACCTCTGGCAAAGCGGTCGGGAAATATTTGATAGAAAACGGCGTTTTTGACCCAATCTGGTGTTTTAATCATGGTTATTCTTGTTTACTATTTTTTGGTGCGAACTTCGTAATCTGTGAATACACCAGAAAATCTCGATTGTAATTATTAAAGAGCGATCGCCCGTCCATCATCAACTATAAAAAGATGGATTTTAGCCAGATCTACAGCCAACCAGAGGATGTCACCAATGGCGACGGGTTTATCTGATGGCAGAGATACGGTTAAGGTTGCATTAATATCTGCTACTAAATGAGCAGTAACATAGGTTTCGTTACCCAATGCCTCTACTAAATCTACCTCAATTTGAATGCTCGATTTGCTCTCTTTTGTTAAAGATAAATGTTGAGGACGAATCCCCAAGATTAAAGATCTTGCTCGTATAGACTGGAGAGATTGTTGCCAAGTTGCGGGTAAAGTAAGCTCAAAACATTGATGTACCAGTCTCAAAGGACTCGCCAAATCTACAGGTAAAAAATTCATCGGTGGCGAACCAATAAACTCGGCTACAAAACGATTGGCAGGACGATTGTATATTTCTAGGGGAGGAGCAATTTGTTGAATTTGTCCGTTATTCATTACCGCAATGCGATCGCCCATAGTCATTGCTTCTGTCTGATCGTGGGTAACATAAATAGTAGTTGTCTTTAACTGTCGCTGGAGTTTGACAATTTGAGCGCGGGTTTGAGTGCGAAGTTTGGCATCGAGGTTTGATAAAGGTTCATCCATCAAAAAAACCTGGGGGTTACGGGCGATCGCCCTACCTAATGCTACTCTTTGTTTTTGTCCCCCTGAAAGTTCTTTGGGTAAACGAGATAATAAAGTTTCAATTTGTAATAAACTGGCAACATACCTCACCCTATCCCGAACGTCTTTCTCTTTCGCCGACATATATCTTAAACTGCGAGGCAAATGTCGGGTTGTGGCTGTCAAGATATCTTCTAAGACTTTATCTTGTTCCCCAGTCTTACTATTGCGTCGCAAACCAAAAGCAATATTGTCATAGATATTTAGATGGGGATACAAAGCATAATTTTGAAACACCATGGCAATATCCCTAGCTTTTGGAGGTAAATCGTTAACCAGGCGATCGCCAATTCTAATATTTCCTCCTGTCAATGCTTCCAAACCAGCTAATAAACGTAACAGAGTACTTTTACCACAACCAGAAGGCCCAACCAAAACCAAAAACTCACCATCTTCTACCGTAAAATTAATATCCCGCAACACGCTAACCTGCTTGGATTTAACCGAGTCGGCATTTATTCCTTCGATCTGCGCCGATTTAGATCCATCACTGCGATCCGTTTGAGAGCGAGAGTAGCTTTTATAGACGTTTTCGACTACTACCTGGGCCACTATTAAACCTAAATAAACTAGATGTTTTGAGCTTTGCTAAGTAATGGTAACACTTGTATGAAAATAAATTAATCTGGATACTTAGGACAATGATAATTTACTATGTATCTTTCATTCCAAACAAGAATCGCCAAACTTTGAACCGCTTGACTACCAATTCATATAAGGCAACAATCACCACAAATGACGATGTACTGAGAACGAGATACTTCACCATCACGCTGGCATCCCAACTGACAATCAAAAAACCAATGATGACGATCGCCGTCTGATGCAAAATGTAAAATGGTAACACTGCTTTGTTTGCGTACCTCAGTAGCGGATTGCTGAAGGTAAGATATTTACTTCCAAAGCCAAGTATGGCAACCAGCCAAAACCAGGAATTGAAAGCCCGTAGAAGCGCGAAGAGGAATCCACGGGTGGAGTATCCAGACATCTGCAAGCTCAACCCGACATTAGTTGTGATTATACCCAGGACTAGGGCGAACGCTCTATGCCTTTCGATGCTCTGCTGAAACCTCTCATCACAGGAGAGCGAGTAACCCAAGAGGAAAAAGAGTAAGTAGGTCAAAAGACTCCAACCGCCAAAATCTCTCCTGCCAATACCGTCTGGCTGCAAATTAACCAACAGTTCGCTGCTGCTCAAGGGAATGGCAAGCAAGAAGATGACACCAGGTCGAGCGAAAAAATTAGCTGTTTGAGAAATTTTCTGACCCACCGTTTCTCTTCTGAGATAGCGGAAGAAGGGTAGGGTGAGTAGTGAAAAAATGAACAGGATTTCCAGATACCACAGATGAAGACCCATCCAGGCAAAATTGCCCCCAAAGGCATAAAAGCCATCGAAATAGTGAGGAAAGAACTGAATAAACGAGCCAGAGAACTGTGAGTGACTCAGACGTTCAATGTAGACCTGTGGCGGTATGAGAACAAATATGCCGAAGAGAAGGGGGATGACAAGCCGTTTGAATCTTTCCTGAAGATACTGCCTATCTGTTCGGTGACTCAGAGCATAATAAGCACTTTTAGCAGAAAGCACAAAAAATAGAGGCATGATCCATTGACTCACGATGCCAACGAATATACTCATCCCCAAATCTAACCGCTCGTTCTTGATATGCCAGTTTTCCTCATCAAAAAACCTCGCACAATGAAAGAAGAAGATTGTGAACGTGGCAAGCACTCTAAGCCAATCAATGTCATAACGTCTGTTGTTATCGCTCATTACTCTTTCCGTATTGTTTAGTGGCGAGCGCACCGAGAGTACCTAGAATTTTACCTCTGGTGAGCCAGATAACTGACGCTCGCCAGTTTCCCAAATCAAACTGGTAAAAAGTAACTCTACTCTTTACAGCCTATGATGTCCATTACCCATGCAGCGATCGCAGCAGCGGGAAAATCTTTAATTCTGGGAACGGCAAGCCCATTATCTCTAGGTTTGGCTATACTTGGCTCTCAACTACCAGACTTGGACACTACTACTTCAACCATCGGTAAAATCTGCTTTCCGATTAGTTCCTGGATTGAGGATCGTTTTCCCCATCGTTCAATTACTCATTCTCTTCTGGCTACTGCGGGTATAACTGCTGTCTCTCTCCTGCTCAGCCATTTTTTACTAGGGGATATCAAGGCTGCGATCGCTTTACCTCTAGGTCATCTACTGGCTTATTTCTCCGATACTTTCACCAAGCAAGGAGTACAATTGTTTTATCCAAATCCCGCCTGGGCAATCAGCGTTAGCAATCCGCGACGGAGGTTAAAAACTGGTGGGGCTGGTGAGTTATGGGTTTTAGCAATTGCGATCGCTCTTCTCTGTTTGGGAATTTATCTAGCTAATGGTGGGGGCATAACTCAGAAAGTCTCCCAGAATCTAGGCTTAAGAGATGGTATCGTGCGGATATATAACGAGAACGCCAGTACCAATAAAGTATACGCGAGCATCACAGGTTATTGGACATCAGATAGAACTCCCGCCGATGGTCGGTATCTAATATTAGGCAATGAGGGTAAAGAATTTATCGTCGGTGACGGACAGGGAATCTATAAGACCAACGAACATATAACAGATAATAGTCGAGCGGTTAACTACTGATATTGGCGAAGCTGCCACCACTGAAATCAGTAATCTGACCTTTAATGATGAAGATGCGATCCCAGAACTGGAAAAACTACAACAGGCTTATCCTGGTGCTGACATCTACATAAAGGTCGAATTAACGGTAGACTTTCCCGAAGATGTCAGGATTCCCATCGAGCCTAATCAAATGGCTACGGCGGTTTTGAGTGGGAGCAGGATTAAGTTTAGTTATTGTAGTTTGGATAAGGCGATCGCGCTTATGAAAGAGCAGTATGCAGTTGGAACTTTGGAAGTAAAAATATCTGTTCCTGGGTCAATACCGCTATAGGCGATCGCCTACTTCTGGGTCGTATTCGTAGCCACAAACTGAGCAAATATATTTCATGATGTTTCTTCTCTCAATAATTCAATAATTGTAATCTTATAAGTATTGAGTCGTATCTATAGCAAAAAGCGTCCCGACTAGATTAAGTGAGACGCTTGTTTAAGAATTCTATAATTTTTTTATTTGGGGAAAAGATGTCGCCTTGGTGGAATACCTGGATTAAAAATACCTGCCACCTCCTCATCAGACAATTGGCTGAGTTGAGTCTTTAAATTTTTGACTGTGAAGGCATAGCCTCTGGCTACAGCCAGCTTAATGAAAGCTTCTGGATTGCTAAGTGCTTTCTGTCTTTCCTGTTGAGCCTGGGCTTGCTCTACCTTTTTGTAGATTCGAGCAGCATTTTCCGCAGTCATGATTTTGCCTCCTCTTACAAGGACGAATTTTTTTAGATGTTTAAATAACTTTTCACATCCGAGTTAACATAAATTTTACTTATATTAACCTATTTAATTATAGCTCATAATTATTTTATCCCCCAAGTTTTTTAAATTAAACCTTAATTTTCAAGAGACGCGATCGCCCTCTGATATGCCTCCCTCGACTATAGCGATTCATTCTCCTTATGTTGCTTATCTGGGTGGTTATCTCGAACATCGTCGTAAGACTCCCATTGGCATTCAAGTTCAGGAGCGTGGTTGGCTAAAATTACACGACCTTTGTGAAGGCTGGCAGCTTGCCAGAAACACTTAACGGGAAAAGTAAGAACTGAACAACGCCAAACAAACAACTCTCTTCGAGCCTTCGCGCCTTTGCCCCCGTATGCGATGGGGACTTGTCCTCGTCGCTTTGAGGATAAACGAGAGACAAATTTAATGCAGAAAATTAAGCTTGTTAAAGCACTATGGAAAGCGATCGCTACAAAAATCCCGATCCGCTGACATTCAAAGGAAATGTAAAGAAAAGTGCCAGGATATCAACTAACATCTTAAGTCTTTGGGACACTATAATAATCAATTTAGTGGGTGCAACAGAATATCTTGGGTTTGAAGGACATGAAACTAGCAGCAAGAGTCGATCGGGTATCACCATCTCTTACCTTGGCAATTTCGGCAAAAGCCAAAGCCATGAAAGCCGAGGGAATTGATGTTTGTAGCTTTAGTGCGGGTGAACCTGATTTTCCCACTCCCCAACATATCTGTGAAGCTGCTAAAACTGCTTTAGATGAAGGAAAAACGCGCTATGGTGCTGCTGTAGGTGAATTAAAACTGAGACAAGCGATCGCCAAAAAGCTGAAAAAAGACAATCAGCTTAACTATCAAGCGGAAAATATTATTGTCACCAATGGCGGTAAGTTTTCTTTATTTAATTTGATGCAAGCTTTAATCGAACCAGGAGACGAGGTAATCATTCCCGCACCCTATTGGTTGAGTTATCCAGAGATGGTTAAGTTGGCAAGCGGTACGCCCATCATAGTAGATACTTTAGCAGAAAATGACTACAAGATTACTCCCGAACAGTTAGAACAAGCTATCACTCCCAAAACGAAGTTATTTGTCTTCAATTCTCCTTCTAACCCCACAGGTACAGTTTATGCTCCTGATGAGGTTCGTGCTTTAGCTAAGGTGGTTGTAGAACGGGATATCCTGGTAGTTTCGGATGAAATTTACGAAAAAATCCTCTACGATGATGCTCAACATCTCAGCATTGGATCGATAGACGATGAGATCTTTACTCGTACTATTACCAGTAATGGTTTTGCCAAAAGTCATTCGATGACTGGCTGGCGGGTAGGTTATGCTGCTGCACCTTTAGAAATTATCGAGGCAATGGCTAAAATTCAAGGTCATAGTACTTCTAATGTCTGTACTTTTGCCCAGTATGGCGCGATCGCCGCTTTGGAGTCTTCTCAAGAATGTGTCCAAGAGATGCTTTCTGCTTTTGCCCTGCGTAGAAGTTATATGTATGAAGCGATTAACGCAATTCCTCAATTAAGCTGTCCCAAACCCTATGGTGCTTTTTATCTTTTTGTTGATATTTCTCAAACTGGGAAAAAATCTCTCAATTTCTGTGAAGAATTACTAGAAACCAAACAGGTTGCTGCTATTCCTGGCATTGCCTTTGGCATGGATAACTGTATTCGTTTTTCTTATGCAACGGACATGGATACGATCAAAGAAGGAATTAAAAGATTAGCTGAGTTTGTTAATGGTTGATTGGCTATAAGCCAAACTTACAGCGGTTTTCAGTTGGATAGACCCAAAATGAGATCGGCTAAATTAACTAAAGAGAAGAAGTGATAAAAATCAATGCCTGCCCATTGGTGACAACTTAAGAAAAAATCAAATAAGTCAACCACTACATATAGTGTTTAATTTATTTATTGACGCTATGTATGGATTGTAGTCCCTCGACAAGCGACCGCACCTTTTTCAACTAGGC
>JASJEI010000019.1 GCA_030064795.1 Pleurocapsa sp. MO_226.B13 | reverse complement strand
AAATAGGAAATAGAATCAATAGTTGTGAGTAATGCCAGTCAAAGGGTTTCTAAGTCAAGAGCAACAAAAAAAACTGCAAAAAACGTTAAAAGAGCACGAACATCCAGAAATTAGAGAAAGAATCTTAATTTTACTATTGCTCAATGACGGTAAAACTCAGAGAGAAATTGCTAATTTTCTGGGTTGTTCGTTAAGAAAAATAGCATATTGGTGTGTTCATGGAGACCCAGAAAATCTTGAGAGTCTCGAAGATAAGAGAATGTCAGGAAATTATCGTAAGGCGACAGAAGAATATATTGAGCTCTTGTTAAAAATAGTAGACCAAGATCCTGAAGAATTAGGATATGAATTTGGAAGATGGACGGCAAAAAGGCTCGCCACTTATTTAGAAGAGAAAACAGGCATTAAGTTGAGTAGTTCGCAAATTAGAAGGATATTAGCCCAAAAAAAGTACGTTTACCTTTGGGCAAAATATAGTTTAGAGGATAAACAAGAACCAGAAAAAAGAAAACTTTTCAAAAAGAAATTAGAAGAATATATAAAAATTAGTCGGGAGAAGCCAAAGCTCTTACAGATATGGTTTTGGGATGAAAGCGGATTTAGTTTGAGAGTTTTGAGAAGGAAGCTGTGGAGTAAAAAAGGTTCTCGAAAAAAGATAACTGGTCAAAGACGAAAAGGCAGAGTCAATGTGATGGGTGCAGTTCGCTATTCGGACAAGAAAAGAGTGGTAGATTTTGTGCCAAAAGGAGATGGAAATAATTTTTATTTAACTTTAAAGGTACTTTATCAAGAAGTAATAAATGAGTGGATACAGCAAGGCAATGCTTCAGAAGATTTTGAGACTAAGGGGACAAAAATCCTGGTTATTTTAGATAATGCAAGCTTTCATAAGAAAGAAGATATTCTCAAACAAATTACACGAGAAATGCCTAACTTGATTCTAGAATTTTTACCTCCCTATAGTCCAGATTATAATATTGCTGAGTTAGTTTGGCATTCAGCCAAGGAATTTTTGGCTCATCGCCTTTTTAAATCTATTGAGCAACTAGAATCTCTTTTACATCAACTTCTGAATCAGGGAGAGTTAATTATTAATTGGGACAGGAAATTGAAAAACAAAGGCAATGCTGTTGATGCAATTTAAATGCGCGACAGCTTACTGATGACTCGATCGATGTTAAGGTTCCAATTCGCATCGGGGAATATCGACAGCTTAATGATGGAATTATTGGTTATTGGAAAGAACAGACCATAGCTGGAGAAGACTACGAGTATGAAAACAATATTTTTTATGCTCAACAAAGCGAGCTTAATGAATCTGAAAAAATTGAAACTCAATTTATAGATCCAGATATCAATCCAGAAGTGGAGGAAGGACCAATCAATATTATCCAGTCTATTAGTAGCGCTCCTCAAACTTTAACGATGTTAGTCGATCCGCGAGGAGTATTTCATGCGACATCAGGTATTTTGCCCACTAAGGTTATTAATATTCCTCCCGACCATTATACAGAGGCATTAGCCAATATCAAGGTGACATTCCTGACCTCTCCTATTTTGACAGAACGGACCAATCAAGGTAGTCTCAATCTTCCTTTACCAACAGCTCCAGATTACGATTGGGTTTGGTTAGAGAAAAAAGGCAGAGAAAATTGGTCGGAAATTTTGACGACTCCAGTAATTGAAAAAGCAGCTTTCGTTCGATCTTATTCTGAGCGTAAGTTAGCAGCAAATCCAGAAGATACCGATCGAGTTTGGCAAGAGTTATTCAATCAAAAATGGCTAACAGCCTTTACTGAAAATGTCAACGAAGAATTCCAAAATAAAGCTAAAATTATTGCCAAAGATGAAAGAAAAGTGCTGGTAGGCGATTTGAAAAATCTAGACAATCTTATTAATCAGATATTCGATTTAAATGAAATTAGGCTCGATCCAGTATCTTCAAAAGCAACTTTTTCAGGATCTCAAGAAATTCGAGAAGGCTGGCTAGTCTTAAGTAAACCCGAAGATGCAAACTTATTAGATACAAATACAAATGATATATCTTAACAGTATTTATTATTTAAAATAACAACGATGGAACAAATAAGTATTAATCTAACTATAGAAGAAGTAAATCTAATTCTGGATTCTTTAGGGCAGCGTCCCTATATCGAAGTTTTTCAATTAATTAATAAAATTCAAGCTCAGGCTGAAGCCCAAGTACAAGCTAACAAAATGCGCCAGCAAAAACTAAATGCTGGAGAAACTAATACGAAACCTAGTCAAACATAAAACATCTTCATTTATCTGTTACATCTCAAAAATTGTTTACAAGTCGGAGAAATTTTGATGATCGCTACTACAAATAATGGTAAATTTACAACTACAACTCGTTCCGATATTTTTCAGATTTTATTACAGGATGAAGACGGACAAAATATTCTCAGTATTGATGATGGTTCATTGAGACAGTCTCTATCAATTGAGATTGTAAATACCTCTGGCAGAACGATTGAGTTTCAGTCAATTGACGACCGACTCTCCTTAAATAACTATCATTTTTGTATTTCATTTCGACCTGGTACTTTACTATCTAACAGTGGCGAAGATCGAGAAATTACTCTCAAGGAAAAAGAAGAAGGTTGGCAAATAATAGAGCAAAATAATACATTTTATCTACTGTCAAGCAATCCCGAACCAAGAACAATAGAAAATGGAGCAAGGATTACTTTAACTCTAGAAAATATTGGGGCTGCGCCAGAAGGAGGAGCGCGGGGAACAAGGGTAGAAATTAAATATAATTATCTTCAGTATCAAGGTTCTAGCGAACCGATTAGTGGCAACAAATTACAATATCTCAATATCGTTAATCAGCGAGGCAAAAAACAAGTTCCATTATATGCAGGATTTTTGGGTTCTAATACCATTCTCAATGATGGAACTGAAAATGAATTAACTCTAACAATTCAAAGTTTGCCCAATCAAAGTGTTTCCTTAACTGTTTTAGAATCTCCTGAAATAACAAAAGTAAATACAACTAGGTGGGATGGAAATCTACTTAAATTTGTTCGAGAAAAAATTCCCAACTTTGTTCAAGCTATAGAAGAAATTCAACAAAACCCAAACATATCAGATGCCACAAAACAATTTTTTACTTTGTTGCAGACATCAATAGAATCAAATGATTCTTTCCAAAATCTACAGGGTAAATTGGAAAATTCAAATTCAACTTTACAATTAAAAGATGCCGATAAACAAGAAATTGTGACGATTTTGATCGCTAATTTGGGTATTGTCTCTCAGGATGACCTAAATGCTATTACAAGCAAGTTGAATAAGTTACTCTCTTTAGAACTTACACATATAGAGGCAATAATAAAGCGATCGCCAATCTTACAAGTAATTAAATTTGAATTGAATAAGAAAGGATCATTAAACTTACGTGGAGTTGTTGATAGCGAAAGTACTCTAGATCAAGCTGCTAAGTTCACAATTTCTTTTGATGTTGAAACAACAGAAAATCATACACAACACTGGGCTTTAGTCGAAAAAACAGATGCAGATGATATTCAAATAATTATTGAGTATGGTCAAGACAATTGGGTTTTTGGCGGTAAAGAAAAACAGGGAATAACGCCACGGTGGAGTTTTATTTGTCAAAGTAAAGAGGGATTGGAACTCAAAGATCGCGAAGAAATCCTAAGACTCAATATTAGCAATCTTAAAACTCAACTCCTTTCTGGTTATGCCAATCTTTATGTTCATTATGAGAATATTCCAGGTTACTGGGATGGATATATTAACGTTCCGATTCATAAAGGGCCTTTAGTATATCGAGAATATAAAACCTCTGATAATGTCAAGATCGGTTGTGTAGGAATTGGCACTGACGAACCACAAGCCAAGCTTCATATAAAAAATACCGATCAAGATGCTAATGGCAATACCTTAATTCTCGGTCCCACTAATCAATCAAACCTCCGATTGGGGTATCACCAAAATTATAGCTGGATTCAATCTCATGGCAATAAGCCATTAGCCATTAATTCAATCAGTAATAATGTTGGTATCGGCACAACTGCTCCAGGGGATAATAAGTTAAAAGTAAAGGGAAATACAGCGATCGCAGGTAATCTCTCTGTCACGAACGGAAGACTGGGAATTGGCTCGTCCAATTTATCAAAAGAACCTCTAGTAATTCGAGCGCAAGGTAAACAAGAAGGGCTAATTGCTTTTGAAGATCCCAATGGCAAAAAGAAATGGCATATTGAACAAAATTATGGTGGAAATACACCAGGTTTAAATTTTGTAGAAACTGACGTAGCAGATTTTAGATTATTTATTCAGCAAGGTGGAAATATTGGTATCGGAACAAAGAATATAGGCAGTAATAAATTAAAAGTAGAGGGAAATGCAGAAATCGTAAATGACTTAAAAGTTAATGGTACAACAAGTACGCAAACGCTAAGAGTTGATGGCTTGAATCGTTCTTCACACTTAAATGTAGATGGGGCAATCTATCGAAAAAGTGGACAAGTTTATCTAACTGTTGATGACAATTTTTATATCAGAGATTCGGGAGGCACAGATGATAATGTCAAAATGCACTTTAATACAAATAATGGGACTCTCAAGGTTCAAAATATCCAAGTTGAAACAAAACCTATTATTCTCAAAAGATACACAAATTTGGGGGATAGTATAAGATACAATACAAATTATTCAGCCAATGAATATTCAGCAGCAATCGTTGGCTTTAGAGCTTTAAATGGAGATATAAATGAAAAAGGAGCACAGAACCTTGTGCAAGTTTATATGTATGTCAATCAAGGTAAATGGTATATTCGTGCAGATATAGCAACTCATAATCATAATGAGACATGGTATGTAGATGTAATGTTTGTTAGCAATAAGTTAGCTCGAAGAGAAGGGAGTTGGTAATGAGATTACGATCTAGCAGTTCTCATTTACGATCTGCTACGGTTACAAACTTTAGCTAATAGCTAATCCTAAAGGACGACGCGAAGCTAGTGCTTTAGCATACCGCTTCGCATATAGCTAATAGAAACGTATCTTATAAAGAGTTAGAAAGGCTATATTATCTATCAAAGCTCTATCTAAAAAAAATTATGGACAATAATAATCCAATTCTAGAAGCTAATAATATTGCAGATTTTTTAAAGCTTGTTAACAAAAGATATCAGTTAGAATTACCAACTGATTTTTCAGAAAATACTCCTATTTCACAAATAATTTTGCAACTACAAACTGAGATTCAAGAGATCCAATCGGGAGAAGGATGTAGAACTGAACTCCATAATCTTGAAGGTCAGCTATATACTGCTATAGGAAAATCGATGACTTTAGATTCTACTCCTTTTAACTTTTCCGACGATCTGAAGCTTAGACTATCAATAACTGTTTTTGAGATCATAGGTTCACCGCCTTCCGCGGTCAATAGTACCTAGCAAAATCACGGATTTTGCGATCGCTAATTATTTACTAAACAATAGAAAAACAGAAAAATATTATGGTTAACACAGCAAATCTGGCAACCACAAATCAGACTAAAGTCTATTTTGGTCTTGTATTTGATGTTGATGGCAAAGAAGTTTCTCTCGAACCAACAACTGCAATTAATGAAATTAAAGAAAATGGCATTGAATGTGGTTTGCCTGACAATACGAAAGTTTCGTTAGGTCGAGCAGGGGATAGAATTAATGGAATTTTAAAAACTTTTGGTACGGATTCGACAATACCAACCACAGACGAGGAAATTAATGAAACATTACCAGAGATTGACGCTCTTAAAACAGCTTATAAAAAAGTAGTAGATGCTGTGCTAACCATTGAAGATTTTCACGTTAAAATTCCTGGTAGCAAAGCTAAAGCAATTAATCCTAATTCGTCCACTCTTTATACCATAGGCTTATCAGCAACTTGGCCAGAAATACCCGATACAGCAGCCGATGCAGGTGATACAGGAGTTGGAAGTCTGGCTTTGAAGGGAATTTACCTGACAGTTAGCAACGAAAAATAAGATAAAGTGAGTTCGAGTTAACAAGATTATCCCGAACTCATACTAAATTTAATAGCTTTGATTAAACATTAATTGTAAGGGCGAATGGCTGTTCTCCCTTACTATCTTTTGTCAGTTCATCAGCATCAACAGCTTATTAGAGAAGTAATGAATCAAACTAAAAAAAAAGCTAAGCTTAATTTTGGATTTATAGCTGAACTAAATGTTTCCGAGCAACCAATAGAGATTAAGCTAGAAAAAATAGCAAATGAAACCTCTTTACTTAAGGGAACTATTTCTACTCAAGAATCTATCAAACTAAAAAATCTTGTTAACGCCTTGGAAAAGGAATTAGGAGATTCAATACCTGACGATATAGAAATTGCTTTAAACGAACTATTATTAATTATTAGACAAAAAGATAAAAAAACACAATATTTAATTAGCTTAAATCTGGGTACAGAAATTAACTTATCTAGCCTTCCCTTAATTGGAAAGGAATTTGCCTCAGATCGAACCATTGCGATTAAAAATTTTAAACTTCTCTACGCCTCCGCCAAATTTAACAAAATCGCAGGAATTCTCGAACAACAAGATATCGATCGAGGACTGGGTTTATCTGCATCAATGCAATTTGGCGATCGCCTAGAAACTTTAGATATTCCCATTACGAAAAGCGATCGGCAAGAAGACTCTAGCAATAGTAAAAACAAAAATAACTCAAATGTTTTATTAGCCAAAACCAGTATAGAAACAACAGAAACAACTTCTCCACAAAAATCTGAAACTACTAAATGGTTTGACCTCAAAAAGAACTTTGGCCCTGTCTACTTCAAGCGGGTTGGCGTACAATATCAAAATTCAGAAGTCTGGTTTCTCCTAGACGCTTCCATTTCTTCTGCTGGGCTTACCTTAACCCTAGATGGATTATCTGTTGGTTCATCTATCAAACAATTTAAACCGAAGTTCAACCTTCATGGTATTGGCATCGACTACGAAAGTGAAGGAGCAGTTTCCATTGGCGGTTCTTTCCTCAGAACTACAATTGATGGCAAAGACGAGTACTCTGGAACTGTCATTGTCAAGACTGAAGCATTTACTCTATTCGCATTCGGCTCGTATACTACCACTGAAGGTCATCCCTCCCTCTTTATTTATGGTGTACTAGACAAACCAATTGGCGGACCTCCATTTTTCTTCGTTACTGGACTTGCCCTGGGTTTCGCCTACAACCGCAGTTTAATTTTACCCACCCTTGACGATATTCCTAATTTTCCCTTAGTGCAAGCTGCGCTAAGTGGCGCACAAGCGAATGTAGATGAACTCATAGGGATTCAGCAAGACTTACGACCATACATTCCCCCCAAGGTTGGACAGGTGGTGTTAATGGTAGGAATTAAGTTTACTTCCTTTAAGCTGATTGAGTCTTTTGTGCTTCTCGTTGCCACTTTCGGCGATCGCTTTGCCCTAGATCTACTTGGTATCTCAACCTTAATTTCTCCACCCATCCCCCCAGGTGTCAACCCAGATACTCTCCCTCCGCCTCTGGCTCAAGTCCGCTTTGCTATTCTTGCTAGCTTTGTTCCCTCTGAAGGTACGCTCAAAGTCGAGGGCAAAATTCTGCCCGATTCTTATCTCTTCGATCGCAACTGTCATCTCAGTGGGGGATTTGCCTTCTACAGTTGGTTTTCTGGTCGATATCAAGACGATTTTGTTCTAACAGTTGGGGGCTACCATCCCAGTTTCCAGATTCCCGCTCACTATCCTAGGGTAGATCCCCTCGCTCTCAATTGGCGCATTAGTAATCAACTGAGTGTCAAAGGTAGTATGTACTTTGCTCTGACTGCTTCAGCAATTATGGCAGGAGGCAGCTTAGAAGCGGTTTGGCAGTCGGGAAGTATCAAAGCCTGGTTTATTGCTAAGGCTCATTTTATCGTCGCTTGGAAGCCCTATTTTTATGATGCTCGAATTTCCTTGAGTCTTGGTGCGTCCTACACTTTTAAAATATTTGGTTGGCGTAAAACTATTAAAGTACAGGTAGGAGCAAGCTTACATATTTGGGGACCACAATTCTCAGGTACAGCCACGATTAATCTTTCGGTAGTCTCTTTTACAATTCGCTTTGGCGATCGCTCTGGTCAGAAACCCAAGCCAATTAAGTGGTCAGAATTCAAAACATCTTTCTTACCTGCTGATAACAAAATTTGCACCATTGATGTTGCAAGTGGACTGCTGCGAAAACTAGAAACAGCAAACCAAGAAGAAATCTTTATTGTCAATCCTCAAGAATTTGCTTTTACCGCTACCTCTATAATTCCCCTTAAAGATGCTGAAACTGGGCAAATTTTAATCAAACAACAGACTGAATCTGGGATTACGCCGGAGACTAGCTTTGGTGTCGCACCTATGAATGTCAATAACCAGAAATTTACTGAATCGAAATATAGTATTTCTCTGGTAAAAATCCAAGCAGACGGTAGGGAAAAAAGCCAGGGAAGTAATTTTGAATGTATTCCGATTGCTAAAAATATTCCGACAGGATTATGGGGAGAATCCAATAGCAACAATCCCAATCAACCAAGACTTATCGACAATGTATTATCTGGATATAAAATTAAGCCTGCCAATCCTCCAACTCCTGGGGAACCCCAAGCTATTGAGCGTAAGAATCTAGCTTACGATACACAACCTGTAAGTAATGCCTATCAATGGAATTCGTTTGCTACTTTTTCAGCCAGTGAAGAAACAGACGAAGATATAAGAGAAAGAAATATTGCTCAAAGTATAACTTCTGAAGCTGTTAAGAATGCTAGGCATAGCTTGCAACAAAGCTTGGGATTATCCGATATCGAGATCGATTTAGAAGAATTTACAACAGACAAAGGAATAGAGCAAGCATTTATCATTGCACCTCAACTTGAAGCTGCAATTATTTAATCCTATTATTTTTAGTTTAAATTATGAGTGTTAAAGTTAGCGATACAACAGCCAAGGGTCAAATTCAATTCATTCAAAACCATCAAACACCTTTAGATGCTGGAGAATATAAAATTGAGATCGAGCAAACTATCAAAATTGACGATATCAAGGAAACATTTAGTTCTGATCTTACTTTTGCAGTTCGAGGAAATCGCTTTGCATTAAACCCCCAAGAGATTCATGCTGTTTTTCCCCCATCAGGTAGCCTCGGCGATCATTCCCATATCCTACCGCACATTGCCCTGAAAAGCAGTACCTTACCTTGGGAAAGATTAGCACAATCTGGAAACCAAAATGCCCCGTGGTTAGGATTATTGATTATCTATGAAGAAGAGACACAAGGAGAAACGCCGTCAGTTCTTCCATTAACAGTTCTACAATTAGAAGATCTAAACGAAAGAGTTGAAGCAGTCGATCAGCCTCGATTTCCAGGTATTGGTATTGAAGATCTGGAAAAATTTCAAGTTCTTACTGGACATAATATAACGGATAGAGTGACAGTTTTGGATCTCAAAAGAGGGCTACTGGAAGCTATTTTACCAACCATTAATGACTTAGAATATCTAGCTCATGTTCGTCAAGTTACAACAGGAGATACAGAAAATAGCGAATCTTTATCCTTAGTTATTAGCAATCGGCTTCCCAAAAAAGAGGGAATCAGCACAGCCTATTTAGTTTCCTTAGAAGAACGATATAACGATAATGGTGAATTTAATTATCAAAATGCCACAAATGAAAATTATATTCGTCTAGTTGTCCTAAAAAATTGGAGCTTTTCTTGTACTGAACCCGAACAAAGTTTTATGGGATTGCTTGAAAATTTTAATCTATTATTTAGCATAGACTTATCAGATACAGATGAACAAACGCTCAATCAAGGGGAGATATCAGATAGCTTAAAAACTGAGTTCAAAAAAAACAACAATCCCCTTTCAGAGAATTATTCTGTTGTTCCCAATAGCGAGGGATGGGATATCACAGATGAAAATAAGCATTACTCCATTGTCAGCAAAAATAATAGGCTAAGTGTTTATGATCGAGATGGAATTTTAAGGCTTCCTAAAAATATAAATGCTGATACTAAACAGTACCTTACCAAAGGATATATTCCCTTACCCCATTATCTCCGCCAGGGAGGTAAAACCTTTTCTTGGTATCATAGTCCTCTCATACCAGGTCAAAATCAGACAGATTTAAAACTGTCTCAACTTTCGGTTCGCAGTGCAGACCAACTTATTTCCTATAATTCTAATACTGGTTTATTTGATATTTCCTATGCAGCAGCTTGGCAACTCGGTCAACTATTAGCTCTACAAGATAAACAATTTGCCACCAGCCTCTTTAACTGGAAACGTAACAAAGCCCAAAAAATAGCCCAAAATAATCAACAAGCTCTTTTTCCTCATATCTTTCCTGACAATTCTGGTAGTGACTCTATTAATAACGATCTCCCTGAAGATCTAAAAACCTGGTTCGAGCAACTAGGACTCTTATACGATGTTCCTTTTAACTATCTAGTACCAGAAGAACAGATGCTACCCCCAGAATCAATTCGTTTTTTCTGGTTAGATTGGTTTTGGGTAGAATCTCTGCTAGATGGTGCCTTTAGCATTGGTAGAGTGCAAGTATCTAGCGCGCAACAAGATAGTACCAATAATCCTCTAACAGGTGAAGCCAAAAAAATCACTGGTTTTATAATGCGATCGGAAGTAGTTTCAGGTTGGTCAGATTTACAAATAGATGGCTCTGAATCTTCCATAACTGGCGATCTACCAATGCTCGAAAATCAGAAAGCAAAAATTTTACGTTGCGATCGCCTTTCAGAAAATGTATTAATTTGTCTGTTTGATGGAGAAATTCTGACAGTTGATATCTCTCTCAAGCCAGAGGGACTGCATTTTGGTTTCAATAATGATGAGAATGGCAATCTGGAGCGAGAGTTAAGAAAGCTAGATGGAACGGAAAGGAGTGATTGGAAAGTTCAACCTATTCACTGGAAAGATGAGACTAGAAAAGTAGTTAACATTAATAATCTAGTCGATGAAATTAAGAATGAGTTGACAAACAAAAATGAAATTGAGAAGACAACTTGTTTTACTTCAGCTCAATTTGCCTTACAAATGATTCAAGGTGCAGAGAAAGTTAGATTTATCAGTGGGAGTATCCCACTTTTGCAATAAATAAAAATGCTTAGAGTAAGTAGGTAGGCAGAATAATTTATAAAACCCAACTAATTAATTTTTTCCCCATTCCCCAATCCCCAATCCCTAATCTCTGTCACAGCTATTTTATATTTAATTTCACCCACCTACTTATTATGGTGTTTAAAGAAAAAGATTTTGTTCAATCAAAGATGACACCAGAAGAGCAAGCAGTAGTAAAAGATAGGCTGAGAGAGGTAGCAGAGATCCTGTATAGGAGAGCGAAAAAAAGTGGAGGAGATCGCTTAAAATGAACTCATGCCAGAGTCAAACCCACCCGTCACATCCCAACTAAAAATAGTATTAGTCGGCATCAGTCCCATGGTTTGACGAAGCTTGGCTGGTGCTACCCTTTGGTAGACTGACGCAATACTGGATCGAAAACACAATAGTTGCGTAAGAGATGAATTGCCAAAACATCACTCAAAGATTCTAAATATAATTTTCCCCCCAGGCGATCGCTTTTACTGCTACTTGCATAACTAATTCGATACAATTCTAATTAGAAAAACATCGAATTAGTATAATGAATCCTCTAGATTTTGATACCCTACTCAATTTTTTTAAAGCATTAGCCAACGAAAATCGCTTAAAACTGGTGGGTATTTTGTCCCAAGCTGAATGTAGTGTCGAAGATTTAGCTGCACGGTTGCAGTTAAAAGAGCCAACAGTATCGCATCATTTGATGAAGTTAAAGGAATTAAATTTAGTCGAAATGCGATCGCTCGGTAATACGCATTTATATAGACTCAATAGCGATACTTTATCTAGTTTGAATAAATCTCTGTTTACCTCCGAGCAAATGGCAAACTGGACTGAAGATATACCAGTAGAAGCTTGGTCGAAAAAAGTTTTAAGAAATTATTTAGAAAGCGATCGCATTACCAAAATACCAGCTTCCCGTAAAAAGCGTTTGGTAATTCTCAAGTGGTTAATAAATAAATTCGATTTGGAACGAGTTTATAGCGAAAAAGAAGTCAATCAAATTATTCAACGCCATCATCCAGATAGTGCCACTTTACGACGAGAATTTATTGGTTATAACATGATGACCAGAGAGAGAGGAATCTACGAACGTTTACCAGAAAATCTCTGGCAAGATGAACGAGAAATCATGAAAGCCAAAAATTAGTTGGAACAAACAAATAGTAATTTTAAAGTAAAAAAATGTTGCCTACCATCACCCCAGATAAAATCGATCTGACCGCAGGAACGATCTTACAGTTTCCTGGTACTATAGCCGATTACGAACAGCTTTTAGCTCGATTGGGCGATCGCGCTATTCCTCGTATTCGTTTCCGAGATAATTATATTTTACTAATGAGTCCTTTACCCGAACATGGCAATGAAATAGATGTAATATCCGATTTAATTAAAGCACTACTACGTCATCAAGGAAAAGACTGGCAAAGCTTTCATCCAATAACATTAAGATGCGCAAGAGAACCAGGATTAGAACCCGATGCTTGCTTTTATATCAAGAATTACCAAGCAATATTAGGAAAACGTGAGTTAGATTTAAGTATCGATCCACCACCAGATTTAGCCATAGAGATTGATGTCACCTCGTTTACTCGCATTGAAGACTATATCCCTTTAGCTATTCCTGAAGTTTGGATTTACAAACAAGGTGAATTGAATATATATCAGTTTGCCAATAATAGCTATTTAGTAACTGATACCAGTCAAATTTTCCCTAACTTCCCAGTCAAACAAACTATTCCTAACTATGTTAATCGAGCTTGGTCAGTAGGTTCTAGTGTAGCTTTAAGAGAATTTAGTCAGCTTTTGTCATAAATAATTTTTGTGTAATGTTGAACAGGCAAAAAAGTAACCGTTCACTCCCCCTATAAAAAGAACTGAAGATCAAACCCAAACAAATAGGGGTAAGAGAAAATGCGATATTATTCACATATGCCATTAGTAGAATAAGAAGTATCGGTAACGGGGACAAAATCGTAGCCAAAGCCAGAATTATTACCAGCTACCACCTTAACTAATTCTATTTCCGCAGCGCGATCGCCTGTGGGCAAAAATTTAATTGATTCTGATGCTCCCTCAGCGGTAAATTCAGGAGAAAGAAGGGTTTGCTGGATACCCGTGCGAGTCGGGTTAGTCTCGATCGCTTTAGCTAAAGCCATAGTTGCATCGTAGGTTAGAATAGTACGCCAGTTGACCTTACCACCCCAAAGTTTTTTTGCCGTAGCAGCGAATTCCGAGTTGGTATTCTGGGTATGCCACGGTACAGATAAAACCATGTCAACTACATTTTGTCTACCTAATTGCAGAGTACGAGGCTTATATAAGCTATCTCCACCCAGTAGAGGAAGTTCTCCTTGATTGACTAAAGCAATTAAAAAGGTTTTGTCTAGAGTTTCTAAAGCGTTCATTCCCGATGAGTTGGGAAACAAAACTATTGCTTTTGCTTCTTTGTTTTTAATCTTTTTTAAAACATCGACAATATCAAAGTTTGGCTGACTAAAGTTAAACTCGGCAACTACCGCACCACCTTGTTGTTCTAAATTGGTTTTAAAGACATCCCGCATCGAAGTACTATAGTTACTGGCAGAATTGTATAATACGGCAGCTTGTTTGACTTGGATGCGATCGACCAGATATTCTGCCAAAGCCTTTCCTGCAAAACAATCACTAGATACGGTGCGAAAGATATAACTACCGACGTTAGAAATTACGGTAGAGCTACTAGTAGGAGAAATAACCACTAAACCTTCGCTTTGATATACTTGGGCTGCTTCTAAGGTGACATCACTAGAAAAATGACCTACTATACCCAAAATTTCCGAATTTTGAATAAAACGACTGGCTAGTTTTTTAGCCAGGTTAGGATCGTTGCCGTCGTCGGCGATAATTAATTTGATTGGCTTGTCATTAATACCACCCTGACGATTAATTTGCTGTTGTGCTTGAGCAGCACCTCGTAATATTTCTTTGGCTGCGTTAATTTCCGCGCTAATCGGGACTGGTACGGCGATACTATAGGAGGGACTATTGTCAATACGAGCGTTGTTTAAATAAATTAGAGTCTCGGGATCGTTGCGCTGTAGTTTGAGGCTACTCTCCCACTGAGATCCTGCTTGTTGATAATCACCATAGGCATAAGCAGCAGCAGCAGCCTGCTTGTAGGTATTAGAATCTGGATTGAAAAGTATTTTTTCTCCCGCACTAATTTTATTATCCAAGTCATCGCTAGTAACTGAATTAGATGTTTTGCTACTAGAATTATTTCCAGAATTGGCAACAGGATCGAAAGCCGAGTTGCTACATCCCCCACCAAGCCAACCCAGACTTACTATTGAAGCTAATAGAACCACCTTTGTTTTTGTACCTGCGATCATAAAACCAGAAGACTATTAAGTAGATGGGCATACATAATTATGTAGCAATTAGTAAGTACAGACGCGAAATTTCGCGTCTGTACGAGTAGTTAGTTGTTAGTTTTTATACCAATTCTCCAAAATAAGGCTAAAAATTTCTCTCTCAGTCTCCTTCTCTTATCGTCTCCCCATCCCCAGATTATCTGTAGTAGATCTGTTCAGTTGCTAAAAAGATCGGGCATTGCTGAATAGTAATGCACAATAGTTAACTGTTCTTAGTTAAAAGTCCCCCATCCCCGCGCACCGCTTGTCTCTAGCTACTTGCTACTAACTACCCATTACTCAGGCGTGACAACTCCAGAAACCTGCCAATGTTGAATTGTATTATTTATTTCAACTAACTGTGATTCTACTTTAATATTAGTGTCAGAATACTCTGGTTTTGGTCGAACTCGCAGCAGAAAATAACCTTTTCTATTTTGTGGTGGCAAAAGATATTCTGAATCGGTAATTATGCACCAACTTAACGGTAAGCTAGAGCGATCGTAGAAAGTAAAATAGACATCAAACTGCTGAATAATCTCAGGTTCGACCTCAATCTGTAAAGTTTGTGGCGATTCTAAATAGTTATAAGCAAAGTGGGTTGCAGGTGCGCCTACAGGTAAATATTCTCGGCGTACAAAAGATTCTGGTAAATAGTTGCGTAATTTGAGGATAGTAAAGATATAGTAATGTAGACTAGAATAAAACCAATTTTTTGCCTCGATTAAATTGTTATAGTAATCGTTAATATTATTGGGGACGCTATAGGACTCTACATAGAGTTTTCCATCAACCTTAATTACAGGATAGGCGATCGCCTCAGTGCGATTGTAATAGCGAACTCCCAAAGAATATTTACCAGCAGGCATTTGGATTTCATGCCAAGGTTGCTCGGAGTCGATTTTTTCTGATTCGATACTGGTAATGGTTTTATAACCAGGAAAACTATAAACTACTGCAATCCAAGAACGAGAAGATTTATTAGCTGTCACCAGATCTATGGCTATAGCTTCCTTGACTGCAAACGGCCCTAAAGTACCAATAACTGCATGAGTATTCCAACGCGGTCCTTTGGTCATCAAAACAGGTAATACTAAAGGGGCATTAATCGTTTTTTGTGATAGGACACGCCATTGAGAAGCTTTGGTTTTATTCAGCAGTAAATAAACTGTAAATAAATTACCAATAATAAACTTCATGACTTTGTAAAACACAAACGATAACAAAGCCAAGAGAATTTCCCACAAGAAAAAGATTTTGTTCATCAGTTTAATTACCAAAGCTGTTTATTTATTTATTTATTCTATTATCAGTCTTTAGTGAGCTAAGAGTTAAGAGATATCTTGAGAGGTGCGATCGCTTTTGGGATGCTTCGGCGAAAAAGACCATAAGGTTAAGCGTTACCAATGAAGGATGGGAGGGATGCAAAAAGTTAAGCCAAGATCTTGGACTATCAGTTTCTGAAATTTTAGAGTCTCTAGGTCGAGGGGAATTGATACTCAGCAAGCCTCTTATTCGTTCTAATAAATAGACTATAATACAGAAAAAAAAATTAACATACTTTTCTAGATTTAATTAAAGATATTTTCAAGCAATATTCAAACGCAGTTGACTAGACAAAGTAACAAAACAGTCAGTAACTTGCTTAAAAACTATAAAGATGGCAGGTAAACCAAAACCAAATACAGAATTATTAGAATTAAAAGAATTAATTAACGATCGCTTTAATCAGTTAGATTGCAAGCTTGATGCGACTAAAGCGGAACTCAAGCAAGATCTTACAGAAGTTAAAGCCGAACTAAAACAGGATATTAGTGATGTTAAGGGTGAGATTAAAGCTCTTCAAGTTGAAGGTAAAGGGATAGAAAAAAGATTATCTAACGTAGAAAATTCTGTAACTAAAATACCTGAAATTACAGAAAAGTTTGGAGAACTGAAAAATTGGAGGCAAACAGCTTTTGTGATTATTGCTGGAGTTGTTAGTGCTTTTTTGGGTTGGATTGTCAGAGGTAATAGAGTTTAATTGATTTAATTGAGAGCGCAATATCTTGAAATCTTGATAAACAAAGAAATATTCTCTAAGAGTCTATGATTCTGGTGGGCAACTCTTCCGTCGATCATTCATAATTTTGACTTTGAGTTTGAATGGCAGTAATCGCTACGGTATTGATAATGTCATCAACAGTACAACCACGACTGAGATCGTTGACTGGTTTTTTCAGTCCTTGAAGAATTGGCCCAATTGCCAGTGCGCCAGTTTCTCTTTGGACGGCTTTGTAGGTGTTGTTGCCTGTATTTAGGTCGGGAAAGATCAAAACTGAGGCTTGTCCTGCAACCTGGGAGTCGGGCATTTTCTGCAAACCAACGGTTAAATCTACCGCAGCGTCATACTGAATTGGCCCCTCTATTTTTAAATCGGATCGCCGTTGGCGAGCGATCGCGGTAGCAGTTCTGACTTTTTCTACTTGTTCTCCCGTACCTGAAGTACCAGAGGAGTAGGAAAGGAGAGCAATTTTAGGTTCAATGCCAAAGGCTACAGCGGTATCTGCCGAAGCGATCGCAATTTCTGCTAATTGTTCTGCGTTAGGATTGGGATTAATCGCACAATCACCATAGACGAGGACTCGATCTTCTAGGCACATAAAGAAGACAGAAGATACCAGAGAAAAGCCTGGTTTGGTTTTAATTAACTGCAAGGCTGGTCTGAGAACGTGGGGAGTGGCATGAACCGCACCAGATACCATCCCATCTGCATCTCCAGCATAAACCATCATCGTCCCAAAGTAAGAGACATCAAGTAAATATTCGCGGGCAATTTCTGGAGTTGCACCTTTGTGTTTCCTTAATTGATAAAATTGCTCGGCATAGGTCTGAAATTTATCGGCATTAGCAGGATCGACTATTTTTAGTCGGCTAGTATCTAATGAAATGCCGTTTTGCTTGATAATCTGCTCGATTTTTGCTGGTTGACCCAAAAGAGTCAGATCTACGAGATCTCGATTCAGCAGGAACGTTGCTGCCTTTAAAATTCGGATTTCTTTGCCCTCTGGAAGCACGATATGTCGTTTTTGGGACTTAGCTTGCTGTAACAGATTGTAGGTAAACATCTTGGGAGTTATTCCCTTGACTTTGATGTTACTAATTTGCTGTTCTAGTTGGTTTAAGTTGACATACTCATCGAATAGATGGATGCCCAGAGTAATTTTTTGGCGATCGCTAGCTTCTAAGGCAGTATTAACCTGCTTGACTAACTCGGAGGTTTCGTAGGTATTGGTAGTCACAGATAAAATAGGCAGGGGATCGTAAAGACCCTCAATTAATTTGCAAATCGAGGCATCTGGCTGCAAGTCTCCCGTGAGTAAAATGCCCGATAAATGAGGATAGTTAACTGATTGATGGGTTTGCAACAGTCCCACGATTAAATCGCTGCGATCGCCTGGGGTAATGACTAAACTGTCTTCTTTGAGTCTGGTAATGGCGTGTTCTAAGCGCATGGCAGCAATGACATAACCCAATACCAAGTTATCTAGTCGCTTCTGACCATAAAGAACTGCTGCATTTAGCTGTTGGGCAATTTCTCTGACTCTCGGACTACTGAGTTTGGGTTCGTAGGGAATAACGGCAAGTAAATAATTAGTACTGCCGAACTGTTTTTCTAAGGCAAGAGGCAGTTGTGCTAGTAGTTCGGGATTAGCTTTATTAAATACCATCCCCACAACCTGACATTCTTTAGCCAGATAAGATTTGAGAGATATTTTGACAGGTGCGATCGCTTCTGGGATGCTGCGGCGATCGGCGTTGCCTAAAATCAGAATAGGGCAGCCCAAGTTTTTAGCAATTTCCGTATTTAAATTAAATTCAAAAGCTGAGACTTGCCCTAGATAATCAGAACTCTCACATAAGATAAAGTCATAGTTTTGCTCTAAATTTTTATATTTGCCAATGATTTGGTCTAAAATTTCATCGTAGTTGCTACGGCTGATTAATTCTTCAACTTCCTCGACATATAAGCCAAAGGCTTGCTCGTAGGTTTGATTTAAAGCAAAATAAGTCAGAATCAACTCAATATCTTCATCTTGCTTGCCATGGGGTTGTTTTCTAATGACTGGTCGAAAGAAAGCCACCTTACTAGTTTTTCTGAGAATTAGTTCGATAATCCCCAAGGAAATCAAAGCTTTTCCACTTCCTGCTTCAGTGGTACTAATGTAAAGAGAACTAGTCACGATCCACAAATAGGTATTAACTAAAGATTACGAAATAATACTTTAAAACTGCTTGACACATATCTTCTCAAAAATTACACTCGATCTCTATATTAAGAAATGTAATAAACCGAGATAAATTTAGCAACTTAATTAGAATGATGAAATTTCAAAGAGAATTTTTCGACCGCGTACCCAAAACAGTAATGCCACGCCCTTATGTTGCCGAAGAACATGACATTTTAGGTCAAACTGGAACGGCTTGGGCTGTAGATGCTGCTATCTATGGAGATAACTATTATTTGGATCGAAACCAGGGATTGATTGAAATTTATGAAGCTGGTGTAGCAGTTGAGTTTCGTCATCTCCTGCCTAGAAAAAATAAATACGAACAAGAAGGATTGTATCTGCGGTTGAAATTAGCTTATCGGACAACAGCAAATGCCAACGTCAACATCCGCAATTTTTCAGGCAATCATGTAACTTTACCCAACAGCTTACATGGTGAGATGTATGACGACTCGGAAACCTACTGGTATGTAACTGACGATCTGACCCTAAATATCAATTCGATTTATTCAGGGGAAAAACTCTGGATTCAGCGAGTTGATTGGGAGTGGATGAGTAAAGAGGTGGTCTACGAAGATGAAGTCCAAGAACGGGATCTTAGTCTGGTGAGGTCTTTTGAAGAGATTGAGAAGTTATATGCCCCTAAAGAGGTTACTCCAAAATCTATAAAAGCTTTCTTGATCGACAAGATTCAAAAAGATGATGAATTTGCCAAGCGTTGTCTAGCTATGTTGCGTCAAGATCAATTGATGAATAAAGACCTCAGTCAACTGTTCGTAGAAAGCGGAATGAAATTTTAGTAGTTGTAATAATCCTCAAAAATTTAAAACCATAATATTTTTTGATAGAGATGACAGCAGTTAAACAAGCAGATTGGTTAACCGATTTTGATTTTCACTTATTCGGAGAAGGAAAACATTACAACATCTATGAAAAACTGGGAGCGCATCTAACCGAAAGAGAAGGACAACGGGGAGTCTATTTTGCCGTTTGGGCTCCTAACGCCCAAGAAGTTTCAGTAGTAGGAGATTTTAACGACTGGGATACCAATCAGTGTCCGATGACACGCAACCAGATGGGAATTTGGGAGGTATTTGTTCCCAGTCTTCAAGCGGGAGAAAAATATAAATATGCCATCAAAAACGCCCAGGGTCATTGCTGTTTAAAAACCGATCCCTATGGCTATCAACAAGAGTTGCGTCCAGCTACCGCTTCGATTGTTACCGACTTGTCCTACTCTTGGCAAGATGAATCTTGGTTAACTAAACGTTGCCAAACCGATCCTCATGACATACCAATTTCTGTCTATGAAGTCCATCTTGGTTCTTGGCTGCATTCTAGTCTGGAAAGCCCTCCCGAAAGCGGTCAAGCAGTACCAGTTCCTCACAAGCCTGGGGCGCGGTTTCTGACTTATCGAGAATTAGCTGACAAACTGATCCCCTATGTTCAGGAAGTCGGCTACACTCACATTGAATTATTGCCCGTTACCGAACATCCCTTTGATGGTTCTTGGGGTTATCAAGTAGTCGGTTACTATGCACCCACCTCCCGTTATGGTACTCCTCAAGATTTTATGTACTTTGTCGATCGCTGTCACCAAGCGGGGATCGGAGTGCTGATCGATTGGGTACCTGGGCATTTTCCCAAAGATGCTCATGGTTTGGCTTCATTTGATGGCACTCATCTTTATGAATACGCTGATTGGCGTAAAGGAGAGCATAAAGGCTGGGGAACCATGGTATTTAATTACGAACGCCATGAAGTCCGCAATTTTCTGATTGCCAGTGCCTTATTCTGGTTCGAGAAATATCATATCGACGGAATTAGGGTAGATGCCGTTGCTTCCATGCTCTATCTAGATTACGAACGCCAAGAATGGGTAACTAATGCCTACGGTGGTCGAGAAAATTTAGAAGCAGTCGAGTTTTTGCGCCAATTAAACGAAGCAATTTTTCAAAATTATCCTGGGGTTCTTTCCATAGCCGAAGAATCTACCACCTGGGAAAAAGTATCCCATCCCCTAGATGTAGGCGGTTTGGGATTTAATTTTAAATGGAACATGGGCTGGATGAACGATACTCTAAGCTATTTTCAGGTTCATCCCCAGGATCGTTCCAACGTTCACGGCAAGCTGACCTTTAGTATTTGGTACGCTTTTACTGAAAAATTCATGCTTGCCCTCTCCCACGACGAGGTAGTACACGGTAAAGGACATCTATGGCAAAAAATGTCAGGAGATGATTCGCAGAAAATAGCAAATCTGCGCGCGCTGTTTGGCTATATGTTTACTCATCCTGGCAAGAAAACCTTGTTTATGGGTATGGAGTTTGGTCAGACGCGGGAATGGAACGTCAATGCGGACTTAGACTGGTGGTTGCTCGAATCCGAACCCCATCAGCAACTACACCAGCTGGTCAAAGATTGGCATCAAATTTACCATGCCGAACCAGCACTCTACAGTGATGACTTTAGCAATGAAGGATTCGAGTGGATTGATTGTCATGATATGCCCCGTGGCATGATTACTTATCTGCGGAGGGATAAACATTCTGATGAGGTTCTGATTGTGGTTTGTAATTTCAAGCCCAATGTCTATCAAAACTATTGGTTAGGAGTGAAAGAACCAGGGTCTTATCAGGAGTTAATGAATACAGACGATAAAAAATATGGAGGCAATGGAATGGTCAATCCCAATCTGGAAACCCGACAGTGGAACTCATCTCCCTGGCCCCATGCCCTAGAGATTAATGTACCTCCACTTTCCGTTATGACCTTTAAAAGAAAATCATAATTACAAAATGTAATTATCGGTAAAATCGTTAAACCCTGTAGAGACGCGATATATCGCGTCTCTACGATCGATTTTCATCAGGGGTTTTCATAAACGGATTTGAGATTAACTACTAAGGCTGAATAGAGTCAAGAAAGCTTTGAATTCTAGGTTCTGAAAAGAGTTTTTCCGCGTCTGCTAGCATACGTTTGCCCCAAAGATTTTTTTTAAGATGTTCTAACTCGGCAAATTGCCTATCTAACTTCAAAGCTGCTTCTGCCATCTTGAAGGCTTTTTCTTCCTCTCCCCTAACATACAAAGCTACAGCGAGTGCTAGTTTTGGTTCGGGTAAATCAGGATCGATCTTAACTGCTTGCTGCCATTGTGTCATTGCTTCATCTATAGAACCCCGTTCGTATTTGATTAAGCCTATATTGCCCATAGCTAGCAAGTGTTTTTCATCTAATGCCAGCACCTTTTGGTAGTCTGAAAGTGCGCCAGTGTAGTTATCTAGTATATGATAAACAATACCTCTTTCGGAATAAGCATCGGCAAAGGATGGAGCTAGTTCGATGACTTTGGTTAAATCGGCGATCGCTTCTTGGTATTTATTCAAATTTCTATGGTGAACTATTCCCCGTCCCCAATAGGCATATACATAATCAGAATTGATTTGGATTGCTTTGGTATAATCAGCAACGGCTGCTTGATATTTCTCTAAGCCAACTTGGGCATTACCTCGATTGTAGTATATCTCGGCATCTTGGGGATTGATGTCAATGGCTCGATTATAGTCAGAGATGGCTTGCTGGTAGTTTTCCTGGTCAGCGTAAGCTAATCCTCGGCCGATGTATGCCAAGGCAGATTGAGGATTGATTTTAATTGCCTGGCTATAGTCAGAGATGGCTTGCTCGTAGTTCCCCTGCTTGTCATAAGCTAATCCTCGGCCGATGTATACACTAGCATCTTGAGGATTGATTTTAATTGCCTGGCTATAGTCAGAGATGGCTTGCTTGTAGTTCCCCTGCTCGTCGTAAACTACTCCTCGGCTGCTGTATGCCAAGGCAGATTGGGGATTGATTTTAATTACCTGGTTAAAGTCAGAGATGGCTTGCTGGTATTTCCCCTGGTTGCGATAAGCTAATCCTCGGCCGATGTATACATTAGCAGATTGGGGATTGATTTCAATGGCTCGATTATAGTCAGAGATGGCTTGCTGGTAGTTTTCCTGGTCAGCGTAAGCTAATCCTCGGCTGAGGTATGCCTCAGCAGATTGAGGATTGATGTCAATGGCTCGATTATAGTCAGAGATGGCTTGCTGGTAGTTCCCCTGGTCGCGATAAGCTAATCCTCGGCCGATGTATACATTAGCAGATTGGGGATTGATTTTAATTGCCTGGTTAAAGTCGGAGATGGCTTGCTGGTAGTTTCCCTGGTCGCGATAAGCTAATCCTCGGTTATGGTATGCTGATGCATATTGGGAATTGATTTCAATTGCCCGACCGTAGTCAGAGATGGCTTGCTGGTAGTTTCCCTGGTTAGAATAAACAATTCCTCGGTTGTAGTATGCTATCGCAGCTCCGGGATTGATTTTATCGGGATTGATTTTAACTGCCCGATTAAAGATTTCAATGGCTTGGTTAAGGTCAGAGATGGCCTGCTGGTAGTTTCCTTGCTTGTAGTAAGCATTTCCTCGGTTGTTGTATGCCTTAGCATCTTGAGGATTGATTTTAATTGCCCGATCATAGTCAGAGATGGCTTGGTGGTAGTTTCCCTGGTCGTCGTAAACTACTCCTCGGTTGTTGTATGCCTCGGCATATTCGGGTTTAAACTTTATAGCTCGAGCAAAATAATTAATAGCATTCTTGTAATCTTTTTTTGAGCCATAAGAGTTTCCCAGATAAAAATAGACCACCTCCTGCCCTAAAGCAGTTACAGGTTCTTCTGCTGACTCCAATACTTCCAATGCCTTATTGAATCGCTCGATCGCCTTATCCCAATCCTCTTCTAAATAGCGATACATTCCCAGAGTAAACAAACTCAGATAAGTCATTTCGTGAGAAAGACGAGTTTGTAGTTTAAAGCTTTCCAGTTGGGCAACCGCTAGAGTCTGTACTTGTCCTCTAGCTTCAGGTCCCGGTTTTGCTAGCTCAGGAAGTGACTTGAGAATCTCAAAGTTAACGCTAATCGGCACTTTTTCTTCTGTCTTTCCATACCAGCCCCAAATGACGATCGCTGCTTTTTGTCGTTGCCCTTCTTGTCTGGCGTTACTTTTAGTTAAAGATTTCTCTAGAGCCTCGATCTTGACATGGTCATATTCTTCAGTTGCATTTTCTATATTTTCAACTATTGTTTCTGTGACGCGATATTCCTGTGGTTTTGGTCCATCAAATTTGGCAACCAGGATAATAAAATCTTGAGTCGGAAGGGATATATAGTACTGCCAGCCTGCAATTCCAGCCACCGTTAGGATGGGAATAATAAAAAGTCCCAACCGTGCTAAACAACGTATTCTTTTTCTGCGCTGTTGTTTGACTCTTTGAATTTTAATTGCTTTGTCTGAATCTGGAATCAAGATTATTGAGCTTCCATCTTCTGACTCTGGTTTCCAGAACCAAACGTAGTAAACACAAGCTAAAAACAAAGCTGAAATACCCACCAACAGCAGAATCAGCGTAAAGAGTCCTAGATCGCCCCGTGCTACTTGAATCCAACCGAGCAAAGAGGTGACAACTGCGATCGCAAAACTAATCCCGCCCCAAATTTGCCCGAGAAACGCTCTTAAATTATTATTAGCACCGTTGTTGTTACTCATCCGACCCATATCTGGGGCGATGCCGAAATCAGTAAAAAAGAGGATGTAAGATTAAGTTATGTTAACTCAGTCATTCCTCATGAAGACCATCAAGTCACTTTGCTCCAATTCAAAATTATTAGACAAGCATAAGAGAGATTTGGTTTGAGCCAGAGCTGGTTCTGTTTCGGAAGGATAGAAACTACCTACGCTTTTCTTCCTCTTTTTTAGCTCCCCTTAAGAGCATAATAATTCAAAATAAATTGATGATAGGAAATGCTCCATATAACTTAAAATCAGCGATATAGTCGTACAAGATTAGGTTAGGAGAAAAAAGCTATTGGTTTGTAAGTAGCCCCCTTTGGGGATAAACAAGTAGCAAATAGCAAATAATAACTAGCAAAATGTCCTAAGCTTCTAACGCAATGCGTTATAAAAATCATTTTTTATGGTCGATTAATTTATTGCATAGGGAGTATGTTGTCTCATTTCTGGAGGTAGCCAACCTTGTACTATTTGAGAGGGGGGTACGCCATGTTCTTCTAAATAGATAATAAAACCATCTTCTGTCCCGTCCCAATGAATCCAAACTTTATCCTGTTTGATTTCAATATGCAAAACACATCCAAAGACTCGATGGTCGTTAATCCAACCAACATGAAAGAGGCTATAGCGATGAGACAGAGAATCGAAAACAGTTTGAGCTTCTACAGTGTTATTGGATTTAGTCAGTTTAACTTTTTGGGTTAAACCTTCCTTGATGATAGTGGCTAATTCTTCTGTTCCCATGAGATAATTTCTCCTGAAAGAGAATAGACAAGCAATTTAATCTTTAATTCGGCAACTAACTGCTGAGTTAGAATGAGAGAAAACACTTCATCTTTGGCTGTTTTAGGAATTGCTAGATACAGTAAGCGATCGGGTTCAGCTATTTTTAGCCCTTGTTGATAAGTAAGATATTGCCCCAATGCACTATAAAACTCAGTAATTTGTGATTTACCAGTAAAGCTTTTAACTTCGACCGCTATTTTTTGATTTTGTTTAACAGCAGCGATTAGCTTTTCTGCTCCTAAGTCGATATATAGTTCTGTTCCACCTGCACTTAAAAAATATGGGTCGTGAGTTATCGTCCAACCTTCAGCTTGTAATGCTGTTTTGACTAAATCATAAAATTTCTCTTTAATTACACGAACATTCGTTCTGGTTGATAGGATTGGATTGCTTTCATGTACTGCGCTCTTTCAAAAGCACTTTCGTCAGGGCAATTAATTTGACTCATGCTGCCCTGCATTTGTTTTACTGACTCGTATTCGTGTTCTTCCATCCACTGACGCATTCCCGCTTCAATTACCTGGATATGTTCGATGCCATGGCGCAAGAGTACGCTTACCAACATAGTGACATTTGCTCCCGCCATTAACATTTTGAGGACATCTTGGGGTTTATGGATACCGCTAGTTGCTGCTAAGTCAACCTGGAGGCGACCATAGAGGATAGCAATCCAGCGCATCGGTAAACGCATCGCTTGGGGCGTACTCAACAGCACATTGGGTTGTACTTCCAAAGTCTCGATATTAATATCGGGTTGGTAAAAGCGATTGAATAAGACTAATCCATCTGCTCCTGCTTCGGTTAACTGTTTTGCCATGTTTGCCATGTTGTTAAAGAAGGGACTGAGCTTGATGGCGACGGGAATAGTCACTGCCGATTTAACCGAGCGGAGAATATTGAGATAGTTTGCCTCTATTTGGCTTGCTGTCAAGTCAAAATCTGTCGGTACGTAGTAGATATTTAATTCCAGGGCATCTGCTCCTGCTTGTTCGATTTGTCGAGCGTAATCAGTCCAACCCCCCAAAGTCGAGCCATTGAGACTAGCAATAATGGGAATGTCAACCATTTCTTTTGCCTGACGAATCTGGTTGAGATACGCTTCTGGCCCAACGTGGAAGACTTCTGGCTCTGGGAAATAGGTCAGGGCTTCGGCAAAGCTTTCATTGTGGACTGTTGTATGATGATGCAACTCATACTGTTCTTGAGTTAGCTGTTCTTCAAACAGGGAATGTAAAACGACAGCAGCAGCACCTGCATCTTCGATGCGTTTGATATTGTCGATATCTTCTGTTAAAGGAGTAGCAGCACCAACGACCAAGGGCGATCGCAAGTTTAAACCGAGATAGGTAGTGGTTAAATTCATAATTAGTTCGGAGTTCGACGTAGGGGCGAACGACCGTTCGCCCTTACAAGAATTGTGCGTTTATCTAGATATCAGTTAAGAATCTGAGTTCATTTGCTGTGCAGCAAGATATTCATACATCTGCCAGCGAGTATTGACATCTTGTTGTGCTTCTTGGAGGAGTCTTTTGGCAGCGTCGGGGTTGCTTTTGGTGAGCATTTTAAAGCGATTTTCCGCATACATCGACTGGTTAACGGGTTTTTTGGGCGATCGCATATCTATCTGTAAAGGATTTTTTCCCTCTTGTTTCAGTTGAGGGTTATAACGATAGAGCAGCCAACGTCCGCTATCTACTAGCTCTTTTTGATGGCTCATGGCGGTGGTCATATTGATGCCGTGGGCAATACAGTGGCTGTAGGCAATGATTAGGGAAGGCCCATCGTAGGCTTCTGCTTCGATAAAGGCTTTGAGGGTATGTTCGTCCCGCGCTCCCATTGCTACGCTGGCTACATAGACGTTACCATAGGTCATGGCAATTAAACCCAGGTCTTTTTTGGGTGCTGGTTTGCCTCCCGCAGCAAATTTGGCTACCGCAGCCCTGGGGGTGGCTTTGGAGGATTGACCGCCAGTGTTGGAGTAGACCTCAGTATCCATTACTAAAATATTGACGTTGCGCCCGCTAGCAATTACGTGATCTAGCCCGCCAAAACCGATATCGTATGCCCAACCATCTCCGCCAATAATCCAGACGCTTTTTTTGACTAGATAGTCGGCAAGACTTAAAAGTTGTTTGATTTTGTTGGTTTCTGGTAGGGACGAACGGTCGTTGACCTCTACAATTGTTTGGAGTTTATTTTTTAATTGGGTAACGCGATCGCGTTGTTCGTAGATATCTGCTTCGTCTTTTTGTTCGGCGGTTAAGATACTCTCGGCTAATTCTGCTCCTACTTGACTGGCTAAAGATTTAAGTAACTCAGCAGCAAATTGGGCGTGTTTATCGATCGCGATGCGAAAGCCCAAACCAAATTCGGCATTATCTTCAAACAAACTATTCGACCAAGCGGGGCCTCTTCCTTCGGCATTTTGCGCCCAGGGAGTAGTCGGTAAGTTACCGCCATAGATCGAGGAACAACCAGTGGCGTTTGCCACTACAGCGCGATCGCCAAATAACTGGGTCATTAATTTAATGTAGGGAGTTTCTCCACAACCCGCACAAGCACCAGAGAATTCAAATAAAGGCTCTTGTAGTTGCTGTTGTCGAACTCGGTCTAGTTTTAGTTGACGGCGATCGGGATTGGCTAAATTGAGGAAGAAATCCCAATTAGCTCGCTCTTGCTCCCGTAGGGGCGGTTGGGCTTCCATATTAATCGCTTTACGGGAAGGCTGGGATTTATTTTTGGCGGGACAAATATCGACACAGATGCCACAACCAGTACAGTCTTCTGGTGCGACTTGGATGGTGAATTTTTGACCTGCAAAATCTTTATCTCTCACCTCAGTAGATTTGAAGCTGGCAGGGGCGTTGTTTAATTCCTCGGCATCATAGGCTTTCCCCCGAATGACTCCGTGGGGACAGACCATAACACACTTGCCACACTGAACGCAAACATCGGGGTCCCAAACAGGAATAAATTGGGCAATGTTACGTTTTTCCCATTTAGATGTACCCGTAGGATAGCTACCATCACAAGGTAAAGCACTGACGGGAAGTTCATCTCCTTCTCTGCTTACCATCTTGCCCAATACTTGACGCACGAATTCGGGTGCAGTGTCGGGAATAGGTGCTTGTTGATGAATCTGGCTCGTAACTTGGGTGGGAACTCGGACTTCATAGAGATTATCCAAGGTATTATCCACCGCTTGTAGGTTCATTTGGACAATTTTAGCTCCTTTCTTGCCATAAGTCTTGTGGATCGCTTGCTTGATTTGGGCGATCGCTTGTTCTTGGGGTAACACTCCCGCTAGAGCAAAGAAGCAAGTCTGCATTACGGTATTGATTCTGCCACCCATACCACTTTCGCGAGCTACTCGATCGGCATTGATGACATAAAATTTGAGTCCTTGACGAATAATTTGCTCTTGAATTTCTATCGGCAGCCTTTCCCAGACTTCATCGGCATGATAAGGACTATTGAGCAAAAAGGTAGCACCAGGGGCAGCAGCTTTGAGGACATCGAGTTTTTCCAGGAAATGCCACTGATGACAACCGATAAAGTTGGCTCGATTTATTAGATAAGTAGAACGTATCGGATGTTCTCCAAACCGTAGGTGGGAAACGGTAACTGCCCCAGATTTTTTCGAGTCGTATACGAAATAGCCTTGAGCGTAATTTTCGGTTTCTTCGCCAATAATCTTAATCGAGTTTTTGTTCGCGCCTACCGTACCATCAGAACCCAAACCGTAAAACATTGCTCTGACTACGTTATCGGGTTCGGTGGAAAAGTCGGGATCGTGGGCTAGGGATGTGTGGCTCAGGTCGTCGTTAATTCCGACGGTAAAATGATTTTTGGGCTTATCTTGTTTTAAATTATCAAAAATGCCCTTAATCATCGCTGGATTGAATTCTTTCGAGGAAAGACCGTATCTTCCGCCCACGATCTTCGATAAAGACATTCCTAAAAACATTTCCAGCGTGGCATTGACGACATCTAGGTATAGGGGTTCGCCATTAGAACCTGGTTCTTTAGTGCGATCGAGGACGGCAATTTTCTGGACGGTTTTGGGTAAAGCAGCAGCTAAACTTCGAGCATCAAAAGGACGATATAAGCGGACTTTGAGTACGCCGACTTTTTCTCCTCGTTTGTTAAGATAATCTACAGTTTCGTGGACGGCTTCGCAGCCAGAACCCATCAGCACGATAACTCTTTCGGCATCTTCTGCACCGTGGTATTCGTATAAGCGATAGTATCTTTCAGTTAGTTCGCCAAATTTGTCCATTATCTGCTGCACGATTTCAGGACAGGCATCATAATAAGGATTGACGCTTTCGCGGGCTTGGAAGTAAACATCTGGGTTTTGGGCTGTTCCCCTCAGTACGGGACGATCTGGGGTTAGTCCTCTGGCACGATGAGCTAAAACTAACTCGTCATCAATCAGCGATCGCAAATCGCTTTCTTCTAACAGTTCGATCTTTTGAATTTCGTGAGAAGTACGAAAACCATCAAAGAAGTGAATAAAAGGAACTCGCGATCGCAAAGTAGCTGCTTGGGCAATTAAAGCAAAGTCATGGGCTTCTTGGACTGAAGCCGAACACAAAAAGGCAAAACCTGTAGCTCTGGCTGCCATCACATCACTATGATCGCCAAAAATCGAAAGAGCTTGGGCTGCTAAAGAGCGGGCAGCAACGTGAATCACCGCACTAGTCAGTTCCCCCGCAATTTTATAGAGGTTGGGAATCATTAATAGCAAACCCTGGGAAGCAGTAAAGGTAGTCGTCAAAGAGCCAGTTTGTAATGCTCCGTGTACCGCTCCTGCTGCTCCCCCTTCTGACTGCATTTCAACTACACTCGGTACCGTACCCCACAGGTTAGGAATACCTTGGGATGACCAAGCATCTGCCCATTCTCCCATCGGCGAAGCGGGAGTGATCGGATAAATGGCGATCGCCTCATTCAGCTTATATGCTACTCTGGCGACTGCTTCATTGGCATCTATGGTAGCAACGGTTTTCCTCTTCATGATGGTTAAACCTTTGATATTGTTTTTACAAGTGCCGTCAATGTTGCTTTGAACTGCCCGAAAAGGCATTGATGACGGACGTGGCGGAGTAATCTCTGACTTCAGACTAACGATTTATTTAGTTAGGTAACAGAAGTTACCGTATTTAACTAAAAGCTTGGCTAAGAATTGCTTGAGTTTTACAACTTTAAGGTTGTTTTTTGCTAATAGTTAGCTAATAAATTTCGTCTTGTTGGTTATTTTAAATTTACTCTAAGTATTAATCATAATTATTTAGAGCTTATATCTATATAATCTAATAAAAACCTTCGTTTATTTTACATTATTTAGATTTTTTAACTTAATACTTTGGCAACTTTTTGATTGTTTTAAGATTTAGCTCAATAAATGTCAGATTATCCTAACTAAAAAAAGACGATAATTGCTTGAGTATAATTAATTCAAACCCTAAAAATACTATATTTGTCTGTTAGTTACCAGCTGATTAGTCTATAAATAAATTAATTTTTTCAATAAAATCTTCAAAAAAAGTAACTAAATTAATTAAAATTATAATAGCGGCATTCTGTAGTTTTTAGAGCAGTAATACATACCAGAGTCGATAAAAATTAAGGCACGATCTAGTAGTGGCGATATACTTACCATTTGCTAAAAAAATCGATAGATTCTCATCTCAAGACATACTGTTCGTCAAACGCCGAGCAGAATTTTGACAAAATAACTTAGTTAAGTCTAAATTATGCATGAATTAGGAATTACGGAAAATATTGTAGCGATCGCCATAGAACACGCCCAAGGATTGCCAGTAAAAGAAGTTACCCTAGAAATAGGACAACTGACGGCAGTAATGCCCGAAGCCATTCGCTTTTGTTTCGATGTTTGTTGTCGAGATACATTGCTAGCAGGAGCAAACCTGAACATCGTTGAAGTTCCTGGTATAGCTCGCTGTCGCCACTGTGGAACAGAAACACCTCTGACTCAACCCTTTGGTATTTGCGATCGCTGTGGCAGTATCGAGTTAGAAATTATCCAAGGTGAAGAATTAAAAATCACAGAAATGGAGGTTGAAGAACTATGTGTGTAACCTGTGGCTGTTCTGGCGATGGTGACATCATTATTACTAATTCTCAAACAGCTAAAACCAAATTAGTCGCAACAGAAATAAATAGACCCCATACCCACACTTTATCTGACGGGACGGTCATAATGCACTCCCATCAGGAACAAACTCACACCCACCCATCTCCGACTAATGTATCTGAGATCCATGCTCAGATGCACGGCAGAAAGATTAGTCTAGAAGCAGATCTCCTCCAAAAAAATAACCTCATTGCCGATCGAAATCGAAACTGGTTTCAAGCCCATAATATTCTGGCGTTAAATTTAGTTAGTTCTCCTGGTGCGGGCAAAACTACCCTCTTAACCCGCACAATCGCAGATTTACAACAGAAAGTTACCTTTAGCGTCATTGAAGGCGATCAAGCAACAATTAACGATGCTCAAAAAATTCGCGCCACTGGCTGTAAAGCAGTACAGATCAACACGGGAACGGGCTGTCATCTAGATGCAAATATGGTTCAAAGAGGCTACCAAGAACTAGATCCGCCAGCTAATTCTATAGTAGCGATCGAAAATGTCGGCAATCTCGTATGTCCTGCCCTATTCGATCTGGGGGAGTATGCCAAAGTAGCTATTCTCTCCGTCACCGAAGGAGACGACAAGCCGATTAAATATCCTCATATGTTTCGAGCCAGCAAGGTGATGATTTTGACTAAAATCGACTTACTACCCTATGTCCAGTTTAATGTCGATCTCTGTTTAGAATATGCCCGACAGGTCAACCCTAGTCTGCAAATTTTTCAAGTATCTGCTGTCACGGGCAAGGGACTCAATGACTGGTATGAGTGGCTAGAGGTTACATTACGATAAGATGATTTGGCTTAAGTTAGGGATTTAGGGGATATAACCGTACAAAATTACCGCGCTCTTTTGCTTGGGTTTCATCCTTCAACCCAACACCGACAACTAACCACTAACCACTAACCACTATAGGTCTTGACGACGCAACCATCTCAGCAACAAGATCCTCACAAGTTCCTCAAATTATTCATCTACAAAAGAATTATCAACCTCTAACCAGCACTCGAAGCATAGGTGCAAAGAGGAAGAAGCTAGATGAGGAACTAAAATTTATGGTCGTAACAGCCAACCGCCAACTAAAATCTCTACAAGACAAAGAAAAAGCTTTAGTTCTTTGGTTTGAAGATGTAGGAATGTCCGACGTTTCTCTAGTTGGAGGAAAAAATGCCTCGTTGGGAGAAATGATTCAGCAGCTAACGCCTCAAGGAATTAATGTACCTCTGGGTTTTGCTACTACAGCATATGCCTATCGTTATTTTATTCAACAGGCTCAGCTAGAAACCAAATTGCGTCAACTATTTGCCGATTTAGATGTCGAAGATCTTAGTAATTTAAGATCCCGCGGCAAACAAGCCAGGGCATTGATTCTCAATACACCTTTTCCAGATGAATTAGAAACGGCAATTACTCAGGCATACAGCGAACTGTGCCAAAGATACAGTATTGATTATCAATATTGCGATCGCTTTGAAGGCGAAGAAAAAGAACAGTGTCAAAAGTACACCTATAACGTTGATGTAGCAGTTCGTTCCTCGGCAACTGCCGAAGATTTGCCCGATGCTTCTTTTGCAGGACAACAAGAAACTTATCTCAACGTCCACGATCTTCAATGCGTTCTCGAAGCTTGTCACAAATGCTTTGCATCTTTATTTACAGACAGGGCGATTTCCTATCGTACCATTAAAGGTTTCGATCACTTTGACGTGGCTCTTTCTGTAGGTGTTCAAAAGATGGTGCGATCGGACTTGGCTACCTCTGGGGTCATGTTTTCTATCGACACCGAAACAGGATTTAAGGATGCAGCTTTGATTACTGCTGCTTATGGTTTGGGAGAAAATGTAGTTCAGGGTGCTGTCAATCCTGATGAGTATATTGTCTTTAAACCCACCCTCGATCGAGGCTATCGTCCAATTTTAGACAAACGCCTCGGCAGCAAAGAAATTAAGATGATTTACGATGTTGGGGGAACTAAACTAACCAAAAACGTACCGACATCGCACTTAGAAAGAGCGGAATATGCGATTAATGATGCTGAAATTCTGCAACTAGCCAAATGGGCCTGTCAAATCGAATCACATTATTCTCAGGTACGTGGCGTTTATACCCCTATGGATATTGAATGGGCAAAAGATGGGGTAACAGGAGAACTATATATCGTACAAGCCCGCCCCGAAACCGTTCAATCCCAAAAAACTAACAATATCCTACAGACATATAAATTAAACGAAACCAGCGATGATATCTTGACTACAGGCAGGGCCGTTGGCGAAAAAATTGGCGCGGGTCAAGCCAGAGTTATCCTTAACGTCAGCGATATCGATAAGTTCCAACCAGGAGAAGTGTTAATTACCAATAAAACCGATCCTGACTGGGAACCAATTATGAAACAAGCCAGTGCTATTGTTACCAATCAGGGTGGTAGAACCTGTCATGCAGCAATTATCGCTCGTGAAATGGGTATTCCTGCAATTGTCGGTTGTGGTGATGCGACTGCCAGCGTTCCTACAGGACAAGCAGTAACTATATCCTGTGCCGAAGGCGAACAAGGTAAGGTTTATGCTGGTTTGATTCCGTTTACTGTGGAAGAAACCCAGTTAGATGATTTACCCCCAACCAAAACCCAAATCCTGATGAATATCGGTAATCCTGAAGAAGCTTTTAGCTTATCGGCTTTACCCTGTGATGGTGTAGGTTTGGCAAGGTTGGAATTTATTATCGCCAACCATATCCAAGTTCATCCTCTGGCCCTGTTGAAATTTGACGAACTAGAAGACGATCGAGTCAAAATGGCGATCGCTCGTCAGACTATTCACTATCCCCATAAACCCGATTTCTTTGTCGATAAACTATCCCAAGGAATTGCTACTATCGCAGCAGCATTTTATCCCCGTCCAGTAGTAGTACGGATGTCGGATTTCAAGAGTAATGAATACGCCAATCTTGTTGGTGGTAAACAATTTGAACCAACTGAAGAAAACCCGATGCTTGGTTGGCGGGGTGCTTCTCGCTATTACGATCCTCAATATCGTCAAGCCTTTGCCCTAGAGTGTCAGGCATTTAAACGAGTCCGCGATGATATGGGTTTGACTAATGTGATTCCGATGATTCCCTTCTGTCGTACTCCCGATGAAGGACGCAAGGTTCTGGCCGAGATGGCGAACCACGGACTAGTCAAGGGCGAAAACGACCTGCAAGTCTATGTCATGTGCGAACTACCCAGTAACGTTCTCTTGGCAGAGGAATTTAGCGAAGTGTTTGATGGTTTTTCGATTGGTTCCAATGACCTAACCCAACTAACCCTAGGACTAGACCGCGATTCGTCTTTGGTTGCTCATCTATTTGACGAACGTAACCCTGCGGTTAAACTGATGCTTTCGATGGCAATTTCTGTAGCTAAACGCCATAATCGCAAAATCGGTATTTGCGGTCAAGCACCCAGCGACTATCCAGAATTTGCTCAATTTTTGGTCGAACAAGGCATCAATTCGATCAGTCTCAATCCCGATACGGTATTGAAAACCAGACTGAAAATAGCTGAAGTTGAAAAGAACCTTAGTTAGCTAATCTGCGATTAATTTCTATTCACTTTGAGGTGGGCAAAACCAGAAACTGAAAATCGATCGCTGTCAGTTTGAGAAGTTGGTACTAGAGTACTAGCTTTATGGGTCACGGTATCCGTGATAGACACGTCGCCCACCATACCTACTACCGTAGAGACGTAGTAATGCTACGTCTCTACCTGACTCCCGACTTCATCAAGAGGTATTTGCAGATGATCTATAAAATCCTAGTAGCAGTAGACTATTCTGAAAATAGTAAATTTGTTTTTGATACAGCAGTGTCTTTAGCAAAAACTACTGATGCTACCCTAATGATTCTGAACGTTTTAGCTGAATACGAATCAGGTTATCCTGAGATACCTAGTTATTACGATCGCAGTCTGTATCTGAAACAATTTGAAGCTTATCGACAAAAAGGAATTGATTTCCTACAACAGAAAGCTGAAGCAGCCAAACAAGCAGGAGTACGTACCGAATTTGTTCAGTTAACTGGGAATCCAGGACGAGAAATCTGCACACTAGCCAGTACCTGGGCGGCCGATTTAATTTTAGTCGGTAGTCGGGGATTAAAAGGACTAAAAGAAATGTTTCTGGGTAGCGTCAGTAACTATGTCACCCACCACGCACCCTGCTCGGTTTTGATCTTGCGCTCTAACATAGATTCTGAATCCGAATCGACATCCAATCGAGATGAGCGGTAAATTTCGACTGCTGCATCTTAACTTTTAACATTAAAGGGGAGAACAAGATGACTGTTAAACTTATCCCACATAAACCCGATCGCATTATCGGCTTAGATATCAACGGCAGAATTGAAGCAGAAGATGTCGATCGCGTAATAGAAATAATTGAAACCAGACTCAAGGCTGGTGAGAGGTTAAAAATTTATGCTGAGGTCAATAATTGGTCGGGAATGTCTTTAGCAGCTTTTATTAAAGACCTTAAATTTAGTTTGCAGCACCTCAAAGATTTAGACAAGGATTTTGAGAAAGAAGCGATTGTCAGCGATCGCCGATGGCTAGAAGCTCTAGCAGCCATTGGTAATAGCTTATTTTCTGGAATTGAAGTCAAACACTTTACCCTAGCGGAAAAAGATAAAGCCTTGGAATGGGTTATTAGTTAGTAGAGGCAAACATTGAGGAAAGGCTCAAAACTTCATCTCAGAATCGCTTTATGTTTGAAAACATTTTTACTTTCAACTCCGAAGCCGAACCAACCAATATTCTGCGTCCCCGCAAAGGAGTTATTATCGGCTTGGGACAGGTTGGATTAGCCTGTGCTTATTCTTTACTGATTCAAGATTGCTTTGATGAATTAGTGTTGCAAGATATCGACTTCCAAAAAGTTGAAGGAGAAGTCATGGATTTAGCTCACGGAATGTCCTTGATCTCTCCGACCAATCTGATGGCTGGAACGGTAGCAGATGCGGGAAAAGATGCTGAAATTGTCATTATTACCGCTGGTGCAGCGCAAAAACCAGGAGAAACTCGTCTTAATTTACTAGAACGCAACGTCGCTATTTATCAGAACATCTTGACCGATGTAGTCAAACACTGTCCCCATGCCATCCTCTTAATTGTCACCAACCCCGTGGATATTATGACCTATGTTGCCCTAAAAATTTCTGGTTTTCCCAGTTCTAGGGTTATAGGTTCGGGAACGGTACTAGACACATCGCGATTTCGCTCTTTGCTCGCCAAAAAATTAGATATCGACCCCCGCAGCGTTCATGCTTATATTATCGGCGAACACGGAGATAGTGAAGTTCCCGTCTGGAGTACGGCAAATGTCGCTGGTCGAAAAATACTAACACAAGACTGGGAAGATCTTTCAGCAAGCGATCGCCAAGAATTAACAATTATATTCGATCGAGTAAAAAACGCTGCTTATGAAATTATTCAGCGTAAAGGATATACTTCCTATGCGATCGGCTTGGTTGTCACCGATATTGTCAAGGCGATTTTACGCAGTCAAGAACGAGTTCTGACTGTTAGTAGTCTTGTAGATGGACTCTACGATATTAATGATGTTTGTTTGGGTTTACCTAGAGTGATTAATGAAAAAGGCATACTCAAAACCGTTAATCTCAACTTAAGTCCCAAAGAAGAAAAACAGCTTCGTCACTCCGCTGGAGTTCTGCAAGAAGTTTTCCAGCATCTTAATTTTTAGGCGTTGCGGGAGAAGGAATAATACCAATTCTGAGAAATAAAGCTACAAATCTATCGCCCTAATTCCCCAACGGTGCGCGTACATGCGGTGTTTACACCCGTTGCCTTGGGTGAACCGAATCGCCTTTGTCTTGCGCCTTCGGACGATATTATGCCCTTGTGGTACGCGGGGTCGTTTATCCCCGAATGGGGGCACCGCAAATCCCTCAGTCCCCACCCCAAGTTATCTGTAACCGCATTAAAGAGAAATGGTATAAGGTCAGTACCTGGGCAAAATAAACCCATGTACTTTTGGAAGCAAGGGAAGGTGGGGAAGTTGGGAAAACTGGGAAAGCTTGAGGAGATACTTATCAATATTTATCGCTCAAATCAAAGTTGACAGACCACTAGACTATTTTTAGGTGTCGCCAACATTTATAAAAAATAGCTAGATCGTAGAGACGTAAGATCTTACGTCTCTACAAGATTTTATGGTCTAACCGATAAATATTCCATGCAAACAAAATCTATATTAGCAGGATGTTAACTTAATCTTAAAATATACATAAACTTGGAAAATTTTCAATAGCGATCGACGCAATAGGATCGATAAAAAACTAGCTATTCTTGGGGTCAAGATCGAGAATCTAACAGCATCTAGTAATAACCAACATATTAGTAACACAAATATCTCCTCATCCTCACAAATTCTTCAAAGTTTAGCTTTATTCTGAAACTAGATAAGAAAAGGTAGTTTTCCTAAACTACTAACTGAACTATCAACAAACAAGAGCAAGTAGGGAGGAATCAAAAACTTATCGTTTAGCTATTGGGTTCAAACCAGCCGACTGAGACCTAATTATTACTCAATAATTATTAATTAAAAAGGTAGAGAATATGAAGATTTTCAGATGGATACAAAACACAGTTCAATATATTTGGGATGGAGCCTCAAGACTCTTTAAAGCTACAGATGATGACTATCCTAAATCTGGAGTTCAGCCTTATAGTGGCGATCCTTGTGATGACCCCAAAAAATATTCTTGATGTTTTGCTGTTTAACCAGTAGAAATTAATTTCTCAATTGCAAGCTAGTAGAAGTAGTAGACCTTCTGCTAGCTTTTTTTTGGCTGAGTCAATTTTTAATAAATTTTATTGGGTTTTATAATTGCTCAAAAGCAATACCATGTAAAAAGAAAACTGTTGCTCTAAAACCAAATGTTTATCAGTCTTATTGCCGATTATGGCGTTGGCGATCCCGCATTCGCTGAAGTCAGCCAACGTCTGAATCAAAAGCTATCATCTGCTCAAATTTATTGTCTTAGCGTTCCACCTTTTAGCACCCTAGCGACGGGATTTTGGATCGCCCAACTCGGTCTTAATCCTGGTGCGCCCGAACGTTTAATTTTTCATAATTGCGCTCCTCGACAAGATAATAAAGAAGCTCGACCCGATAATGAAGGAGAAGGCTTAACTTATGTCAAACTTCACAATGGAGTTAAGGTTGTCGGCGTTTTAGCAGGATATACTCTTTCGTTTATTAAAGAAGAAGCCTTACAAATTCAGACGATTGAAGTATCTAGAGGTGGTTCTCAATTTCGTTCTCGCGATGTTTTTCCCCAGGCAGCAGTAGCGATCGCACAAGACGATTATAGTTTGTTAGGAACTAAAATTGAACCGAGTCAAATTCCCGATTTGCCTACAGACCGAGTAGCTTGGATTGACGGTTATGGCAATATCAAAACTACCATACCAGCTGACAGCATTAATTTACCTCTGTCTGGCAAAGTGACGGTGCGCGTAGGCGATGTAGTCAGCGATGCAGTTTATTCCGACGGTAGTTTTCGCGTCCCAGAGAGAACTTTAGCTTTTGCTCCTGGTAGTTCTGGCTGGCAAAAAAAAGACGGTCAAAAAGTAGCCTGGATGGAATTATTTCTGCGTGGTGGTAATGCCTGGGAGCGTTTTGGCAAACCTAAAATCAATCAGGTTGTCAACTATACACAATTAGAATCACTCTGAGTAGGAAGCAGGGGAGCAAAGGAAGCAGGGGAGGCAGAGGAAGCAGGGGAGCAAAGGAAGCAGGACAAAGGCGTAATTCCGCATGTAGCAGGGGAGAAGATGTACTTCATAATTCCTAATTCATAATTTTGACTTCATCAAGACTCCAAATTCCGAACTCCTGTACAGACAAAGTATCCCTTGTCTCTCCCAACAACAATCAAGCCTATAAACAGATCCCAATACAACCTATAGAAAGATCTTGTCGTTTTCGTACCGCCTGAAATTGTAAGATTTACTTAATACTTGCAGTTTGATAAACGAAGGAAATATTTTTATGACAGTTGCCACTAACATTCCCGCTTTTTGTCAAGGGATTCAATATTTCAAAGACAGCTTACCTGGTTTCGAGGAGTATGGGCAAACAGCAGCGATCGCGGAAGGGCAAACTGCGATCGCCTCGACCACAGACAAAACCGCAGTTTATCAAACTATGTTAGCAGCGGATGCCTTACGCTACCTTACCCTACAAATTACTGCCAGTAAGCAGTCGGGACATCCAGGCGGATTTGCTAGTATCGCCGATACCATTGCTGCTTTGATGATGCTAGGACATAAAAATATTATTACCGAGGTGGGACATCATGCCCCAGGGTTTTATAGTAATGTCTTTTTAGATACTTCTCTCGAAGCGATGGGAATCAGTAACGTCCAGGATATGCGCGATCGCTTTCGGGAAATGAACGGACTTTTGGGACACCTTTCGGGACAAATTCCTGGTTTGCTTAACCCCGCAGGGCCTCTAGGACAAGGACAACACTTTGCTATGGCCGGGGCAAAACTCCATCCAGGGGTACTATTCCCCGTGACTATTGGTGATGGTGGTTTGGGCGAACCCTATATTATGAGTAGCTTTGGTCACTTTAATACCGCCTATCCTCAAGTTACTAATTTCTTGCCGATCTTGGTTTGGAATGGTTACTCTCAGGAACATCACAGCATGGTTTCTACTAAAACCAACGAGGAAATGATTGGCTATTGGGCTGGTAATGGTTTTACAGAAATTATTTTGGTTGATGCCAAAGATTACGATGACAGTAACCAAGTTAGTGATTATGTCGATAGTACCCTATTTTCTTTTGAGAAGAGAATGGCATTTACCCAAGCAATATTAGAAGCAACGGATAAAGCTGCTAAGTCAGCACTAGATGGCAAGCTAACTGTACTAATTGTTAAACAACTCAAAGGCGCAGGAGTACACAAACGAGGCGCGCAGTCCCACAACCTCTACCCAGGAGACACCGTAGATAAAGATTATATTGTCTCGGCATTAAAAGAAAGGGCGTTAACTCCCGAAGCCTGGCAACTAGTTCGTACTAATTATGTCCGTTCCAATGGTGGTGCAGCCATAGAGACAGCCGTTACCGAAGAAGAATATCCCTTAGCAGATCTCGGTACTCTACCTCTAGAAGAATACAGCGTCGGTGGAGAAAAGAAAGTCGCCACTACCGCCATGGGTGCGATCGCAGCTTATGTGGGACAACAGGATAAAAACTTTATTGTCGCAAATGCCGATGGTAATGCAGCATCGGGAATTAAGAATGTTAATACGGCATTAAGAATTATTCACCCCACTACCGATGAAACCTATTTTCAACAGCCTAATGGTCAGGTATACGAACCCTTAAGCGAAGATGCTTGTGCGGGTTTGGCAGCAGGACAGGCTTTATTTGGGGCGCGGACTCTCTGGTGTTCCTATGAATCTTTTGCAGTCAATGGTTTACCCATCTGGCAAACGGTGACGCAAGCGATGGCAGAATTGAGACGGTTGACTCCTTCGACAATTACTTTATTTACCGCAGGGGCGTTAGAACAGGGACGTAATGGTTGGACGCACCAACGCCCAGAGGTGGAAAACTACTTTGCAGGGATGATGCGTAACGGTAATATCTTTCCTCTGTTTCCTTGTGATGCCAATAGTATTCAGGTTTGTTACGAATGGGCATTGGGTACTAGTAATAAAGGCATTACCATTACCGCTAGTAAATCTCCCCTAGAAATTCGCACCACTCTAGAACAAACCAGAGAAGGTTTAGCTAAGGGTGGCATTGTTCTCCAAGAAAATCCTGGAGATAAAACCGTTGTCTTTGCCGTAATTGGCGATATGACTTTGATTCCCGTATTTGAAGCTGCCGAACAGTTAAAATCTCAGGGTATTGGTTCTAAAATTGTCTCCATAATTAACCCCCGTCGTCTCTATCGTCCTACTGATATTGCTTGGGACACTGTTACTCAAGCAAAAGATGGCGATTTCCTCTCCGATGCGGAATTCTCAGCTATGTTTGACGGTGAGGCATTAATCGGAGTTACAGGTGGTTCTAGTGCCATGTTAGAACCCGTGATGTTGCGTAGTAATAGCAAACGGGATGTTTTTGCTTGGAAACGAGGGGAAACTACCTCTAGTGCGGGTCAAATTATGAAATTTAATGGTATTACTGCCGAGAATTTTGTCAAACGGGCAAAAGAATTGATCGCTTAAGGTTTCACATGAGAAAGGTGGGCATTTGCCCACCCTACAATCTATTCTAGATTTTTTGCTCGATGTTATTTTGGTATTAATATGGGTAACTAATATAATACGAAATCCGATCGCCAAAACCTTCCCAAAAATCGTAGAGACGTAATATATTACGTTTTTACAAGATGTTACGGTTCAAGAGATAAATCATTCCTGATTGCTATAGTCGAATATTTATTCGTTGCGATTGCACTTGTATTTAGTAACAGCAACCGAGATTTTTTTGCTGAGAAACCAAGTAAATTACTGCTAGTTCTGATTAGATTATGGAATTTAACAGTATTACTGCGGAGAATTTTGTTAAACGAACCAAAGAATTGATTGGTTAAAATTTAACGTTGATATTGATAGAGTGGACAATTTCCATTCTACTTGAGACTATTTATCTAACTGAGATCTTAATTCGTTTAATTCAGCTAGAGGAATTCAAATTACAAGTTAATCAAGTTTGCCTCTGATATAAATTGGCGCAAGAATTATTAGCCCGCAATATCCATTTAGTCAGTACAGATGAAATGACTGGAATTCAAGCATTAGAAAGACTGAACTCGAAAAAACTAGTCTTGCCCGGGTCGGTAGAAAAGCAAGAATTCGAGTACATTCGACATGGCACACAAACTTTAATTGCCAATTGGCATGTGGCACAAGGCCAAGTAATTTCCCCAACGATTCAAGCCACCAGAACTGAACCAGATTTTGTCGAGCATATTCGAGCAACTGTTGCTACAGACCCCGAAGCTGGTTGGATTTTTGTCTTAGATCAGTTAAATATTCATCGTTCCGAGTCATTGGTCAGATTTGTCGCTCAACAATGTGAGATTAAGGTAGATTTAGGAGAAAAAGGGAACCAAGGAATTCTCAAATCTATGTCTTCTCGTGCCGCATTTCTCAGTGACAACAATCATCGAATTCGTTTTGTTTATGTCCCTAAGCACACATCTTGGTTAAATCAAATAGAATGTTGGTTCTCCATTTTAGTAAGACGTTTAATTAAACGTAGTAGTTTCCTGTCTACAGAAGATCTTAAACAGAAAATGCTTGATTTTATTGAATACTTTAACCAATATTTTGGTAAACCATTTGTCTGGAAATTTAAAGGCTATCAAGATTGATTTCTTACTGGTCAATTACTTCTGCCCACCTGCACTAGCTTCTGTACGGGCAAAGATCGTTGCCAGTCTGAAGACTTAATCTATAGTCATTCCAGTTAATTTGCTGGCGAAGGGAGCGATCGCCAATCAAACTTCTTCACCAAACTTAAACCCTCAGTCTGAAATAACTTCCAATAGATGTCAATTTATTGACAATCTGAGAAAGTTGGAGGATGATTATCAATCGTAGTATCGGCAGTTCGAGCGGACAAAACTACTGTGCCTTTAGCATCTACATACCAGCTACGGGCTGGAGGTGGTAACAAAGTGACGTTTTGTGCTGGTGGACTAGATGGCTGTTCTACTTGTGAATTAGGAGCTTGAAAGGTAATTAGCGATGGACTGTTTAGAGGTTCTTGGGGGCGGAGTGGTAGTCCTCCTCTACCAGTGATGGTAAGCTCGCTGGTATCGGCTCGGGCATTGGCAGGACAAGCTATGGCAACAACTTCCTGGGGTTGGGTTAGCTGTTGTGGGATGTCTAACACTTCTAGCTGGGTACTAGGTTGTAAGGTGTCAATATCGATTACTCCATCTACTCCTAATCTGGAACTGGCAGTAATTTCACATTCTTGGCAAATAAACAATCCTTGAGTGTCGATTTGAATGTTTCCACCCATACCTTCAATAGCATCCGCAGTTATCTGACTATTTTCGATAAGAACTAGATTGTTAGTATCGATAGTTATGTTGCCACCATCGCCCATTCCTACAGCTTGAGCAGAAGCACTACTGTTTCCCTGTAAGAAAATATTGTCTGTATCGATCGCGATGTTTCCCCCTTCTCCAGAGCGAGTATCTGCGAAAATAACACCTTGGCGATCGAGAAAGATTGAATCAGCATTTATATTCAGCGTTCCAGCATCTCCCGTACCTGTAGAATTAACCGAAATTACACCGCGATCGTCAATATTTAGCCGCTCGGTAGTAATAGTTAAATCTCCTCCATTTCCTGTGGTTGTGGTCAGGGGTTGCGGCCCTACAGCAATGTTAGTCGGAAGGTTGGTAGTTGATGACCCTGCTACGGTAATAGACTCGCTAGCATTGATAATTAAGTCACCACTATCGCCCGAACCCAGAGTTGAGGTGGTTATTTGCGTCCCCGCTAAGACTTCTAGATTTTTGGTATTAATTGTCATATCGCCACCTAGACCAGTAAATAAGCTACTAGAAGAGATAATCGAAGCATCGATCTCAAGATTCTCTGAAGCATTCAGAACAATCGAACCTCCTGCCCCATCTCCTCCTGTAATGGCAGCAATCAAACCTCCTTGACGTATTTGTAGATCTTCGGTTTCGATAATAATTGTGCCAGCATCCCCATCATCTAGGGTAAAGGCAAGAATTCCTTCCGTAATTGGGTTAGATTCGATGTTATCGATTAGATTGGCAAGAGCTTCAGGATCGGGAACGCCTGGATTAAAAAAGGTTTGTTGTAGAAATTCAAAGCCAGAACCAATTACTTCTACAGAGTCTCTAGCCTCGATTTGGATGTCCCCTCCTATTCCTCCTCCAAAGACGGAGGCATTAATTAAACCTCGGTCTAGCTTAATCGTATCTGTCTCGATCGCAATACTGCCTCCTGGGCCAAATACATTGGAAGCAGTTAAATTTCCTTGGTTACTAAGAAAAATTGAATTAGCTGTAATGTCTAAACTTCCAGCATCTCCCATACCTACAGAGCCAACCGAGATTGTTCCTCGATCGCTAACATTTAACTGAGAAGTTGTAATCTTTAAATCTCCTCCATCTCCTGTCATTCCAGTTAAAGGCAAGGATCCGACTACGATACTACTAGCCAAAGTCTCGTTAACCGTTGCACCCGACACAGTTATCGATTCATCGGCATTAATGGTCACATTGCCACCATCTCCAGTACCTAAAGTTGAGGTATTTACTTGCGATCCAGCTAAGACTTGTAGTCTATTAGTATCAATACTAATATCTCCAGCTTGACCATTAAATATGGTACTGGTAGAAACGATCGAAGCATCTATTGTTATTGATTCTGCTGCATCTAAGAAGATGGAACTAGCTGCTCCCTCTCCTAGCGTAGTCGTAGCAATCAAGCCTCCTGCACTGAGATCTAGATTCTGGGTGGCAATATTAATCCTCCCTGCTTGACCTTCACCAATCGTAGCTGCCAAAATACCTTCCTCCACCAAGCCAAAGTCTAGATTTGTCAATGATTCAGGACTTAAAGCACCAGGCTCAAAAAAAGTAGTTTGTAAAAATTCAAAACCAGAGCCAACTATTTCTATAGAATCACTGGCTGTAATATTGATGTCTCCTCCAGTGCCATTTCCCAAGACTGAAGCATTAATTAAACTGCGATCGAGTCGCAAAGTGTCGGTGGTAATTTGAATATCTCCCCCCTCACCAGCTTGCGTAGAAGCAGATAGGCTGGCTCGATCGCTTAGCATAATTTTATCGGCATCGATATTCAAATCTCCCGCATTGCCAATGCCTAAACTCTGTACGTCAACGCTAGCACCATTGCGTACGGTTAATTCTGGAGTATTGATGCTAATTCCTCCCGATGTACCCGTCGCTTCTAGATTGGGAAATTCTCTTCTGCCAGAGGTTGCTAATAAACCACCTTGACTTAAACCGTCGCTGTTCGTAGTACCAATCAGTTCTATAGAGTTGGTAGCGTTAATTGTTAGTTGTCCGCCAGTTCCTGCCCCCAAAGTTGCGGTAGAAAAATCTGTTCCATCTTCAACGAGCAAGTTCCCCGTAGAAATTGTTAAATTACCAGCGTCGGAGTCACTATAGCTAGATGTACCAATACCAACAGTGAAAGCTGGATTATTGGAAACCCCCCTCGATTCAATGCTTTCACTAGCTTGAATATCAATGTTTCCTCCCTCACCTCCAGTAGAAATTACTGTGCCATCTAGTAGTAATCCCCCAGTATTACTACTAATTAAGCCATTATTTATTTTTAGCTGGGAAGTGCTGATGTTGAGGTTGCCTCCCGCACCACTACCAAAAGTATTGGCGTAAATACCTGTTGTTGTTATCGCTTCAATGGGGGTATTGTTGATTTCGATCGATTCGCTGACGGTTAGATTAATATTGCCTGCGTTCCCAATACCGACAGTACTGTTGACTATAGTTCCGCCATCACGAATTTGTAGGCGGTTGGTATTCAAGTTAAGATCCCCCGAAGAAGAAGATTCTGTGATGCCCGATGTTCCCATTTGGATCGCAGAAGCACTAATATCGATGTCGTCGGCAGTTATGTTGATATCTCCTCCTATACCCTGAGTAAAAACAGGGCCAAAAATAATTGCTCCTCGATCGAGACTTAAAGACTCGGTATCGATAATTAAATCTCCTGCTGTACCCGTGGCTACCGTACCGACAAAAATTCCCGTTCCTAAAACATCTGGGGTTAGAGTTCCAGTGAGCGCGCCTAGCTGGAAATTTTGTTGAAATTCCACAAATCCAGTGCCAGTAAGATTAATATCCCCTGCCAGAATATTGACATCGCCACTATTCCCAGTACCAAAAGTAGTACTAGAAATTAAAGAGCGATCGCTGATGTTTAATTGCTCGGTTGCGATCGCGATCGAACCACCATTACCACTGGCTTGGGCATCGACATTGTTAATAATTTGAGAACCCAATTCCGTACTGTCTTCTATCCCGATCAAGGACAAAGATGCTTCGGCATTAATATTTATGTTTGCCCCTGGTGTTTCGCCTAATGTCTGGGCTACAACTTGCGATCGCTCTAAGTTAATATTTTGTCCTCTTAGTTGAATTCCACCATCAGGATTATCCAAAGAATTGGGATTTAGCACCGACGAACCTGCCAATAATTGCAGATCGCTGAACTGGGCGACTCCCTCATAACCCAATTGCCAACCAGCAGCAATATCAGTCAGATTTACCTCACCCTGGGCAACACTACCAAGTTCGATTCTGCCCGACTCGGTTACTACCGTACCACCATCAAAAGTAATGCCATTACCAACCAAAGCCAAGGTATTACCTGGAGTAACAAATAAGCCTGGATTGACTGTTAGATCTGAACCTAGATTACCCGTCCCCTGTACCTGAATGCTGGCAGAATTTTGACCCAATTGCAGACCTACAGGGACATTAACAGTTAGAATCGGATCTACTTGGATATCGCTAGCACTAAAAGTTGTTCCGTCTGCAAAAACTACGCTATCTGCGGTGCTACCCAGAAATGAACCACCAAGATCTAAGCGAGCATTTGCCCCGAAAATAATGCCGTTGGGATTAATTAAAATCAGGTTAGCACTGCCATTAGCTCTAATCAAACCGTCGATATTAGAAAGATTGCTTCCCGTAACGCGACTGACAATATTACTAATATCTCCCGCGTTATTAAAAAATGCCGTATTGCCTGTTGCTAGTGAAAAATCTTGGAAACTATGAAACAGGTTACTATCTGCCCTCCTTCCCCCCGTAATTTCGGTAACGTTATCTGTAGTATTGACTTCCGTACCAGTAGTACCGTCACTGGTAATCTGTGCCTGAAGGGGACTAATTTGGATCAGACACCAGCCCGTAACACTACCAATAAATCCAAGCCAAGAAGTAATTTGAAAAGAGATAAGCTTCTTAGGTTGATTATGCTCGGCTTGAGAAATTGTCCGAGCAATGTATTTACGGCTATTGTGAATGACCATCTGATTAAAATAGTACGCTGTCGATCGTGAGAAAATTCTACAGCTTTTGACGAGCCAGAAACAAGTAAGAAAGAATAAGTATCATTACTATAGTGCGCATCATAGAGTATTATTCTATTTCGTAGTAATTACAGCATTACTAAAACTTCTTACTTGCTACCTGCTACCTGCTACTTACGAACCAATAACTTATGTATCCCGATCTAACTTTGTACGACTCTTATCCCCATCTAGGCTGTTCGTCTAAATCGATTTCCAAGGCGATCTTGGCAACAATTTCGTGAGTGAGTGCTGAGTTAGCAGGATGAAAACGCCCCGCCCGAGCATCGCGAAAGAGACGCTCTAACTCACTTTTTTTGAACATTCCAAATCCACCTGAGAGGTCTAAAGCGCGATCGACAATTTTCCAGGCACTTTCAACGGCATGATATTTAGCTGCAACCAGCTTAGAAGACCACTCAGCACCATAATCGACACCGTTTGACCAGTCTTCGGCAATTTTTTCTAGATGAGGCTCGATGGTTTCGAGTTCCAGAATCATATCGGCAATGCCATGTTGGATCTCTGCATGGTGGGACATAGGATGTGACATCGCCACAGAAGTTTTCTGCTTCACCGCTTTTATGACAATGCAATTCCCGCAACTCCTCTATTTGATGTCGAGTTTGTTGCCTCCAGTCATGCCGACACTGAAATGGCAGCTGGGTTGTCCCTGAAAGCACACCGAGCGATCGCCGATATCGAGCATACAGATATTATCTTAAATGCAAAAGAAGACTCTCGGTAAAAGCGAGGGTGATTTAAGTATAGCGCAGCTATACGCACCCAATGCTTTACCGATGAGATGAATTTTGCCAAAAGACAGCGCGAAGCATCAATATTTTGTACCAAATATGGTAGCATAAATATATGATTGTAATTGAGTATAAAATTAAGGCAAAGCAACATCAATATCGGGCAATTGACGAAGCTATACGCACGGGTCAATTTGTCCGAAATAAAGCTCTGCGCTATTGGATGGACAATAAAGGGGTCAATAAATATGACCTAAATAAGTATTGTCGAGTTATAGCCAAAGAGTATGACTTTGCTAATAAATTAAACTCAACAGCTAGGCAATCATCTGCTGAACGAGCTTGGTCTAGTATTGCCAGATTTTTTGATAACTGTAAAAAGAAAATTAAAGGAAAGAAAGGCTTTCCTAAATTCAAAAAACATTCTCGTTCAGTTGAATACAAACAATCTGGGTGGAAGCTAGATGAGCAAACCAAGAAGCATATTACTTTTACCGATAAAAACAATATTGGTAGAGTTAAGCTAGTTGGCAGTCGTGACATCTATTTCTATCAACCAGAACAAATCAAGCGAGTAAGGTTAGTTCGTCGTGCTGATGGCTATTACTGTCAGTTTTGTATATCTATTGAGGTTAAAGAAGATATGCAGCCAACAGGTAAAGCTATTGGGTTAGATATGGGATTAAAGTACTTCTATGCGGATTCATTCGGGCATACAGAAGAAAACCCCAGATTCTATCGCAAGAGCGAACAAAGGCTTAATCGTTTAAACAGAAGAAAATCTGTCAAATACCGCCAAGGAAAACGGCAGTCTAACAATTACCACAAAGCTAGACGGCAATATGCCAAACAACATTTAAGAGTAAGTAGGCAACGTAAAGACCATGCTGTGAAGTTAGCAAGGTGCGTATGTGCTTCTAATGATTGCATCGCCTATGAAGACTTAAGCGTTAAGAATCTAGTTCGTAATCGTAAGTTGTCAAAGTCAATATCAGATGTGGGCTGGACTCAGTTTCGTAATTGGATTGAATATTACGGCTGGAAGTTCGATAAGATAACTATCGCTGTTCCGCCACACTACACTTCACAAGATTGTCCAGCCTGTGGAGCAAGAATCAAAAAAACTCTGTCAACTCGTACTCATGTTTGTAAGTGCGGGTATATCGAAGATAGAGATATTGCAGCCAGCATCAATATCCTTAAAAAAGGACTAAGTACGGGAGGGCATCTCGGAACTTACGCTTGGGGAGAGACTCCCTCTTGGGCGGTTGGAGCAATCCTGCCGTCTAACGGAGACTCGTTGAACCAAGAATCCCCCAGTACAGCGACGTAAGGAGCTTACTGGTGGGAGTGTCAATATCGTGCCTTCAGTTATGGTAGAACCGCAAAAATGGCAAACTGGACGCAATGCTGAAATCGTAGAGTGGTTGTCGGCTATGCACTCTCGCGGTGCTGTTTTGTGTTCTGCCTGTTCGGGGGTATTGTTATTGGCAGAAACGGGTTTATTGGATGGTAAAGAAGCAACCATGCATTGGTGTTATGCTGCCACCTTTCGCCAAAATTTTCCCAACATACATCTTAGACTAGAAAAAATGCTGGTCATAGCTGGCGATCGCGAACAGTTTATTATGTCTGGAGCTTCCTCGTCGTGGACTGAATTAGTTCTCTATCTTATCGCTCGCCACGTCAGTCCCTCCGCAGCACAAGCCGTAGCTAAATTTTATGCTTTTCAATGGTACACCAATGGTCAAAAACCCTATTTAATCTTCGAGCCATCCTTCGATCATCAAGACGCGACGATTAGAGATGCTCAACTATGGCTGCAAAAACATTTCTCAGAACCAGCACCAGTCAAGGAAATGCAGCAGCGATCGGGAATACCAGATCGCACTTTTAAACGTCGCTTTAGCCAAGCTACTGGTTTTTCGCCAATCGATTACGTGCAACATCTGCGTATCGAAGAGGCTAAACGTCAATTAGAGAGAACCGATGCTTCAATTGAGAAAATTAGCTGGAGTGTCGGTTATCAAGATCCATCTTCTTTCCGACGCTTATTCAAGCGACTTACTGGCATTACTCCTGGGGTCTATCGACAGAAATTTAGCCTGCCCGATTTTGCTCGTAATGGGAGCATCCCACTTCTGCATTAAGGAATAATGCTTAAACTAAAAAAGATAGATTAATAAAAAGGCTTCAAGCTATGAGCTTTAAGCTACGAGCAGATTACTTTGAAGGTTCATAGCTAAATTTAACATTATTAATTAATCAACAATTAATCAACGCCCAACATAGCCAATTTGATAAATAACTGACTACAATGCGATTGACTATTTATTCCTTGTATTGCTAACTCCCA
>JASJEI010000075.1 GCA_030064795.1 Pleurocapsa sp. MO_226.B13 | reverse complement strand
GACGGATGCGTTATCAAGATTTGGGAGATTTAACCAAACGCCAGCAAGATCTGAGAAATAGGATTGCCATGAGCAAGAATCCGAATAATGTTGGTGGGCGAAATGTGGGGATTAGGTTTTCCTCGTGAAGGCGTGACGTGCGTGACGTGCAGAAGGGAAAACTAGCTATTGTAATAACTGGTAGGCACGTATATGGGTTTCTTTCACAAATTGCGATCGCTTTTTGATACTCCTCCGCGTCATTCTCCCGTCCATGTTATTAAGCCCCAACCCCAACGAAGACGTTATGACGGGGCAAAACGAGGGCGGAATTATGGCGGTTGGATGACTACGCAAAATTCAGCTAATGCTGATATTTGGGCCGATCTTACTACTCTGCGGGGGCGAGCGCGAGATCTTAATCGTAATAATGATTATGCCCGTGGTGCTATTGGTAAGCTGGTTGATAATGTTGTTTATTTGGGCATCTCGTTTCAGGCACAGGTAAAGCAGCTAAAAGATCCAAGTAAGAATGACGATCGCGTAAATAATTTAATCGAAACTACCTTTAAAGAATGGGCAGAAGAGAAGCTATGGTGTCACACAGCAGGAAAGCTTAATTTTAATGGCATTCAGCAGTTAGTTTTTAAGTCTTGCTTAGAATCAGGAGAGGTGTTTGTCAGAAAGGTAAAACAGAGTTTTTCAGGTTCAACCGTACCTTTTGCCCTAGAGGTGATTGAAGCGGATCAGTTAGCCGAAGACCATAACCAAACCTATGGGGACAACCAGATCGTAATGGGTGTGGAGGTCAACCAGTGGCAGCGTCCCGTTGCTTATTGGTTTTATAAACAGCATCCTGGGGATTTATGGCAGGGTAGAGGCGGGGTCGTATCGCGGGAACTCCAAAGAATACCAGCAGATCGAATCATCCATCTACACCTTAGCGATCGCCCCAACCAAGCTCGCGGACTGCCATTACTCTACAGTACTTTGCTGCGAATAAAAAACGTAGGGGATTACGAGGAATCGGAACAGCTAGCAGCCAAGCTATCCGCCTGTATCATGGCGATGATTACTACTCCCTACTCCGACTTGTTGGGAGAACCCGAAGATAAGGATAGTAGCGAATTACCCGCCGATGAGAAGTTTGAGCCTGGGGTAATGCGTTACCTCGCCCCAGGGGAAGAAATGCAAGCATTCGACCCCAAACGCCCCAACCCCAACCTAGTCGCATTTATCGAACAGCAACTTAGGGCATCTGGTGCGGGGATTGGATTAAGTTACGAAACTATTAGTAATGACTACTCCAAAACCAACTACTCTAGCAGTCGCTTGAGCCTAATTACCGCACGCGATCGCTATAAAGTTTTACAAGCTTGGTTTGCCTGTAATTTTTTGAAAGAGGTTATTTATGGCAATCCCGAATCTGATGGTTGGCTGGATATGGCAGTGATGGCTGGCGTTTTAAATTTTCCAGACTACGAGCTAAGGAAAAAAAGATATTGTGCGGTTAAATGGCAGTTTAGAGGCTGGGCATGGGTTGACCCCCATAAAGAAGTCAAGGCGACTTTGGATAGTTTGGCAGGGGGCATTACATCACTTACTAAGGTTTACTCCGAGCAAGGCGAAGACTTTGAAGAGTCCGTTAGAACTATTGCCCGTGAGCGAGAAATTCTTAAAGAGTTGGGAATTGAGATTAATTTTGGTAATGCGATCGTCAACTCAATTGAGTCTGGGAATTCTGAGGGAGATGATCACTAAAAGGCGATCGCTTTATGAATGATGTCTTAATCAAATTGGAACATAATCATTTTCTCATCCCAGATAAACAAGGAAATTTTACCCGTCAAATTCCCAAAAATAATTACCGAGAATTAATTTTAGATGAAAAAGCGATCGTCTCTGACGAGCGCACGTTAGATTTATCTGTCTCCTCTAATGAGCCTTACGAACGCTGGTATTACAAGGAAATCTTAGAACATACCTATGGTGCTGTTGACCTATCGCGGATGAATGACGGGGCGATGGCACTATACAACCACAATCGCGACGACTATATCGGCATCATCCAGAAAGCTTGGGTCGATGATGGCAAGATGTATAACACCATCAAGTTCGACACTCACGAATTAGCCGAGAAAATTGTCAAAAGCATCAACAACGGCATCATCAAAAATGTCAGCATTGGCTACATGGTGCATGAGTTGGTATTAGTCAAAAAATCTGATGACGATCTTAATACTTACAAAGCTACTCGCTGGACACCATATGAAAGTTCTTTTGTCACCGTCCCTGCCGATGCGACGGTAGGTGTAGGAAGGTCATATTACGATCTGCAAACTCATACACAAAAAAGGGAAACCTTAAACCAGATAGACAACGTATCTGAGGATAAGGATATGGGTGATGATGCTAGCAGCACCACTTTACAAATAAATGAATCTGATATTAGACAACAGGAGCGCGATCGCGTTCAGGGTATTAATGCTCTTATTGCTAAATACGGTCATTCTGAACTAGGGCAGCGGGCAATTAACGAGGGTTTGAGCGTTCAAGAAGCTCGTTCGCTGTATTTGGATAAAGTAACTGCCCAGCAGGAACAATCCCCAGTAGCTCGCACTCTTTCTCCTGTGGAGATGAGCGAGAAAGAAAGAAAGCAATACTCTTTCTTAAAAGCGATCGGCTTTGCTGCGGGGCGGATTTCGGCTAAAGATGCGGGGTTAGAGCTTGAAGTGTCCGACCACATCCAACAAACTCGCATGGGAGGGAAACCTCCAGAGGGAATTTATGTCGATCAGACTCAGTTAGTTTCGCTAGAGCGTGCATACAACAATTCCCCTAACGGACTTTTTGAGCGTGCGCCTTACGACACCCAAACCCCAGCAGCAGCAGGTAATTTAATTTCTACTGACTTGTTGAGCGATCGCTTTATCGAACAGCTATACAATCAGTCGGCTTTTCTCTCGATGGGCGTAACTTACATGAGAGATTTGACGGGCAATGTAGAAATTCCCAGAGAGTCTACTTTTACCCGTGGTTATTGGATTGGTGAGGGGCAACCCATTACCGAAGACGAGGGAACGTTCGACAAAATTAATCTATCTCCTAAAAAACTTGCCTGTCTTACTAAGATGACTTACGAGATGATCAATCAGTCATCTATCGATATCGAGCGTTACGCCAGAGCGAGATTGATTAGAGGTTTGGGCTTAGAACTAGACCGCACTATCGGTTTTGGTTCTGGTATTGGAGAAGAACCCTTGGGAATAGTCTCTCATCCCGAAGTTTTAAGCTTGGCATTGGGGACTAATGGCGCACCATTAGACTGGGCAGCGGTTATTAATTTACAGTCATTGGTAGACCAAGCTAACGCCATGATGGGCGGGTCTTTTGGTTATGTAGTTAATTCCAAAACCAAAGCTAAATTAATGCAGACATTAGATCACACTACTGGTAGCGGGAACTGGATTTGGCAATCTTCGGGCGGTTCTGATGGCACGATTGCGGGTTATCAAGCCAAATGTTCCAATCAAATTCCCAACAATTTAACCAAAGGCACGGCAACAGATTTATCAGCAATTTTCTTTGGCGATTTTTCCAATGTGTTGTTGGGTATTTGGTCGGGATTAGATGTCATGGTCGATCCTTATTCTGAATCTTCCAACGCCATTATTAAAATCATCGCTAAGCAGTTGGTGGATTTAGAACTAACTCGTGGCGAATTTTTTGCGGTAGCGACCGATCTGGCTAACTCCTAGTAAATAATAAATCAGTAAATTGTATGTCTAATAAATATTACGTTCGCGATTTCCCCCTACACAAAGAAATAGTCGGCGCGGGGGGGAGAAAAAGCCGACAAGTTTATCAACCAGGGGATGCAGTGGAATTAACTGAAGCCGAAGCATTTCGATATCAGCATTTAATTGAAACCGAAGAACAATACAAATCTCGTGTTAACCCCAAAGCTAAAACAACTAAGTAACAAAAGCTGTCAGCTATTAGCTATTAGCTTTTGTTGAAAGCTGAAAGCTAACCCAAACACAAAAAGAGCAACTTGAAAAACATGAAAAATTGGTATTTAACTAGAGAGGCAGGAAACTTACAACATCGGGGTTTGCCTATTCCTGAAGGCAAAAAAATCATGCTTACAGAAGAACAGGCAAAGTTGCATAACAAAGCAGGGGAAAAGGTCGTGCTTACCGACGCGCCAAAAGAAGCCAAAGAAGTTGGAGTTTTAGCAGAATTTCAGGAGTGGACAAAAGCTAAGCCTGAAAATAAGAAGGCAGACGGACGGTCAACACCAACTTTGGCAGAAACCTCGCCTACAAAAGCTAAAAAGTAATGTCTTTCCTCGATCGATTTGAAGACTTAACCATCTTTACCGAGGGAGAGTTTAGCGATCTTGGTTCAATTACTTCTGGAACGGCACAATATGCTCAGATTTCGGGATTGTTTGATGTCTTGTCTGAGCCAATTTTTAATGGTTATGTTCAAACTGCTGAAGGTAGAAGGATTACTTTTAGGATTGAAACCGCTAAATCTCCAGGTCTACATCACGGCGATAAGGTAGCAATTAAAGGGCAGAATTACGAGATTACAGAAATTAACCCCGACCATGACAATAAGTTAACCGAGTTGGTTCTCAAAGAAACTGCTTTTGTGTCTCCTACTTCTGGAGAAGAATTAACTGAAGTAGAAGTGACGGGGCAAACTGTTGGCGAATCTGTAGCTCAATTTAGAGTTGTCTATCGCTTGGACGATCTGCTTTATCTGGCAGATAGCACCGATATCGATAAAGTTCGCGCCATTGGCTTAATTCAGCAAAATGTTGCTACTGGGGGACAAGGGAGTGTTAAGTATACTGGGTACGTCAAAAACAATTCTTGGAATTGGGACACTAATAAAGCTTTATTTTTGGGGGCTGAGGGAAAAATAGTACAAGTTCCCTTAACTAATGCCGTTGCTGTTGTCGATCTTGGCGTGGTGATTAGTCCGACGGAAATTTTACTCGATATTTCAGATCCAATTTATTTATAACTATGTCTGTAAAAAAATTCCTAACCTTATTATCTGATGGGGCGACCCATCTTGTAACTGCGATCGCGTCTTCTACTGGTGCAGCCGACAAAGATAAGATTGTGGCTACTGGTGCAGATGGCAAACTCGATCTATCTTTAATGCCTACTGGCTTAGATGTTTCTGCCGAAGATATGGAAGCAGCAGAAGCGATCGCAGCAGGAGAATTTATCAATATTTTTGATGATGGGGGGACGCGAAAAGTTAGGCTAGCCGATGCGGATAACAACAGACCCGCTCATGGTTTTGTGCTAGAAAATATTGCCAATGCTGCTACGGGCAAGGTCTATACTACGGGGGTTAATAATCAATTATCTGGTCTTACTCCTGGTGTTAAATATTTTTTATCCGATACTCCAGGGGATGCAGTGAATACAGTTGCAATTACCTCTGGTAATTTAATTCAAAGCTTAGGGACGGCAATCGGCGATACTTCTTTAAGATTTGAGTTTGACGAACCGATTTATGTTGACTAATTTAATAGTCCAAGAAGGCGAGCGCAAAAAAATCAAGCCAATCCAAACCTACACTTCGCCTACTTCGTCAATTTCTTTGGGAAATCCTATTTCTTTTAATCACAATTTACAAGCAATAGATTTTTCAAAATCTTTAACCGTCAATATTTTTTTGATTTGTACTCAAGATCAACACGGTTATCAAGTTGGTGACGTGGTAACTCCAGAGCGAGGAATTTCGGTACAGGTAACAGGCACTCAATTTGTGGTGCGCCCTGCGGATAATGGAGTTTATATTGTTCGTGCCAACAATGGCAGGTGGTCAAAAATTAATGCTGGGAGGTGGGATTTATTTTTAACTTCAATTCTGCTTTAAAAACTAAGCTTTTGATTTTACCAGCGAGGGCTTAATGCTTTAGAAGGCAGGAGGCAGATGGCAGATGGCAGAAGGGAAACTACCTAGAGAAATAATTACCGAAGCAGTAGAAACCAAGCTTAATAGTATTTCTAATGCTAATGGTTATCAAACCAACTATAGCGAAATTAAGCACGCCGACCAAATTCCTACAGAATACGGATACAACGGGCTGTATTGGCGCGATGGGAAAGCCGAGGGGGAATTTGGCAAAAATCAACAGACAAAGCTGTGGATTGAAGTTGATGGCATTTTAGTCGAGACACAGGATAAACCCGCCTACAGTTGGGGAACACTAGCACTAGCAGACTTAGAAAAGGCATTTAAAACTATCGGCGTAGGCGGTGCTGTCTCAACTAAGTGGAAATCTGATAAATGGGTGGAAACTAGAGGGAAAACTGTAGCCAGAGTCTATTTTGCAGTCTGTGTTGCTTATCATAATCGACTAAGATAAATGGCACTAGAAACTAGAACCGAACTATATAGCGGACAAGGCAGGGTAAGTATTGCTCGACGTACCAGTTTGGGTAGACCCAATGACGATGGCTTTGCTTTTTTGGGGAATTGCTCAAAATTGATGACCCAAGCCGAAGTTGAAGTAGTCAAACACAACGAATCCCAAACGGGTAAGAATGCGGTTGATAATCGCTTTGAAAAAACTCAAGAAGTGATGATTGAATCTACTTTTGATGAGATTATTCAAGAAGCTTTAGAAAGATATCTTTACGGCTCGACTACCGATGTAGCAGCAGCAACCATTACCGCCGAACCAATTAAAGCTAAGTTAGGTAGAGAAGTCCCGACGGCTCAAATCCCCGATACTTTCACCTCTTTAACCGATGTCGGGGGGGCTACTACTTATGTTTTGGGGACGGACTATTTAATTTCCCCTACTGGCATGATTAGCTTTCCCGCTACTGGCTCGACGATTACTGACGGTCAAGATTTGGAGGCAAACTACGATGCCAAACCCGAACGAATTACTACTGCTTTTACTGCATCAAACGAATCTTTTTATCTGCGCTTTGATGGTCTTAATCGCGCTAGTGATGATAAGCCTGTGGTAATTGAGATGTATAAAACACGTTTCGATCCTAGTTCCTTAGAAGCGATTAACGATGAGTATGCCGAATACGAACTTAATGGCGACGTTCTTTATGACGCTTGCAATGCTGAAGACGATCTCTATGGCGGGTTTATGAGGATTCGCGTGGTTGAGTAAGATTGACCAATTCTTTGACGATGAAATAAAAGCGATCGCAGTAGAAAGTCAGGCGATCGCCCTGGCTGCTGCTGAAGAATTAAAAGCTGATGTCGAACGTCAGATAAGGCGTAATTTTAATAACCCTAGTGCTGCTTTTAGTAAGGGAATCAAAATCTATGAGTTTGATGCTGCTACCTACGTTCGTCTGTCTCCCCTGCTTACAACTCACGCTCAGCCTACAAAGATATCTGGCAACCCAAATCTTTGGATCTTGCTCCCAGACGGCGCAAGACTGGGATTTAAACAAATTGGTCGAGGGTTTAACTGGGATACTTTACGCAGACGTTACGGTTCGCGTTTATCTTTTGTTCCTGTGGGCGATGGTCATGTTTTGTTGTTTCGCTCTAGGGGCGGTGTTGTTCCAATTTACAAGATTCAACAACAGGTACAGACGAAACAAAGGATTGAGTTTTACGAGAAGGCGGAAGAAATTTTAGAAAAAGTAGCCAATCAATTATGACTAAAAACGACGAATTAACCCAAATCTCTATACCTACTAAAAAGATTTATTTGGAGGTAGCAGAGGACGAAAAAATTGAAATTGTCCTCAGACCATTTAAACAGCGTCATTTTGCCACGGCGATCGCGATTATTAATAAGTATTTTGACCAGTTTAATTCCGTGCGGGATAACTATATTGCTCAAAGGAAAGCCATTTTAGATAGATACGAAGATGAGGTTACTCGTAATCTGGCTTTAGCAGAGTTAGATGCTGGCTTTAATGAGGGTATGGAGATTGCCAAGGCGATTTTAGCTGGGGGTGGTGAAGGGATTGGGGAAGATATTAAATCGATTGTAGAGATGTCGATCTATAAAGCGACTCAAGTTATTACTACCGATAGCGGGACGGAGCGATCGCCAATTGACCCCGAACTCGACGATCTGACTTGGGGTGAATGTTTGGTGCTGTTGGGTTCGACTGTGGGCTTAAATATGGATTTTTTCGGCCAGAACATGACGGCAATGAATCTCAAAGAAATGCTAGATCGAAACGAACCAGGGCAGAAGCCACAACCGAAGGCTGGGGAAAAATCATCGCTAGACTCATCCAAGCAGGACACTCAATGAGCGAAATAGCCGATTACACGTTGGCTCAAATTAGATTTTTTTCTAAATACGCCATGGAATTGGAGCGGGAACGACGGGCGAGTTTGATTGCCGATCTGGCGATCGCGTCTCAGGGGGACTCTAAGGCGATCGGTAAAGCAGTAGATAAATTATTGAATTAATTGGCGATCGCTTTATCGGGCAAGTAGACAAATATATCTCCTGGAGTGCAATCAAGTATTCTGCATAGCTTATCTAATGTGTCCTTCGAGATAGTTTTGGATACATCATTTTCTATCTTCTGAACATTTTGTGGGGTCATACCAAGTTTGTAGGCTAACTGTAATTGAGTTAACCCTCTTTTTTTTCTAACCTCTTTAAGCCTTACTTCTATTGCCATGCTGATGCGTGCAATATACGGATCAGATCAAATTGAAGCAATTTTGCTTCTGTTAATTATTATCTTTTTCTTTAGTTTGAGCGATCGCTTTTTGCACAACATACAAGACATAGTTAGAAACTGAGCGACCTTCTAACTTTGCTATTTTTTCTAATTCTTTCTTAGTTTCCTCTGGTATTACAAAGGAAACTCTAGATTTGTTCGTTGCCATACTAGCGTTGCGCACTCGTTACCATCATTATACACAATACATACTTTGTCGTCACACTATATACGTTTGCATACTAGTGCTGTACTTTTATGAATAGTGCATACTATAATGACACTCAAAAGCGACCGCGAACTTTGGACGGCTAGCGATCGCTTTTGAAAATTTAGCTGCCCAAGAAATCTTGGGTATTACTTATAATGACACAAAACAAGCCGAAGAAAGCCGTAGTTGCTACGGTTACTTATGCTGGCTTTGAGTTTCCAGGTTTACAGTTACCTGATGGAAATTATGCGATCGCTGTTTCGCAAGTTGCCGATATTTTCCAATTCGACCAGAGGCAAGCATCAAGAAGCATCAAACGCTTAATAGGCAATGGTTTCCAATTCGACCGCTCCGCCTCTGAGATTCACCCAAAGAAAGTAAACATTATCCCGTTAGAAGATTTTGGCAGATTGGTAAATGCGATCGCCAGAAGTAATGACAAAGCATACGAGAAAGCCAGGGAGCTAGCTATTGCCATTCAAGATGCTTCTGTCACTACCACTATCGAACAAGCATTTGATATTGCATTTGATAATAAGCGATCGCTCTTAGAGTATCAGGAGAAACAGAAAGCCAGGGTACAGGGAAAAGTAGCTCGTCGCAATATGACTAACGTAGTCAAAGACTATGTAAAAGCCTATAGCGAAGAACTTTCAGATAATTACAAAAAATTTATCTACAACAATTGTACCGATCGCACTTATAGGCTGGTATTTGGTCGTAGTGCCAAACAGCTAAAGGAAGACTGGAAATGCGAAGACGTTCGCGCAGCCATGACTGTAGAAGAGTTATTCATCGTGCGCGGAGTTGAGGATTTGGCGATGAAGCTTATTGAGCTACAAGGAATTGAGCCACAGCAAGCTATTGATGAGGCTGGCAAGAGATTGATGATTAAAAAGATTGAGCGTGCGCAAACGGCGAGGTTTCCACGCGCTAGCGTTCCACGCACGACCGAAGGGAGGAAGTAATCATGACATTTGACGCAATCAAATTTGAACAAGAACGCGACCGTATTTTCCGCTCATCTCAATCGATCCATCTAGAAATCAGCAGCCAGCATAACTATAGCGAGAGCATAACTTACTATTATCTCCATGCTGGAGACATGGAAATCGGACAATACTATCGAGATCCTTGGGGTGATGGCTGGTATTGGATGTCTAGTATTAGCGGAGAAAAAGCATACTGCCACGATAAAGCGATCGCTTTAACCCAGATCCAGCTAGCATGGCTAAGGTGGTCAAGATGAACGAGCTACCCGATCAAAGTCAAGCAGAGAAAATTATGCACCATTGCCTGTTGGTCAATGATTATCTTAGAACAATCAAAAAGTCGATTATGTCCGATGGTCAGGACATTGATGGCTTTGTAGACCACTACTCAGACTTGATTGAAATGGCTATTGCTCTTAACTGGCGTAATCATAATGTAGCCGAAAAGATGAGCATTGATGAATTTAGGCGAAATCAAAAGTTAGACTAGCCAGTCTTGCTATATTTCCTGGGCATTATATCTGTAACAGATAGGATGCTTTTTTTATGGCTACAAAGACGTTAGGTATTAAATTTGAAGTTGCTGGAGTCAGGGAAGCTCAAGTCAGCCTGGATAATTTTAAAAATAGTCTGGAGCGATCGCTACAACAAAATAAAAAGGCAGTCAGAGAAACCGCCAAATTAAGTAATATTGATACTCGATCGAATAACAATCCTCCTCAGTTAAAAATAGTCAGCAGCATTTCACAAGAGTTATCCGACTGGGGCGATCGCTTTACACAGCAGCTAGAAAAATCTTTATCGGTATCAAAATCTGCTACTCGTGGGCTGTTTGACAATGCTATTACTGGTTTTCAAGAGGGAATCGGTAACGAACTGGCAAGGCAGTATACGGGGGGGATCGACAAAGGGTTAGAAGGAAAATTATTCAAATTCTTTGAGAATAACGGAATCAGACAGGGAAGGTTTGCAAGTCGAATTGGTTCATCAGTAGCAAAAAGAATAAAATCTTGCTCGAAAATATGGCTAAAGCTGTACAACAAAGTCAGTAATATGTACATATATGGACAAATATGCTATAATTTGGCTAAGTTTAGCGTAGATAGCATTTTATGACTACA
>JASJEI010000074.1 GCA_030064795.1 Pleurocapsa sp. MO_226.B13 | reverse complement strand
ATATCTTTACCTCTTGCCGAAAATATCGAGAATCAATAATTAAAGCTTTTAGCAAATTGATTCAAAAGCTAATAGCTAATAGCTGATAGCTACAAATAGATTACCTTTCGGTTTCACATTGTACCCTTGTGGTATACTTTAAATCAGCAACGCCCAAAAATCAATTCCAAACTTTGTTGCGATCGCTCTTGTACTTCTTTGGGGGTTTGTTTGCCCAGTAAGCTAGCTTCAATCGCCCTCCCGAGATTTTCTGAGAGTCTGGTGTATTGGGGGATAATCGGACGCGATCGCGCGTAATTAAATCAAACTATTAATTAACTTCAGACTTATCCCGTAGAGTAAAAACTGCACCGCAATAATAGTCAAGATTCCTGCTGCAACTAGAGAATAACTAGAATTCCAATTAATTTGAAAACTTTTGATTAATTGAGCGGTAGCTAAAATCGTGAAGACTGGCAAAATAATACTGGCAAGCAAGTTTAATACAGGTAAACTTGCTGCAATTAGCTGTACGATGCCTAAGATAAGTGCTACCAGATAAATCGTTTGGGGACGATTGGTTATCTTAATTCCCAGATTAAATTCAGAGACGATCGCCATTCCTAGAGCGAAAAAGAGCGTATATAGTCCCAAGTTAATTGGGTTAGTATAAATCCCAAAAGACAAATTAGACTCAGATCTAGATTGTTGTCGATAGTGTTCTTCGGGCCAATTGTTGGGAATAACATCGGTAGCGAGGATTTTAGGCGATCGCTCTCCCGCCCCCGTAGTATAGACGCAGCCAACTCTGACGTTTCCTGGTTGGTTAGCATTTTTTTGGACTGCTTGGACTACGTAGATATTGGGAAAGATTTTTTCACCATCGCTGGAGATGACAGGATTTTGTTGCGGATCTAAATTGTTCAAGGCTCCTGCTTTAACATTGGCATATCTTTGACAACCATAATCAGCAACAGTTTCGGTAATTTCTGTCAGGGGAAAGATCCCTTGAGATAACTGTTCGATCCAATCTTCTCCTGCTAAATTTACTCCCAGACGACAATAACTAGGCGAACCAATGCTAGTTTGACACAGAGAGGGAATTTGCCCAGAAGTAATTCTGGCATCAGAATAGCCAGTGTAGACTGCCAAGAAAATCAAAATTACGGTAAAAAATGTCCATGCTAGAGGAATAATTGATTTTTGAACTAGGGGCGGAAGTTGAAATTTCTTCTGGTTTAGATCGTCAGACTGCTCGCGAGCGTCTGATTTGCGCAGGGTAGGTGTATTGGCAGGAGTAAAACTATACTCGATATTACTACGCTTAACTTTTTTAGCAGCTTCAGCCCTGGCAGCTTCTTTTTCTGCCACTGCTTTAAATTCATTGAGGGTAGCAGCACTATCAAAACAATAGCGACTCAGCCAGATCTCTAGCACCCGACGATCTTCCTCATTCAATTCCGCGATTTGTTTTAACCATTTTTTGACGGCGATCGCTAATTTTTCGGGATCGGGAATCTTAGCGTTTTTAAAATATTCATCTAAAGCAGGCAAGATTTTGTGCTTCTGGTTATCGGATAGGTGATGAAAAAACTTAACCAGACGAATAATTTCTTTGTCGGGGGGGATAATGTCCCCCGTCAGGATTTTTTTATTGCTAACGAAACAATATTGAGCCAAGCTATTGACTGTAGCTGCTGAATTGGAGGTGCTAGTTGCTGTTTTTTTGTTGGTAAAAGTGTCAATTTCTTCTTCTTGGAGTGGTTTGCCGTGAATCATTCCTGTATTCTGAAGTAAACCCGTATCATCAACACCATCGGTTGCGGGAAATTCAAAATCGGCAACATCTGCTTTCTTTTTTTCTCGGAGTGGTCGATCGCGGATCGCTCCTGCGTCCTGAATTAAACCCCTATCATCGACATCATCGGTTGCGGGAAATTCAAAATCGGCAACATCTGCTTCCTCTTGAACTTGAATGTCACTGCTGATAGTATCGAGGTCTTGGGATTTAAATTTTTGGGGAAACTTAACAAAAGTCTGCCAGTCTGGTTCGACTTCTCCTAATTTACGGCTGTACAACCAAATACCCGATAGGGGTTCGAGATCCAAAGAGGCGATCGCACTAGTAACAATGTCTGTTAGCCAACTATAGTTTGGCTCGTAGTCTGGGCGACGATTGATATAAATGTGTAGCTTAGAATTTTGAATAACTATCTGAAAGCAAAAATTTTTATTGCCACAGGTACTTTTTAAAGCTTGAATAATTAACTCTCGATCCATAACCACATAACTAAGAATTAAGAATATAGCAGTCCTGTTTCTATAATTCCCAAAAATGCTGGTCAATATCGTTTGACTAGATGATTAAATTAATGGATAGTTACAACTACTGCCTATAAAAACCAGATCGCGCTAATATTTTTCAATGAGACTGAAAATTTAGCAAATATTTATGTCGAGCAAGAAAAACCTTTTACCTACAGAAATTATTTTAACCCCTGCTCGCCAATGTATTGGGAGGCTTAATCTAGATCGCCAACTACAACCAGGGAGCTATATGGACTTTGGAGGCAAAACCTACGCTATCCTCGAACGTCATCATTTTTATCAGTATCGTGTCGGTGGCTATCGCTTTGATAAAGCCACTCTCCACGTTCAGGAGTCAAAAAGACCAGAAGAAACTACTTTAATTGGCGATCGCTATGTAATTGGCAATGCTAACTGCCGTTTTAATGCTCGCTCCGAAATTATGCGCTGTGCGGTCAATCCTGAAGGGCCTTGCCAGGGATGTCGCTATTTTGAACCAATTAATGATTAACTAGGGCGCGATCCCAGGGATCTGGAGGGAGAAAGCTGGAAAAGAAGTAGTAAATAGCAATTATTGATTACCAATAGCTACGAACTACGAATTCCGAACTAATAACTCCTAATGAATCCACATCTGAGCAAAACTAAACTTCTACTTTTACTCCTTTCCAAAAAGCAACATAGCCTTTGATGTTGTTGGCTTTTTCTTTGGTTTCGGGATAGTACCAAGCTGCATCTGGATTTTCTTTGCCGTCTACCACTAGGGTATAGTAGCTGGCTTGTCCCTTCCAAGGACAGCTGGTGTGAGTCGAGCTTTCTTTAAAATACTCTTTGTTGATTGAGTCTGGAGGAAAATATTGATTACCTTCTACTACTTCTGTGCGATCGCTTTCGGCTAAAACTTGACCATTCCAAATTGCTTTTGGCATTGTATTTACTAAACTAGTGTTTTATTTTCAATTTTAAAAAACTACGATCGCAGATTGCCGTCGAAAATTTCCCCGCAATCGTATCGTCTACTGAAAAATTATCATACTAGCTTAGGAGTTCATTTTAAATGCAGATTAAATTAATCTTCGATTGAAATTTCTCCGATCATTCCTGCTTCAGCGTGACCTTTAATAGAGCAATGAAGTTCGTATTTTCCTGGTTTCATCGGGGTTAAGACCCACTCTGCGATCGCGCCTGGTTTTAATTCTAGTTCGTGAATTGCACCCTTGACTTCAACCTTTCCCGCCTCTACTTTTCTACTCCAACTGGCATCGGCAAAATCTTTTGCCGTGAAATAATGTTTTTCAGGACTGGGATTATCTAAAACTAATTTGTATTGCTGTCCTGCTTGAAATTGTAAATTATCGGGAAAAAATTTTAATTCTCCAGCACTATTACCCAAACTAATATTTAGGGTTTTTGGCGATGGGGCTGCTAGCACTGGAGATGTTGTCAGGGAAATAGAACCGAAAATTACGATTAAAAGTCCAATTAGTTTAATCGAGTTTAAAATAGCTGATTTCATGGTTTTCTTGACTCCTTATTCCTGCTTACTTGATTTTTGAGCGCATTACCAATTACTCCAGCCTAGCTTTTTCCCTAGATCTAACTGTTGCTTGTCAACTATTGCCTGATATTGGGCCGAACTTGCCCAACGAGCGATTTCTCTGGCTCTAATTACAGGTACGGGATGGGTTAGCTGAGCGGTTTGTGCTGCTTGAAGCATTTCACCCATACTATCTGTACCGATTAAATCATAAGCCTGAGCTTGCTCGATAAAAGCATCTAAATTTAGTAGCGGTGCCAGGGTAGGCGATCCTCCTGCTAGTTTCATTAAAACAGACATGACTACCCTAGGTTCTTGAATAGCTAAAAGCGCAGCGCGATCGCAACTAAATTCAGCACAACGTACCCATTGCAACATTCGCTCCTGTAGCGACTGGGCTAAAATTGTCCCCCAAGTTGGTAATAAATTGGCTGCTAAGACGATGATATTTGCCACGGTTAAATAAACCCCGTGTTCGCACTTGAGATGACCTAATTCGTGGGCAATTACTGCTTGAATTTCTTCTGGGGTAAGCATTTCAATCAAAGAAGTATGCAGCACCACAAAAGGCTTTTCGCTCCGCATCGCAAAGGTATAAGCATTGGGTGTCGGGTTTTGCTGTACGTAGAGTTGGGGTGGTTCTAAATCGAGAATTTCACAGGCTTCAATTAACAGTTTGTGGAGATGGGGCAATTGTTTCTCGCTGACTAATACGCTGGAGGCAATATTATTGAGATAAAAAAATTGTTCTGCTACCGAACCTAAAACACTACGAATAGCAATATCTATGCCTGGTAACTGCTTGAGGGCGTTAGTTGCTTCTAAATCTAAGGGATGACGAAAGCGATCGGCTTTTAAGCCAATTAAAGTTGTTTTGGATAAATTCATTACAAAAGTCTCAAAAAAATAAGTCTATATATTAAGGTAAAGGATCGCAGCGAATTTCGAGCATAAAACCATCTGGATCGTAAAAATAAAAACCCCTACCTGTAGGGCGAGTTACTACATCCGAAGCAATCGCAATTTGATTTTGCTTGATAATTTTAACTGCCTCGTCAAAGAGTTCGGGAGCGATATCAAAGGCTAAATGATTTGCCCTAGTAAACTGTTGGTTGGGATCGGGGTGGGGAGGAGAGAGTTCTGGTTCGGCAAATAAATCGATAATCGTACCGTCGGGAGTTCTAAAATTAGTAACTTTTCCAGCTGCTTTTAATTCGATTAGGGTTGAAGGTACTTCTTCTCCCTCAAGCTCGTGTAAACCTAAGACTTTGCCATAGAAATGCCGTGATGCTTCCATGTCCTTAACGTTGAAAGCAATGTGATGTACCTGTCTTAAACTACCAACCGCAATACCTGGGGATTCTAATTGTTTGAGCATGGTCTTTTTGTTTTATTTTAAAATAACCCCCGCAGTTGAGATCGTCGGTGAAATGTTATTTTTAGCTAACATTTATACAATAAAGTTGAATCCACTCTCATCGATATAGGAAAGTAGCATCATATATGTTAGGAAGTTTTCAGCAAAGCAACTTGCGAATTGAAGTGAATGCTTCAGAAAAAACCATTAGAGACAGTCTACTAGAAAGCGATCGCCTAAAACAGTGGATGTGGCCTCAGAATTTTACTTGTTTATCGGGGAAACTAAAGGCAGGAGATACTTTTATTAGTTCTTTGGGATTAGTTGAAATCGAACACCAAGTAGAAACCGTCGAAGATAACTGTCTGCGTCTGTTGTTGAGTAAAGGTATCGATGGCTATCACGAGTGGCGTTGGGGTGATGGTTGGTTGCAATCTCGTTTGGAAGGTGTTTCGGCTTTACCACTAAACCTCGGACAAACTTTTAGTTTATTTAGTCTGCGTCAGTATCTCAGTAACCTTAGTTCGAGTCAAGAAACTAAAGATTAGCTAGAAGCTTTCGGTCTTGAACCAAAAATATTAGACTTCTGCAAAAGTAATCTGAAATATCAAAAGCTATTGGTTTTTTGTCATTTGTCAATTTAAATTAAACAAAGTATGCAGTCTCTCATGAATTACGGACGTGGTTTATCGAGCAAGGGTCGATCCTGCTGCTCAACATATTTTCCTACTACTGGAATGACACGCCTAAAATAGTTCAATAGATTCAACTGAACAACGCCAAACAAATAACTCTCTTTGCCCTCATTCGAGGATAAACGCCTTCGCGCCTTTGCGTGAGATTATCTAATGCCTCAAATTAGCTGTGTCAGTCCACTGGCGTGTCAAGCTTAAAATAGTTCAATAGATTCAACTGAACAACGCCAAACAAATAACTCTCTTCGCGCCTTCGCGCCTTTGCGTGAGATTATCTAATGCCTCAAATTAGCTGTGTCAGTCCACTACGTAATTGAAGGAGGATGTTAAGTAGTCACCCAAACATATTTAGAGAACACCATAGCAATACTGATCCCCAAACTTAGACCGACTAAAACTTGAAAAGGAGTATGTCCTAATAATTCTTTAAGCCTTTCCTCATTGAAATTATGTTCTTCTTGGAACAATTCATCAACCAATTGATTGAGAATTCTGGCTTGTTTTCCTGCTGCTTGACGTACTCCCGCAGCATCATACATGACAATAATGGCAAACAAACAGGCGATCGCAAACTCCGAAGACGACCAGCCTTTAGTAAGACCGACGCTAGTAGCTAATGCACCAACTAAGGCAGAGTGTGCGCTGGGCATTCCTCCAGGAGATAACAAATAAGTAACATTTAGCTTGCGACTTTTAATTAGGTCAATAACTAGCTTTAATCCCTGAGCAGTGATACAGGCTAAGAGTGCGACCATTAGTATCTGATTGTGTAAGATATCAGCAACTTCTTGCATGGTTTGTCTTCTTTGCCTCAAAAAAGGTTATCAATTATCCAATCTTTGCTTCTAGCGATCGCGAGTTACTATGTAGTTTGCTACTGCTCTTAGAGGATGAGCCTCGGCACCGTAGACTGACAATTGGGCGATCGCATCATCAACCAACTCTCGTGCTTGAAGACGAGATTTTTCTAGACCCCATAAACTAGGGTAAGTAGCTTTTCGCGCCTCCAAGTCTTTCCCCGCAGTTTTGCCTAGTTGTTCGTCTGTTGCCGTAATATCTAAAATATCATCAATTATCTGAAAAGCCAGACCAATATTTTGGGCATACTTGGAGAGCCTAGCGATATCTTCCTCGGCAGCATTGGCTAAAATTGCCCCAGAAACTACAGAAGCTTCTAACAAGGCTCCAGTTTTGTGGGTGTGAATAAAGCTCAAGGTCTCGACAGTAATGTCTGGTTTCCCTTCTGACTCTAAATCTAGTACCTGTCCCCCAACTAAACCCGCAGCCCCCACAGTACGACCCAAACAGGCTATTACCCTTAGAATATTCTCTGGCGCGACGTTTTGAGTTTGGGTGGCAACATATTCAAAAGCATAAGCCAGTAGCCCATCCCCTGCCAAAATAGCAATATCCTCACCATATACCTTGTGATTGGTTGGTTTACCGCGTCGAAAATCATCGTTATCCATCGCTGGTAGATCGTCGTGGATCAACGACATAGTATGAATCATTTCTAAAGCACAAGCAGTAGGCATTGCCATCTCCACAGTGCCACCAGTTAAACTACAGGTTGCTAAACAAAGGATCGGGCGCAAACGCTTACCACCAGCCAACAGGGAATAGCGCATTGCTTCGTAGATTTTTTCTGGTCTGGCGATCGCAATTGATTGGTCTAACGCCTCTTCAACTAGAGCTTTTTGTTGTTTTAGATAACTATTTAAGTCAAATGCAGCAATTGTTTCTGGCTCAGTTATTTTTTGGTCGGCTTGTACCATACAGCAGGAAAGTATACTTGGTTAATTCAACCTTCATTATCACCCGACTGGGGACTTTAACCAAATATAAGAGATGTAGATTTATTGCATTAGCTATAAGATAAAATGATGGACAAAAAAGCGACTGGGAACTTCTGCTTCTTTTCCTGGCACCAAAAGATGACGGATACTTGACTCTGTGACCCAGATTTGATTACCCGATACAGTCAGGTTAACAGGCGATGCTAAATTTGATGCTAAAGTTTTAATTGGTTTGGGTTCAGTACTAGGAGATAAGACATCAATCTGAACCAGACGACCATTACCACTTTCCATTGCACCTTCAGTAAGTAACAGCGAACCATCGGCAGCAAACTGCATTCCATCGGGATTTTCTAATTGGCGTTCTAGAGAAATTACTTCTAGCTTTGGAAAATTGTCTACTTGGGGAGTTATCTTGAGTAAATCTCCTCTGGAATACATTCCCACAATAGTTGTACCATCTTCATTACGAGCAATACCAGCTAGTCCTATTTGCTCTGACTCAGGGCGGAATAATTCATCTTCTATCCAAGTCTGGAACTGGTTAGCATTAGGAGCGAGATAGTGAATGCGAGGCTGAAAACTATCGGTGAGATAAACACCTCCATCATTGTCAAGAGCAATATCGTTACCAAATCCATTATCGGGTAGAGGAAGCGATCGCACGACTTCCCCCGTACCAATATCCAGAGCAAAAACTCGATGGGGACGACGCACTATTTCTCCTTCTGCATTTTCTACGCCCAAAAAATCAGGAGAAGTTCCCCAGAGTATTCCTCGTTGTTCGTCGAGTCGCAAACTGGTAGCAGCAAACACTGATTCACTGCCTGGAAAGAAGGGAGTTATATTACCATTGGGACTAATTTGTAGGATTTGCCCGCTAGTAACTGAACCAACATAAAGCGTGCCATCCTCCGCTTGGGCTATGCCGTTAGGATATTGAAAGTCAGCAGGTAATTCGATCGCCTTTCGTGCATCAGAAGACTTGAAACTGTTCTGGGCGATCGCTCTGACTGGTTCAATTAAAATACCTATAGTGACCCAACTAAGTGTTTTCAATAAAATACGGCGCGGAAAGGAAATTGATGTTAGTTGACCAGACATATCAAAATCAAATTATTGGCTGTAGAGTATAATGCGGGAGATAAGGGACAGACTTCAATCTGTTGATGCGCTAGCAGAACCTATAAAGAGACAACCACCTTGCCAAAGTGCAATCCTTGTTCGAGATAGTTTAGTGCTGCTTGAGTTTGTTCTAAGGGTAAAACGCGATCGATTACGGGATGGAGATCTGAAGCTTCTATGGCTCGATTCATTGCTTCAAATTGATGAGTGCCACCTACCTCTAGTCCCCGAATGGTTGCCTGTTGGTGTATCAAAGATAAAACGTCTATTTCTGCCTTAAAGCCAGCTAATAAGCCGATAATTGCAATACGACCGCCCATTTTTAGAGCCTCAAGCGATCGCCTTAAGTTACTTCCGCCTACTGTTTCAATAATTACATCAACGCCTTTTCCGTTGGTCATCTGATGTACTATGGTTTCCCAATTCGGGTTATTTTTATAGTCGATCGCTAAATCTGCGCCTAGGTTTTGTGCTTTTTCTAATTTTTCTTCACTGCTAGAAGTAATAATTATCTTTGCTCCTCGCGCTTTGGCAAATTGCAAGGCAAAAATAGATACTCCCCCCGTTCCCTGTAGTAATACGGTATCTTCCGCTTGTAGCTCGGCATAATTTAAGGCATTCCAAGCAGTAAGTCCTGCTATGGGTAGAGTAGAAGCTTCGGTGGTAGTCAGATTACTCGGAATAGGTATAAGTTGGTTCGCATCAAAACACTTATATTGACTTAATTGTCCTGAAAGGTTTCCTAAACCCTGTCTGGTTTGATAGTCAGTTTTGATTGCGGTAGGTTCGCCATCCACCCAATTGGGGATAAAGGTAGTTGCTACCTTATCTCCAGGCTGAAATGCCGTAACTGCTTCTCCTACCTGTTCGACAATACCCGCACCATCGCAAATCGGAATATATGGCAAAGGTATATGAGGATTTAACAACCCTTTGATAAGCAATAGATCGACATAGTTAAGTGAGACCGCTTCTATCTTTACTAGTACTTGTTTTGCCTTTGGTTTGGGCTGAGGTTGTTCGGTAATTTTAAGGCGATCGATCCCAAAATCTACCAGCTGAATCGTTTTCATAAACTTGTCTGAGAGCTATAAGTTTTATCTTGCAGTTGCTTGAGACATTCTGTCCAATACTTATTTTTGGTTAAACTGATACCAAATAAGTATTAGTTTGTCTTTATGGAATTGCGACAGCTTAAATATTTTGTAGCGGTAGCTGAAGAACTTAATTTTAGGCGTGCAGCCGAAAAGCTATATATGCAACAGCCTCCTTTGAGTAGGCAGATTCGTCAGCTAGAAACCGAATTGGGAGTAGAATTATTTCATCGCACAAAAAGAAGTGTTTCTCTTACAGAAGCTGGAAAAGCATTTTTAAATGAAGCCAGACTAACGTTAGATCAAGCACAACGAGCAGTAAATGCGGTAAAGCGATCGCCAACTCCGAGTAAATTAACTATTGGATTTTCTATTTGTGCTTTCGATCGCGTTTTACCAGAGTTAATTCAAAAGTTTCGCCAACAGCATTTAGAGCATCTGGTAGATTTAATAGAAATGTCGAAAGCAAGACAGATTCAAGCACTTCTAGAGCATCAGATCGACATAGGCTTTTGTTATGCACCTATTGCGAAACCAGAACTCGACAGCCTCACTATTTTGAGCGAACCTCTAGCAGTAGTATTACCACCCAATCATCATTTGGTTCGACAAGAAAAGATCGAATTGCGATCGCTTTATAGGGAGACTTTTATACTCTGTCCTCAAGATCTTAAACCCGATGTCCGCGAGCAAATTATCCAATTGTGTACTCAAGCGGGTTTTCAGCCCAAGACTATTCAAGAGGCTAGTCCTCCAGAAGTTCAGTTGCGTTTGGTAGAATCTGGTATGGGGATTTCCTTAATAGCTGCTAGTTCTCAGAGACGACATAGTGCTAAAGTTGTCTACCGTCCTTTGGTAGAACCCGTTCCTCTTCTCGAAATCACCGCAGTTTGGCACCAAGAACACCAATCTTTGGCTTTATCTAACTTTCTGGAAAATTGTTTGTTTCAAAACCTCGATCGCGAGCAAAAGTTAGGTTCGTAGTAAACCCTTTAGGGCAGCCCTTTCAAGGTGGGTTAACAAAGTGACTTCCAATTTGAGCAAAAACTCGAGCTAATTCACGAGTTTTTGCTCGCGAATTTTCCTCTGACCGAGGAATTTTGTCCAAAATCCCTGCCGATGACATCAGG
>JASJEI010000073.1 GCA_030064795.1 Pleurocapsa sp. MO_226.B13 | reverse complement strand
TAAATCAGTAATAGAAAGAAGAGGATCTGGTATGGGAACATCAGGTGTATCAGGTGGTGGTGAACTCAAACTTTCTAACGACCCAAAGCCGTTAATATCATCTACGTCTGGTAGATCTTCTGCGACAGATCCTGCTGAGGTAAAATCTACGGTCAAACTATCTGATGCGCCATCTGCATCACTGTCAGCACTTAAAATTATATTAGTTGTATTACCTAAAACATCAACCAGACCAGGACGGTCTGGTCCTTGTTGATCCTCTCCTGGTTCTCCATTAACGTAGGTAAAAGCATCAGTTTCTGCTAGTGCATTTTCTCCAAAAGCTTCGGCATCAGTTTCAGCAGTAGCCAGTAGATCGTCGTTTACTACGTTTACGTCAACATCTTTATCAATCTGAAGGTTAACCTGTTTATTCAGGTCAACATTTTTCTCAATATTAAAATTAATGTCACCCATGGCTTTTCTCCTTGGTTTCGATAATTAATTGTTGTGACGATTTATAAGTATCGTTACCAAGATAGTAGAAATAAATTTCTTCCCGATGTTGCCAATCTGGCAGAAATGTTTGGGGTCAATTTTTATTATTTATAGATTCGTTATTTATCTTCAGTCGTTTAGTATTCCTGTCTGAATTAAGAGAATTATTCTATTTCTGGTCATCGGTCATTAGTTATTGGTCATTGCTTAGATTTACGAAGTATTTAGGATTACTATTATTCAATTGAAAAACTGATTTAAACTACTTGCATGATTGGGGAAACTTATTCACACTAGACAGAGCAATCTAACCAAGTCTAATTGACAATTAAAATCTAATTGCCATATTTTAGTTTTATTACTTCTGGTTGATGATCGACTAAAATTGTATGCTTATAGATTTTTTCGGGAAGATGACTTTGGTTTATGGCTTCAATTGCATTAACCGCAAGATTCATCAAGAATTTAGCTAGTTTCTAAGCAGTCTTATTATTAAGATTAATTACAATTATTATCTTGAGAGTTCTAGGTCAATTACTAGACAATCTAAATGTAGATGAAAAAGTAGCAAGGCAATTTACTAATCGCGATCGCCATAACAATAGCATTATTTACTATTGCCAGGTTTCCTATTTTTAAAATTATATCCGCGCCATCAATCAGGATATTATAATTAGCTGAAAAAATGTATTGTCGCGGGAAAACCGTTGTCAAATTAAAATATACAAATAAAATAATCTTGACAACCCATAATTTTGATAGCAATTTTAAATCGTTGATGAAAAAATTTCTGCTGCAAATCACTAGTTGCTAGTCATTAGTCAAGAGCGATCGTCAATTAACTAGCCGAATTAAAAACATCTCCAGCCAAGAGAATCTCAGCATCAACTCCTAAGACAGCAGCAATCAAATCGTCATTAAAGAAAATTAGAGCATTGCCACCTTCATCTACCCCAAAATCATAACTATCCAAGCTGTTGGCGTTAAGCTGAATGGTATCCACACCAATTTCTAGATCTTGAATTAGAGCAAAATCTGCCGTACCCGCTCCGACATAGAACACATTATCCACATCTCCCAGGACAAATGTGTCTGCATCACCTTCACCCACTAGGGTATCTATTTCTCCAGTTTCCGTTCCACCACTTCCACCAGTAAGAGTATCATTACCAGCACCACCAAAGAGAGTGTCATTTTCTGTACCTCCATCGAGTGTGTCGTCACCATCACCGCCACTTAGTTGGTCAAAATCCCCACCACCCAAAAGTTCGTCGTTGCCTTCTTTTCCTAGCAGAATGTCATTTCCCGCGACTCCATTCATTAGATCGTCGCCCATGCCTCCCGTTAACTGGTCATTGCCTCTATTGCCATTGAGTTCATCATCACCAAGACCACCAAACAGGAAATCGTCGCCCAAACCCGCATTGAGACTATCGTTACCAGCTTCACCGACGAGAAGATCGTCATCTCTGCCTCCATTTAAAAAATCATCACCATCACCCCCACTCAGTTCGTCCATGCCACTATCCCCAAACAGAGAATCATGACCGTTGCCTCCATCTAGGTCATCGTCTTCATCACCACCAAAAATGAGATCGTTTGCTTCTCCCCCATCGATTACATCTTCCCCTTCATCTCCTTTGAGGAAATCATCTCCACCCAAACCCATTAGGTTATCATTACCTTCGTCACCGCGAATAATATCCCCAGCAGAAGTTCCATCGATCGCATCTTCCCCTTCAGTACCCCTCAAGGAATCTCGAAGGCTTTCTTGAGTGACTCTATCGTCTCGTTCTCCTCGTCTTTCAGCGATTCCTTCGCCGATTTGGCGCTCAATTTCTACCATCGATCGCGTCTCCTAATTTCCAAGATTTGAGATAGAAAATCGATAGCAATTCTCATTGAAATTCGGATTTAACCTGAATTCGCGTGACGGCTAAACTCCTTACCTATTTAATTATCAAAAAGGCGAACTCACGCGATCGCTCGATCGCACTTTGAGAGAAATGCTACTTACCTTTCACAATAATGGAGTTAGTTTTTTGATTGTTGCCAAAATGGCAGGTTTTTAAATGTGAGTTCGGAATTCGGAATTCGGAGTTCGGAGTTTTCCCTTAGTCTCCCAGTTCCCAATTCCCCAAGTCTCCAAGTCTCGATCTTCTCTGCATACTGCTTCGCGAACTAAAAAAACGTGAGTTCGAGCAAGCTTAAAATTCTATAATTCATAATTTTCGATTTACTCGAACACTCTATCATTTCATTAAGAGAATAATAACTCCGAACTCCGTAGCTTGCTTCTCGCGTAGCGAGTACTCCGAACTCCGAACTCCGAACTACTAACTCCGAACTCCTATTTAATTTTGACCTTTGGTTCTAGCTCAAATATCTAATTGCTGTTTGGCAAGATGGTAATAAAGGTTGCGTTGGGCGATGAGTTCTTCATGAGTCCCCTGTTCGACGATAATGCCCCGATCTAGCACCAGAATCCAATCTGCGTTACGCACCGTGGAAAGACGATGAGCAATGATAAAAGTGGTAGATTCACTGCTTATACTGGCTAAATTAGCTTGAAATCTGCTTTCTGATTCGGTATCGAGGGAACTGGTTGCTTCATCGAAAATTAGAATTCGCGGTTCCCCTAAAAGGGCGCGAGCGATCGCAATTCTCTGTCTTTGTCCCCCAGAAAGGGTCGATCCCCGTTCTCCAACTTTGGTGTTATATCCCAACGGCATCGCCTGAATAAAGGCGTGAGCCTCTGCTAGTTTGGCAGCTTCAATTACCTCTTCTAAACTGAATTCGGGTCGGTATAAAGTAATATTTTCTAGAATCGTTCCCGAAAATAAGAAACAGTCTTGCGGTACTACCCCTAGTTGCGATCGCAAAGATGGGGGAGAGACGTGCTGAAGATCTTGGTCGTCAATCCAAATGCGACCGCTGGTAGGAAAATACAAACCCTGCAATAATTTCACTAAGGTACTTTTGCCCGAACCACTACGACCGACAATAGCCAATGTTTGTCCTGGTTTGACTGCAAAAGAAATATTCTGAAGCGCGTTATGTTCTTCTTCGGTATCGTAGCGGAAGGTAACATTTTCAAATCGGACATTACCCCTGACTGGAGGTAATTCCAGCATTTGTTTGTCGGGAGTTTCTTCTTTCTCGGTATCGAAGACATCATTGAGTCTTTCTACAGAAATTAGTACTTCTTGCAGTTCGTCCCAAAGACCGACTAAAACAATGACAGGACTGATAATCTTGCCCTTCATCATGTTAAATGCCACAAACTGACCGATGGTTAACTGGTCTTGAATCACTAAAGTCGCGCCATACCACAGTAAAGCAGTTCCACCGATAGAGTTAATTAGTCCGCTGAGCAAGCCTAAATTGATTGCCAGTTTTTGACCTTTAAACCGCACGTTAATTTGTTGAGTTAATAAGTCTTCCCAACGCCAACGTACTTCTTGTTCTGCTGCAGCTGCCTTGACTGTGGAAACTCCCGTCATCATTTCTACTAAAGAGGAGTTTTGGTTGGCTGCTGCATTAAATCTTTCTCTCGATAGCTTGCGCAACAGAGGAGTGGCAACCAGAGTCAAGATCACGATCGGCGGGATCAATCCTAACACGAGTAAAGTAAGCTGCCAGTTGTAGTAGAGCATTAGTCCTAAATAGACAAAGCCAGTGGCAAAATTTAACCACGACAGCAAAACTTGCCCTAGTAAAAATCGCTGAATCTTGGAGTTTTCCCCGACTCTGGTGGTAATATCTCCCACTCGCCGAGATTCAAAAAACTTGAGAGGTAGACTCAAGGTGTGGTTGATAAAACCACTTATCATGGTCAGGTTGAGACGATTGGAAAAATAACTCAGCAGATAGTTACGGGTAGCAGATAAACCCATTCCCCACAGACCAAAGAGCAAAGCTCCAATCACAAAAACATTAAGGGTTGTTTGGCTTTTGTTAACTACGATTTGGTCGAGAATGATCTGGGTAAATAACGGCGAAACTATGCCAAAAATTTGAATCAACACCGAAAGGCTGATAATCTGCCAGATTAAGTTGCGATAGGGCAAAAGCAAACCGAAAAATTTCCCTAGAGAGCGTTTTTCGTTAGGAGTTTGATAGAGTCGCTCGGTAGGATTGAGTAGTAAAGCATATCCCGTCCAGCTAGCTAAAAACTCTTGGCGCGACAAAATATACTTGCCTTTTGCTGGATCGGCAACTAAAATGCGATCGCCTTTAATCCAATAGACAACTATGTAGTGATCTCCTGCCCAATGGGCAATCCAGGGGTTGGTTTGTTCTACCAGACGGCTCAAACTGGCTCTTACGGGACGAGCTTGAAATCCCAGATTTTCTGCTGCTTTGGTCAACCCCTTGAGGGAAACACCCGTGCGTCCAATTCCTGCCAGGTTACGTAGATAATTGATCGTAAATCGTTTACCCCAGTACTGACTAATCATTCCCAAGCAAGCAGCACCACAGTCGGAAGAACTTTGCTGTTGCATAAAAGGGTATCGTCTCCATAACTGGCGACGACTCTTTGTTGGTTGGGGAAAGTCAATAGCAGGAGCATTCTGCTTCACTTCCCCATCTGAAGCGGGTACGGGATCGCGATCGGTCTTATTGCTAATTGCTAAACTAGAGTTAGACTGTTTTTTCTGGGGGGCAACAACTCTAACCAGAGGACTGCCTCGGACTCCCAGAATCTGAGAAGTTCCCGATCGCTCCGATTGCTCGCCAGCAGTAGGCTGAACGTAAATCTCGGAGATCGCAGGTGCGATCGCACAAACAGTTTCCCAATTTTGTCTGGCTAAATGATATACCCAGAGGTCGGTCTGAGCTACCCAATCGTCGGCAATGGTATTGGGATAACCCCAAGCAGAACCAATATCTAAAGAGCGATCGCGCAATTGACCCTGACGCAGCCAACAACGGTCTAAATCGGCTTCTGCCAGAGTTGTTCCCTGGGGAATTTGAAGTTCTTCGAGATAAGTAAGAATGTGTTCTATTCGGTGGCTAGAAAGTGAACGCAAAGCGGTTAAAGTTTTGAAAAAAATCAGACTTTGACGCTTCTGGGTAGTCCTACGCAAATGTTGTTGAAGTTGCTCCGACTCCGCTAACACAGGCTGCAATTTTGCTAGGGGAACTCTGGCTACTCTGACGATCGCTTCTGCTGCGATCGCTCGATAAGGCAGATATTTCCGCTCAAAAAGAAGTTCGCTGCCAAAAGTCTCGCCTTCGGTTAGCAATTCCGTAGAAATTTCTCGCTGTTTTTCTGTATCAAAACTTAATATTCGTACTCGTCCCTGGCAAATTACAGACAAAAACCGAGCTGGTTGAGAATCTTCTGGGGAGCGATCGGGGGTTTTCTGCGAGGGAGCTAAATTGGTTGCGGGTGAAGCTACATCGTCCAAGAAATCCCCAAGTTTAAATTCCAAAATTTCCAAATCTCGACTCAAGCGAGCCAAAAGCTTTCTAGTATTTGGTTCTAATTCTAATTGCTTTTCTAGTGCCAAAACAAACACGTCTAGTTTATTTTGCCTAGGAGAATCCGACCGAACTTCTATGTCTTGATACATCTTGATTATCAATTGATTAAGTTGGGTTTAACGGCAGTATTTATTTGATTTTAGTAATAGACGATCGCGCTTTACTGGCTTGTTTATGACATATAAGAAAACTGGTAACTCAGCGAGTAATTATGCATTTAACTAAAGTTTAATTAATCAGAAATCAATCTCTATAACTTACTTACTACTATATTGGTAGCTCAAACTCATTTGGATCTATCTGACTCCTTGTATAAGTTAAAACGACGATTTTATAAGAGTTGTAGCAGATCGACTAGTTTGGCTATACGCTCATATTGATTGCTTCCTGAAAGTATAATAAATCAAAATCAAAGTCTTTCAAAGCTAGTTTATATATGTTTACATATTATTTTTTCGCGATTTAAGTCGATCTTTATAAGCCATTGAGGACAAGACAATTGAATTCAAGTTAATTCAATAAGTTCCAGCCAATTAACCAAAAACTGAAATCAAAGTTTCAAAGATTAAGTTTTGATTCAGTTTGCGATCCTCTAAATTTTCCTCACATTTTCCTCACAAATATAGAATAATTTATACATGGCTTAGAAAGAGAAATAAACTAAAGTCAAATTAAAATGATATCTAGCGATTAAGCTTGTAGAAATAGTTTCTAGGGCGGCAACGAGAAAATCACGATTCGTTTTAGCACTTAACTCAATCCGTACCATTATTCAATTATTTTCTTCAAGAGAATTTTGAGAGCTAGCGATCGTCGAGATTCAAGTTCATCCTGTATTTGGATAATTATGAAATTTTTCCCTTCAACACCTACTATCCCTGGTATCTCTTCTCAAGATACCCTCGAAAAAAGCTCAAATCTTACTGTCCCTTCTGCACCAGAAGCAACCAAAACAGCATCCAGTCCCAGAAGCAGCAACCTCGTCTCAGTAACACAAAATTCTGCATCCCTCAACACCGTAACTCCTACGGCGATCGCCAGTTCTCAAACTCAGACCGCTGCTTGGTCTCCTGCTTTAAATCAGCTTCTAGAAGAACCACCAGCCACTTTTCCTCAGCGTCTTACGGTAGGAGCAATGGTTTTTTGTTGCGCTGTGGGGGCTTGGGCTTGGTTTGGCAAAATTGATGAGGTAAGCAAAGCTCAGGGAAAATTAATTCCCCAAGGTGAAACCTATAAAGTCGAGCCAGTCGAGCTTGGCAAAGTCAAGCATATTGCCGTTAAAGAAGGGGAAAAGGTTAGATCGGAACAAACCCTAATCGAATTCGATACCGAGTTGGCCGAACAAGAAGTAGTAAGACTCGAACAAATGCTCCAAGGCTATCGAAGCGAACTACTTCAAAAACAAGCCTTACGGGAAAAATTAACCTTAGAAGCCCAAACCAGAAAAGATCTGACCGAGGCTGAAACTTCGGCCCAACGTGCTGCGGTGTTATTAGCCGAAGAAAAAGCAGCCACTTTTAGGGGTCTGCTAGCGCGACAACAATTGGAACTAAAAGCCTATCTTCACAAACAAGCCAACCTAGAACTGCTACCAAACCTAGTCAAAGAACAGTTAAATCAACTCAATGCCGAAACAAGATCTCGTCAACAGCGTTTAAACAAATTACAACCTCTAGCACAACAGGGTGCAGTGTCTCAAGAATATCTCTTCCAAGCAGAACAATCATTGCGGGAAGCTCAAAGACAGATGACCCAAAGCCAACTTCAAGAAATTACCAATATTGACGAGCAAATATTTCAATCCGCTCGAGCGATGGGAGAGCTTCAAACTCGTATTACCAGCAATCAAGGTGAATTAGCCTCCGCCTTACAAGAAATAGAGAAACAACAAGCAGAGTTGATTCAAAAACAAGCAGAGGGTAGAAGAACTCAATTAGAAATTCAACAGAAAATTAAGCAACTAGAATTTGAGCAAGCTCAAATCAAAAGCAAAATTGTCGATACTCAAAATTCATTATCAACTGCCAAAGCAAAGCTCAAACAAAAAGTACTCAAAGCTCCTGTAAATGGCATTGTTTCGTCTTTAAACATCGACAATTCTGGTCAAGTTATTCAAACTGGTGAAACAGTAATGGAAATAGCTCCTGAAGGCATTCCGCTGGTGCTGACTGCATTTTTACCCAACCAAGAAGCAGGATTTATTGAGGAAGGAATGCCAGTGCAGGTCAAATTTGATGCTTATCCCTATCAGTATTATGGTTTGATCCCAGGTAAAGTCAGCCACCTTTCCGCCGATGCTCAACTTGACTCCCAACAACAAGAAGCTTATCAGGTAGAGATAGAACTACAACGAAATTACATTACCGATAATCACAAGCAAATTAAATTTAAAGCTGGTCAAACAGCGACGGCCGATATTGTGATTCGTCGTCGGCGCATTCTTGATGTTTGGCTAGAACCGATTAAAAAATTACAACACGATGGGATTGAAATGTAACTCTAATTATTAAAGTTAATCGCTTATTTAAGTCAATGAACACTAAAAATAATCTGATTCAGCATCCAGTACAACCTGAAAGCAAACTCGATAAAATAATGGAATCTGGCAAATTCGAGCAAATTGTGACGGCAATTCTGGATGGTAAATATTCCTGGGCTTGTGTCTTAATTCTGCGCTTCGCTGGATACAACCCACTACACTATATTCCCTATCGAACCTATAATCGATTGGTCAAAAATAACTCACAACGGACTACTTTCGATCGACTTCAAGCAGACAGACTAGATCGAGAGCGCGAATCTGTTGGTGTTGAAATCACTGCGCGGTCAGCGTTTCGAGGAGATACGGGGCGTACAAGGACGCGAGGAAACCTCGCGACACAGCCCCTCCTCGAAACTACGCGCACTAAATCTTCAACAGCATCTTTAGCTAGACCCTCTTATAAACTTGAAGATCTCAGCTACCTAGAAGTCGTCTCGCAACAAGATAAATCAGCACGGGGTGGCAACAGAGTTTCTTTTGGTGCATCTATTTATAGTCACTGGACTCTGGGAAAACAATTGAACGAATTTGACTCCAATGAAGACTTAGCAAGGCTTGTATTTGAAGGCACGCTCTTAACTTCTTAAAGTTTACTGAATGTAGCTCTGGTTTTGAGCCAATAGAGTAGGGTCAAAGCTTTTGCTAACTGTTGTTTGATTTGGCTAGCGGTACTATTTTTTAGCTTGAGTTCGTCCTCTAGTAAAATTTCTTCGCTTGTCGAGCGATGACTAGCTAGCCTGGGGGCTTCTGGACTTCCTGCTGCGCTAATTAAAGGATGAGTTTCTGTCGATAAATGCCAAGTCTTGGGTACGGGATTGGTTTTTGGCACTGGAAGAGGAATTTGCCAAAGATCGGGAACAGCAGATCGACTCGAAACCGAATCCGATCGATGCAGTGATTTGTTCATTTTATTGTTTAACATTGTTCTAACCTCCAATTACTGAGCTTTTAAGTCAAAAGTCGCGTAGAGATTTAGCCCTAAAGGACTCGCTCTCGTCCTACGTCCTTCGGACGCGCTTCGCGAAAGGACTGCGACCTTGGGAGTCATGCGCGGGCTTCGCAACCGCATCCCATGCTACGTCTGTACTAAGAATAATTTTGATTCGTTAATTGACAGCAGCGATAGTAGTGGGCATAGGAGGCTGTATTTGGTTTCCCGAACGAGAGCGATAAAGATCGGCTACTCTCTGTTCGTATTGACACAAATCCCGTTTCATTTCATCAAAAATAGCGACTGTAATCGGATCGGTCAGTTGCTGACACAGATGGTAAGTATCAATTACTCCTGTTTGAATATCGCCCAAAGCCCGACGCAGAATTGACAGTTCGTCACTCGACTGCAACCAACTATGTAAGGCTGCATAGGCTTCGCTACCTACCGCTTGCCAAGTGACTCGTTCGTTAAAGGCTCGATCGAGACGAGTTTCGAGTAACTTAACGTGATCTTGTTTAGTCGCGATCGCTTCTTTGAGGAAGTTTTGCAGTTCTTTATCTCTGGTTCGATAACTATACTGTTTGAAAGCTTCTAGAGTATAGCGTTCGCCAACAATCGCTGTATTCAAAGCATTAACAATTTCTTTTCTAGTAGAACCACCCCAGGCTGCGGCCAATTTCCACCAATCAAAAGTACGCTCGCCATGGTCGCTAGGGGTTTCAGCGGGAAGTTCTAGCTTGAGATATCTAATCAGACTATTCGCCATAATCGCCACATCGCTAGGTCGCCTGGCTGTAATCAGATTGCCATCTACTACTACTGGCCCGCCGATATAATCAGCTTTGGCATTTTCAATATCCTTACGCAGCGACTCCAAACCAGTAACTCTCTTGCCTTCTAATCGATCTGTTTCAATGAGAATTTGGATGCCATAACCAATAGCAGCGATCGCCTTATCTCTGTCCATTGCATCTTTAATCAAACTGACAACGAAAGGATTAGCGCGAATATTTCCCACAGGAATTACGAAGGCATCAAAGTCATCGGCTCGAACTTCAGTAGCAGTATCGTCGGGTTTACAAGCGACTTTTCCCCACTTACCATGATATTCTTCGTTCATGCGAGAACCAATGATGCTAACTTTGGCTTTTGCTTGCTGAAGTGCTTGGTAGGGGACTTGAAACAAAAAATCATCGAATTGATTTTCGATTAAAATCGCCACTCGTTTCAGGCTAACTCGATCTGTAGATGCCATAATTATTTACCTCTTGAAATCTACTAGCAACTTTTTGCGACCCAGAATCAATCAAAGCCAGCACTTTGTTCGCTGTATTTTCGATCTCTCCCAGTCGCGATTAAACTACTGGTGCAATCAGTTAGACAACTCCATCTTTAAGTTAGGCAAAAACCTTGAGAAACTTGTGAAGGTGGTTGGTTTGGAGTCTGAGCCCAGGGCAAACGCATCTAAATTCTGTAAACCTTACGTAGCAAGACTTTCAAATTTTAGTTACAAAAGTAAATAATGGCTCAAACCTTTATCCCGTAAGCATTGTAAAAATAAGGTGCGTTTGCCCTGGT
>JASJEI010000018.1 GCA_030064795.1 Pleurocapsa sp. MO_226.B13 | reverse complement strand
AACTAGCTAGAAAGATAGCAAATTATTTTTTATTAATTAAAATTCTTCAAATCCCTACTATGTTTAGTTTTTGAATTTTGAATTTTGAATTTTGAATTAAAACTAAGTCTCCAATGACTTTTGAGAACTGGTATAAGTGCGATTGGTCATTGGTAATATTTGCCAGCGATTTAGGACTGCTATAGACTGCTAAAAACTAAATTTGGTTCTGACTGTTCCTACCCAAATAGCATCGCCATCATCAGTATCGGGATTAATTACCGTAAATACTCCTGGAGTAATCTCGATATTGTCATTAATTTCGATGCGGTATAGTGTTTCGATGTGTAGGGGGGTTTCGTCTGCTACCAAATCATCATCGTCATGGGCGCTAATTGTAGGCGGAACGCCAATAATAACTCCCCCTTCGTTATTCTCTAAGAACAAGTCAGGGAAAGCAAAGGTTAGCGCGCCGTTGAGGATGGTCGCACTCTCGTCACCATCTTGTTGTTGAGCGTTAGTATAGCCAAACCAGCCACCAATCTCGAAATTAGAAGTAATTTCCCAGTTAAGCTGGATGCCAAGATTATTGCTAGTAGTAGCATCATCATCAAAAGGTTGATTGGCTGCTTCTAGTCCTGTAGAACCCATCAAATTGACATTATCGGTTTGTTGATATTTGTGAGTGTAGGTCAAAGCTAGGGCTAATTCATCCTGTGGTTCGATTAAGATCTGGGCGATCGCGTCAGCGGAACTATTAAATATTCCTCCATCAGCTTCGGGACTGGCTACATTTTCGCTATCGATCGTATAACCCGCACTAGCAGAAAGGCGATCGCTAAATTTTTGTTTAATCCCAATTCCCGCACTACCAGATCCGCGCAAAGTGGCGGGATTGCGACGACCAAAACGGGAGATTGCACCACTACTACTACTAGAAAAGGGATTTAGTACTTCTCCGACATCGTTGAGTCCTACTCCCGACGTACCAAGGGTAATTATCGTGTTTTCACCAGGAGTAAAAGTGTAAGATAGTTCGCCGATTTCTACTCCATCTTCGCTAATACCATCAACGCTCAAACGACTCAAAGATGTATCTAATACATCATCTAAGCGACCAATCTCTCGACTTTCTAGGCGAACTTTTAATGAATCTTGCCCAGTAAAACTGGTATTGAAATCTAACCTAATACGATAGCCAGTAAAAGTTTCGCTCTCGTCTTCTCCTCCAAAACTATCAGCGATAAAATATAAAACCTGACCCTCCAGCTTAGTTGTCGTGGAAAACTGCTGAGATTCTAGCTGAGTTAGATTGGCTTCAAGATTATCTACTCGGTTGTTTAGGCGAGCTAACTCTGAAGCAAAAGCTTGTCTTAAGTCGTTCCAGATCTGACGATCTGAAAAGTTGTTGCTGGCTTCTAACTGCTGAAAACAACTATTTAGACCAACAGCAAATTCATAACGAGTAACAGGACGATCTTCAGTCTCGGTGTCGGTTAGATCGCTGCGATCGCTTTGAAAGGTGGTGGCGCAGTCATAACGCTGGGCTAAATACTGTAGATTTTGGTACCGCCAGTCATCAGCTTGGATTTTTTTTAGCTGAGATACTGGAGTGAATGTTTCTAAGTTATCAGCAAAACTAGCAGAAGAGTTGAAAATAAAAGCTAGAGGTACAATTAAAATTTTGACAAATTTATTTAATAATTTATTCATTAACTAAGTTACATCCCGACCAGAAAAACTCCGATAATTGAAATTTTTCTAGTTTATCTTCTCGAATAGAGCGACAAATTACGATTAATAGGCAATATTCCTTGTAAAATCGACTGACAATTGGTTTGGGGATAATGAACCACAGCGAGATGATTGTTGATGTCTAAAGCAATCTTGGCATTGAGAGTTTGCTGGATTAGTTGAGACAGTAGGCGATCGCTAGCAATAATTAGACCAGTAAACAAACTAGTGCGATCGGATTTGTCGGCGGATTTTTGACGGGCAAGAATGGTTTTTTGCCAACTACTCAGAAAACGATCTTGAGCGATCGACAAATGAATAATTTTTTGCTGTTCTTCGAGTAAGTTATCGGCTAAATTGGCTGAATTTTCGGTATGATCTGTCAAGATTAAGTCAACTAAATTTTGATTGGCTATTTGTGGCAAAAAGGATAAATCCAAAGCTTCTCGCTCTACTCTCTCGGACAATAATAACCACCTCCAGCCTGTTTTACCCGCTTTAAGCTTGGGTAACTTTTCGCCTAAATGATTGGTGACATTGAGATAGTTAAGTCTACCAACATCACTACGATCGGGAAACTCTAAACAGCTTATACCAGAGTTAGTCTGTTGTAAACTATGGTAGTACTTTGGATCTAATCCGATCGCCGTAGCGATCAAAGCCCTGTTCGTACCACCATGGGCGGTGATTAAAATTGTTTGACCGCGATGCTTGTCTAAAATTGAGTGCCAAAAATTACGTGCCTGTTGAAATAGTTCTAAAACAGGGTAAACAGTGCGATCGTGGCTGAATAAATGGGGTGTCTCTTGCCAACAGTGATAAGCTTGAGGAAATTTTTCTTTTACCTCTTGGTAATATAGTCCCTCCCAATTAGACATACAAATTTCCGTTAGTAGAGGTTCGATTAATATCGGAGGTAGACTTTTATCGATCGCACGAAAAGCAGCAGCGATCGCCTGAGCGGTTTGCTGTACTCTGGTTAGAGGACTGGTATAGATGGCATCAAAATCAAACTGTTCTAAAGCTAATCCTGTTTTATAGGCATCTTGGTATCCTTTTTCGGTTAATACCGACTCGTCGCTACTGCCTTGATATCGACCTTGTTCGTTGTAATTGGTACGTCCGTGACGAACTAGAATCACCTTAGTAGTTGGAGGAGTAGAACTAATAACGGAAGCATTGGAAGTATTGGAGGTTGAAACTAAAGAAAGATTATTCATGACTATATTTCTCAGTCTGCTAATTGAGGAAGGAGGAATGAGGAATGAGGAGCAAGGAACGAGGAGCAAGGAAGAGGGGGAAGGCGGTCGGGGGTGGGAAGAAGCAAAGACTAACTACTAACCACTAACCACTAACTACTAACTACTAACTACTAACTCCGAACTTCTTACTAATGATGAACTGTTTCCTGTAAGCGGTAGAGAGTAGCGTAGTGTTGGCCCCGTCTGATCAGTTGCTGGTGTTTGCCCCTTTCTAAAATTTTGCCGTCCTCTAGATAAAAGATTTGGTCGGCGTTTTTAGCGGTTCTAAGATCGTGAGTAATTAGAAAAGTAGTAGATATCTGGGTTAATTTATCCAAAGCTTCGGTAACGAGACGTTCGCTTTGATTATCTAGACCAACGGTGGGTTCATCGAGAATAACAATTGGGGCTTGGCGAATCGCCGCACGGGCGATCGCAATCCGCTGTCTTTGTCCCCCAGAGAGAGTCGCGCCTCGTTCTCCGACTACAGTATCGTAGCCGTCGGGTAAGTCCATAATAAAATCATGGGCATTGGCTAAACGGGCAGCAGCTTCGATTTCCGCATCAGTTACACTGGCACCACTGCCATAGGCAATGTTTTCTCTGATGGTAGTGGCAAACAGAAGACTATCTTGTAAAACAATGCTGACTCGTCTTCTCAAAGAATCGAGGGTAAATTCTCTAATATCGCAACCATCAATTAAGATTTGTCCTTCAGCTGGATCGTAAAGACGCAGCAACAAACTAACTAGAGTCGATTTTCCGCCCCCAGAAGCCCCGACGAGAGCGACTTTTTGCCCTGGAAAAGCCCTGAGAGAAACGTTATTGATAATATTTTTTTGACCTTTTTCGTAGGTAAAACTGACGTTGCGAAACTCAACTATGCCTCTAAAAGCAGGTGCGGGATAAGAACCCCTCATGTCTCTTACTTCGGGGACGATTTCTAAAAGATCGACAATTCTTTCTCCCGAAGCGATCGCCTTAGCAATTTGTCCTGTATATTTTGCTAACTGACGCATCGGTTTAAATGCTACCTTGAGATAGGTAATAAAGACCAGCAAGTCTCCAGGGGTAACTGCACCTGCAATCACTAACTGTACCCCCCGCCACAGAACTAAGGAAGTAGCGATCGCCACTAACACCTCTACAGTTCTTTCCTGTTTTGCCCGTAGTTTTTGAGTTTCGGCACTTTCTTTGAGGCTTTTTTGATTTTGTTTGGCAAAAGTCTTTGCCAAGCGAGATTGTAGAGATAAAGCTTTGACTACTTTGATTGCGCCGATCGCTTCCGCTGCGTTGGCCGCCATTACGCCTTCACGTTTGCGTTGCTTTTTGGCTACTTTGTGAATTTTTTTGCTCATCACCGCAGTGGTGATTAAGAAGACGGGGAAAACTGCGATCGCAATTAAAGCTAGCTGTATATTTAACCACATCATCACCGCTAACATTCCGATCATGGTGAGGCTGTTGGTCAGCAATGGTAAAGCAGATACCACCGTAACTTCTCTTAGTCTTTCAATGTCGTAGGTAACGCGGGTGATTAAATCTCCTGTCTTGGCTTGATGGTGAAAGGAAAGAGATAGACTTTGCAGATGAGAATACAAATTGGCACGAATCTCGCTCATAATTCTGGTAGCAGCAACTGCCATTCCCGCAGTACTGATATATGCCATTGTTCCCCGCAGCATCGCGATCGCCACTAAACCAAAAGTCAAGATTGAAAGTAAACCCAAACTGCCGAGGTTATCTAAAAAAGGAACTTTCAGACTTTCTACCTCAAACCCCTTATAGATGATCTCGTCAAAAATAAACTTCAGAGGCCAGGGTTCGAGGAGACGAAAGACGGTTTCCGCAATTAAAGCCAAAAAGGAAACGGTAATTAAACGGCTTTGGGGGCGTATTTGGGGCAAAAAGTGGTTAAAAATCCGACTTAGCCCTGATATTCCCTGTTTGATATTTTTGGGACGTTTCTTTTTCATCTCTAATTATTTACTGTTAACTTTTCGGCTTTATGGCGATCGCTAATATAATTATTTAGCTTTCTTTCGCCTGCTATTAGTACTTTTTCTAACCAGGGTTGATGACTACCAAAAGCCAGCCGTTTCGCTAAGGGGCGCAGCAAAGCCTGATGACGGCGATATCCCAATCGTTTGTAGCGTTTTTTGAAGTATTTGTCTTTTTTAGTCACATCCCATTTCTTGCGAAAGCGTTTGAGACTGGCTATTTCCCACTCATCACTCCAGCGCAGCATAAAGTAAGTCATATCTGACAATTCAAACCCACTATCGGGTACATAGGTAACGACAGAATCTGGTTCGCAGTAGATTTTTTCTCCCGCATTGGTTACTGTCATCGAAAAGTCGATATGTTCTCTAGTGCTGAGTAGCTTTTCATCTAATAAACCGATAGTTTCAAACACATCGGTACGGACTAACATACAGTGAAACTCTGCAAATTCACACTCTCTGCGTTTTAGCTGGTCTCGCACCTCGGCAACGGGACGATTGACAAAGTAGTGTTTTTCGTGGACTTTGCGTCTTGCTTGCTCGTTCTGAATTTCGAGAATGATTCGTGCTTCTCCACCAGCAAGGTGAATTTTGGAGTGTAAATCTTTACCAATACATACTAAGGGACAAACCACTGCCGATTCAGTTTCTTCGGCACATTGAACCAGTTTTTCTAACCAGCCTGGTGCAACGTGAATATCGTTATCGACAAAGACTAGATATTTGGTTTTGACATATTTTAAGCCGATATTTCTCGCTTGGTTGGGAGACAGATAGTTTTCAGTTCTAATTAGCTTAAATTTCTTATCTACTGATTGTTCTTCTAGATATTCTCGAATATGTTTGGGGGAGTTGCCGTCAACATAAACTAAATCGAAGGGATAAGTAGTATCTCGATAGATGCTTTCCAGAGATTCGCGAGTGTAGCTAAAACGTTCTCTAGGAACTACCACTAAAGTAACTTGAGGCTGATTCATTTGCTTATCTTCTCCACAATACTTGTTTGTTGTTTGTAACCGACGACCAATGTAGAGACGCGATATATCGTGTCTCTACACCGTTAATACGGGCATTTGGGGTAGAGTACTTTTGGCTAATACGCGCTCGTAAACTTTAGCCCAGTTAGCTTGTTCTACAGCAGGATTCAAGTCCTGTAAAATCTTTTGTTTGGCTAACTTGCCGTATGTTTCTCTTAGTAAGGGGCGAGCGATTAATTTAGAAATGGCGATCGCTAATTCTTCACTTGAATAGGGATTTACGAGCAAACCATTGATACCATCTTCAAGAATTTCGCCGATCGCATCGACGTTAGTTCCCACTACAGCTTTTTCGGCTAACATCGCTTCTAATAAGGCATTGGGACAGCCATCGTTGAGGGAAGGAATAGCAAAAATATCCATGTAGGGTAAGTATGCTAAGGCTTCGTCACGGCTAATTTTTCCTGTAATGATAATCTTGTCTTCTAGACCACTTTTAGCTAATTCTTGCAGCCAATATTTTTCTTCTTTAGAAACAAAATCACCAACAAATAATAGGGTAAATTCTGTTTTCAAATTTTGACAAGCATCCAAGAGATATTCGATCCCTTTCTTGTCGCGGAAGTTACCGACAGAACCAATAACTATACCTTTTAATTTATCAGCTAATAAGGGCTTTTCTAAATTATCAAAATCGACGGGGGCGATAGAATTTAAAAATGCTGTAGATTTATTAATAATTTCGGGAGTAAATAAACGCGCCCGTTTCATCAGGTCTTGGCTGACAAAAGTAGTCCAGTCAGAATTAGCTAGAGTCCAATCTATCTGTTTCTGCTGTCGGCAATCAAAAATATGTTTGTGAAGATCCGCACCGCGAATACTATTAATAACAGCAATACCGTTTTCTTTAGCCAACATGGTGGTTAGAAAACCAGTTTCATTAATAAAAAAAGCGTGGACTACATCGAATTTATATTGCTGATGGAGAAGATTTAGTTGTCCGTAAACATCCATTAAATACTCTTGTCTGCGAGAAATTTTAGAACGAACAGCAGGATAGATACGATGGACTTTGATTCCGTCTTGTTCCTCGGTTTTACATTGCGATCGCCTGAATTTTCCTGCTTTTGCCAAGGCTTCTTCTTTACGGAACACGGAACGAAAAATAGCAACATGAACTTCGTATCCTAGTTCTTGAAGCAATAAAGAAATTCTTTTTGCCGACACGCCTACACCACCGACATCAGGTGGAAATTCTTGAGCAGTAATACAGATGGTTGCGTTGTTTTTCATGACGGTTAGATGGTGATTGTTGCTAAAGGGTATTTGCCGTTATTTTTAGTTTCTCAATCATCAATGAATCGTTCGTGAAGCTTTTATGAGAAGAATTTCATTGAGAGGAATGAGGAATAAGAAAGATGAGGGAGATGGGGAAGATGGGGAGGTACAACTGACAACTGACAAAAAACCAATAGCTTTTAATATTTCAGATTACTTTTGCAATTACTCTACTAAAAATTACCATGACAAGAGCGATCGCTATGAAAATGGCGATCGCGATGAAAATTTACCAATATATTTTTGAGAAATGCTAGGAGATCAATATATAGCAGCAAGTTGCTTTTTAGGACTCGTCTCTTGCTTTACCACTAGCTGTTGGACGTATTTTGCAGTGTTATTAACTCCATCGAGATTTAGAGGTAATTGGGTGTGGTTTTGTTTGAGATAATCAACAATATTTTGAGCAAATTGTTCTGGGTTTAGGTCTTGAGGATAAATCATTTTGACGCGACCTAATTTATCCAATTTCTTGACACGAGTTTCTTGTTCTTTGTCATTATTGCCTTGGAATGCCATCATCATCGCCTTGACACCAGTACTCAAGATATTCATCGTAGTGTTGTAGCCAGACATCCCAATTGATAAGTCTGCTTGCTGCATATAATCTAAGAGATTGGAAGTATAACGGCTTACCGTAATGTTATCTTGACCCTGGGCTTTTGCCTGCAATTTCTGCAATACTGATTCGGGACAGAATGGGCCAGTAAACATTTGAATCTGGTAGGAAATTTTCGCTTCTAAAATTGGTGCGGTATCAACGACGCATTCTAATAAATCGTGTCCAAATCTTCCGCCACCAACACTAACTAGAATTAAAGGTTTATCGATGGTTCTTTTTGGTTTGGGGACTGGTTGCACCACATAGCCTGTATAGTGTACGGGGCAATTGAGATCGTCAACGCGAGAAAAGCTAAGATTGAGTTTAACAAAGTTAGGATCGCCGTGAATCAATAGCATATCGAAATACTTATTAATTAAACGACAAACTTTTTCTTCGTGACGCTGTTGGTTTTGTTTGGTAACGACAATATCTCTGACGCTAGAAACAATTTTAGTTCCCATTGATTTTGCCTTCTCAACTAAAGGAATCAATTCAAAAGAAAAGCGTCTTCTACCAAAGGGATATAACTCAATAATCAGAATATCTGGTTGAAAGCGATCGCAAACATCGAGAAGTATATTCCTGCGAATAGTTTCTACTTCTTCCATAGTCAAACTATCGTTTACTGGTCGTAATTCATTAAACTCAGTATCGGTTTTGACCGCAGGAATATTAACAACCTCAATCTCTGGAGGAAATTGAAATTCTTCGATAACCTGTCCACCATTAATAAAACAGATTTGAAAATTAGGAATCAATCCTTTAACAATTTCGACGCTGCGAATCAGATGACCCATGCCAAGAATATGTTGGCAATAAAACATTACTTTTTTCATAGTTGTTAATAATTAGTAGTTAATGGTTAGTGGTAAGCTTGCGATCGCTTTTCTGTCTAAATCTAGGCAGATTCCAGAACAGTAGTAGCAGTGGTTTGAACGTTAAAGGAGTTAAATAGCAGCATTGCTAAATAATCGGTAACTCTCGGTAGTCCAGAAAAATCTAAACCTTCGATCGTTTTATAAGGATGTTGTCGGGCTAAACTAGCAAATATAGTTTCAACTAATAAGTTAGGTTCGAGTTGTTCGGGGTGAATCATTTTAATTAATCCTGCCTTCGCCATACTTCGAGCGCGGATCAACTGTTCTCTTCCTGGTTTAATTCGAGGTACGACGATCGCTTTTTTGCCTTTTTGTAAAACTTCGGTAATAGTGTTGTAGCCACCCATCGATATGACTGCATCTGCGGTATTAACGTAGCTCATCAAATCATTAGTAAATTCTAGTACCGTAACCCCAGAATATTTTGCTGCTTGTTGATAGATTTGTTGTTGATGTTCTAGAGGCATTTCCGCCCCACAAAAGATCAGAGTGCGAACTTTTTCTTGCTCGAAACGTTGCTGATGTTGTGCTAAACCCTGGAGATAATTATTAATTAAATAATAACCATCTTCTCCCCCACCAGGGGTAACTAAAACTAACTTCTCATTAGGTTTAATATTTAACTCTTGGCGAATGGTACGACGATTTTTTAATCCCGATTCTTTGCGAAGATAACCACAATAACGGACTTTAGCAGCGATCGCCTCGTTAAACTGATAATTCTTAACTAAATCGAAGACTTCGGGCATTCCCACTACTAACAGGCGATCGTAAATTAACTCTACCTGGCGATAATAGTTTTCTCGTTTCCATTCTTGAATGGTTTTGGTAGGGGTATCCAAAATATCTCGCAGCAATAAGACAAATTTTGTGGCTGGCAAATTGCTTTTTAAATATTTGATTGTAGGACTCAATTCCCCTTGAATTCCCGATGGTTTTTTATCGACTAAAACTAAATCTGGTTGATAGTTTTTCGCTGCTGCCAAGATTAATTCCGAACGCAATTTTAAAATCGATTCCAAGTCGGCGTTGAGATATTTAACCGCCATCTTTCCCGATTGACCGCGATTTAAACAAGGAAGCTTGATATAGTCCAATCCTGGGGGCAAACGAAAGCTTTGCAGCATTGGCGAACCAGATACTAGCAAAATCGAGAGATTAGGAATATATTTGAGCAAATATTTGCAAATTGCCAACATTCGGCGAATGTTACCCAAACCAAAAGCGTCGTGGGAGTACACCATGATTCTTCGGTATTCGCCTGTGGTAATGGATGAGGGATGTATTCGAGCCATGATAGTAACGCTCTGGTGGATGTTTTGTTGATTAAACTTGTTTGTAGAAAGTAGTGAGGTGTTGGGAGTAATGAATTTAATCTTTACTACATCACCACCTCAATCTCTGCAAACTTCACACTCGACTTGGCGAGACATGAGAAAGATGTCTATTGTTAGCTTCGCAATTGTCAATGAACTGGGTGTGAAACTTTGATGAGAAGAATCTCACACTTGGAAATATTGTCAAACTCTCAAACAAAAACCCGACCGTAAGTTATTTTAATGGTGGAGTACGCACTGCTTGAAGATTTTAAGAAAATTTTCAAGTTTATACAGCGATCGCTTTAGATCGCAGAATTTGACCAGATCTGCCGATGCCGATATAGGTAAAGCCCGCCGTTTCTAGACTTTGAGGTTCCAGACAGTTGCGTCCGTCAATAATTACGGGATTTTTCATCACTCGCGCTAATTGGGCATAATCTAGTTCTAAAAATTCTTGCCAGTCGGTAACTAAGACTAGGGCATCGCAACCATCTGCCAGTTCTTCGGGACTAGTTGCCAGCATGATTTCGAGATTTTGATTGGTAATTATTGGATCGTAGGCTTTGACTCTGGCACCCAGACGAATTAGTTCTTTGATTAAATCTAATGCGGGTGCGTCTCTAAGATCGTCAGTGTCGGGTTTAAAGGTTAGTCCGAGTAAACCAATAGTTTTCCCCTTGAGGATTTTAAGTGTTTGTTGTAGTTTCTCGATCGCCAGATATCTCTGTTTTTGATTGACTCGTACCGCAGATTTAAGTAACTCCGCATTATAACCATAGTCATCGGCTGTGTGAATTAAAGCGGAGACATCTTTAGGAAAACAAGAACCACCCCAGCCAATACCAGCCTGTAAAAATCGATTACCAATCCGAGAATCTAAGCCAATACCCGCAGCTACCTGAGTCACGTCTGCACCGACGCGATCGCAAATATTTGCCACTTCGTTAATAAAGCTAATTTTGGTGGCGAGGAAAGAATTGGCCGCGTATTTGATTGTTTCTGCCGAACTCAAATCCGTCACTACTACTGGTACGGGAGGTAAAGACTTATCTTCGCCAAACTCTCTAGTCACCAGAGGTTGATATAGTTCCTGCATCATGGCGATCGCTTTATAACTATTGCTACCGAGGACGATGCGATCGGGATTGAAAGTATCGTATACTGCCGAACCTTCCCTGAGAAATTCGGGGTTACTCACCACATCAAAACCAGCAATCTCGGCTTTTCTTTCGGCAACACCGTCCAAGACAATTCTACGTACCCAATCCCCCGAACCAATGGGAACTGTAGACTTATTGACAATGACCTTATAACCGCCATTGAGATGAGTACCGATACCTCTGGCTACCGCCTCAACATAGCGAGTGTCGCTTTCTCCCGTAGGTAAAGCGGGAGTTCCTACTGCAATAAATAATATTTCACCGTGAGCCACACCAGCAGCCAAATCTGTAGTAAATTTGAGTTTCTTTGCAGACATCGCCGACTGCATCAGTTCTGTTAATCCTGGTTCGTAGATGGGCGATTGTCCCGACTGCATTAGAGCTACTTTTGATTCATTGTTATCTACACAAATAACATCGTGACCGATCTTAGCCAGACAAACTCCAGTTACCAGACCAACATATCCCGTACCAATTACACAGACGCGCATGATTTTTATTAACCTCAAATACGAATTTTTTTCCCGCTGGTTAAAAGCTTATTTAATAGATTCACGGTTTCCAATGAACTGTTGGTGAAACTTTAATGAGAACAATTTCATTAAGTTGATAGTTTGTATTGGTATAAAAGTTGTTTATACTAGTCTTGTTAAACAGACTTTTTTCCCGATCCCGATTGTTTATGAATTGGTTAGCCCATCTTTTCTTAGCTGAATCCGACCCCGAAGTTTGTCTGGGTAATTTGTTAGGAGATTTGGTCAAAGGGAAACAAAGAGAAGCTCTAAATTTAAAAATGCAACGGGGTATTAGCTGTCATCAGGCGATCGATATATTTACCGATCGCCATCCTCTGGTCAAACGCAGCAAGCAGAGGCTCGATCCTAGATACCGTCGCTTTGCAGGTATTCTGGTTGATGTTTTTTACGATTATATTCTGGCGAACAATTGGCAAGATTATTCAGATATACCTTTGACTACCTTTACAGTTTCTATCTATACTTCTTGGTCAGATTATTTAACCACTCTTCCCATCTATACCCAAGGGGTAATTCGCCGTTTGGTAGCCGAAGACTGGCTTGGCTCTTATGTTAGTCTGACTGGTATTGAAAATACTTTGGCGAGAATATCTTGGAAACTCAATCGACGTACTAATCGACAATACGATCTAACTCCAGCTATCGAGCAACTCGTCCTGCACTACTCTCAGCTACAACAAGACTTTCAACAATTTTTTCCTCAACTACAGTCCCACATAGAGCGATGGCATTTGTCTGCGATCGCCTAGAGGCTATTTGCCAGCAGGTACAGAGGGGAAGCAGAGGTAGATGGGGACTTGGGGACTTGGGGAGAAGTAAAAATTAACAACCCCGAACTGTACGGATGATGAGGTCCTTCGCCCCCTACAACTAACAACTAACAACTAACAACTAACAACTAACAACTAACTAAATAATCTCCTGAATAGTTTTTAACAGGTCGTCATTATTATATGGTTTAGCTAAAAAAGCTGTAATATCGCCATCTACCTCGGTAGTAATTTCTCGACCAGAGATTAGTCCGCTAACGGCAATAATTTTTACTTCGGGGTCGATCTGTTTTAGGGTACGAATTGCGGTTTTGCCATCCATGGAGGGCATCATTATGTCCATAATTACCAGCTCGATCGCCTGGATATTTTGAACGTAAACGGCGATCGCCTCGATGCCGTTGTTGGCTGTTAGCACTTTGTAGTTATAGGTTTCTAATGTGGCTTTGGTTACTGCCAAAATTGCTGGTTCGTCATCGACCACCAGAATTAATTCTCCTTTACCTTGGGGTAATATTTCTGGTTCGGCTGCGGGTAAGGCGGTTGTCTGGAGGGCGGGAAGGAATACTTTGACCTGAGTTCCCCGTTGTCTGCCTGTAGTGTTACTAATAACATCGACAAAACCATCGTGACTTTTAACGATGCCAATTACGGTAGACAAACCCAAACCAGTACCCCGACCAATTTCTTTGGTAGTAAAAAACGGCTCAAAAATGCGATCGATTATTTCTGGGGCGATACCCACGCCGTTATCGGTAACGGTAATTAAAACATAAGCACCTTCTCTGGCATCTAGATGCAATCGTGTATATTCGCGATCGAGGGTAATATTTTCGGCTTTAATTATCAGTTTTCCCCGATCGGGCATGGCATCCCGCGCATTCACCGCCAAGTTCATCAGTATTTGATGTAATTGATTGATATCGCCGTTAACCGTCCAGAGGTTTTTGGGGACGCTGGTTTCTAATTCAATTGATTTGGGGAAAGTTTCGAGAATTATCTGGCTAATTTCGGAGATTAGGTGACGAATTTGAACGACACCTTTATCTCCTTCCAAACCACGGGAGAAAGTGAGGATTTGCTTTACCAAAGCCGTTCCCCGTTGAGCGTTGTTTTCGATGATTTGGAAAAAGCCTTTGGTTTGCTCGTCCACATCGGGTAGCTTGCGGGGGAGTAAGCGAGCAAAGCCCAAAATAGGGGCGAGAATATTATTGAGGTCGTGGGCAATACCACCAGCTAAAGTTCCTAAGCTTTCTAAACGTTGAGTGCGGAGAAACTGAGCCTGTAGCTGTTTTTGCTCGGTGATGTCGGTGTTGACTACTAAGATAGACTGAGAATCTTTGGCTTCATTGGTAACAAGCGTCCAGCGACTTTCGACAATAATCTTTTGACCAGTCTTAGTTACCTGTTGGAGTTCTCCTTGCCAGTGACCGTGTTTATAAAGCGATCGCATTATCTCGGCAAGCATAGTCAAGGATTGGGAATAGAGTAGTTTGTTAGCATCTCGACCCAAGGCTTCTTGTTCTGTCCAACCATAGATCTTTTCTGCCCCCCGATTCCAAAACAAGATTTGGGCATCTAATCCCCGCACCATAATCGCATCCGTTGCCACATCGAGTAAAGCTGCCTGTTCGCGGTTTTTGGCTTCGACTTGTTGTTTTTGGCGTTCGTTTTGATAGGCTTCGATAATCCGACTGCAAGTATCCAAAAAGGGACGCAGATAATGAATTATGGTTTCATCGTAACCATCTTCTCGATTGGCAACTCCCACCATTCCCGTCATTTTATTATTTTTATAAAAAGGTACGCCTAAAAAAGCATTTAGGGGGGGATGTCCGTCGGGTAAACTACCCCGTCTAGGGTCGGTGCTAGGACTGTTGGCAATTACGGGGTCGCCAGTCACTATAACTGCACCAAACAGAGTTTCCAGGTTATGAAACTCCATACCTTTAGGTGCATTTTCGGCATAAAATTTCCTAGTTTCTTCGTTCCAGGCAATATTAGTGATGGCGTTGGTTTTAAGATAGGATCTGCCACGAAACTTCATATAGCTTTCTTCCATTATGGGATTGCCATCGTCGGCAATTAAGATTTCCCCAATAAAACCATACTCGCTCTCGGTAAGTTCCAGAAGATTACCTAAGATACCATCAAACAAAATATTAGGTTCGGTGTCGGTCAGAAATTGGGTCTGAATCGAACTAATTGCCTGAAGAATTCGATTGCTGCGGTGGAGATTTACTTCTGCTTGCTGGCGTTCTAATTCAGTCTTAATGCGAGTGACAAAGATTTTCAATACCTCTTCAATTAAAGCCAGATCGTCGAACGGTTTGCTATCGACGATCGCCAGCAAACCTACAACCTTGCCCACTGTATCGACAATTGGCATTCCCGCAAAGCTTTCTGCTTTCATAACTGACAACAGCAAAGATTCGGGAAATAATTGCCTAACCCCTTGAGGATAGACACATAAATGCTGCTCGACTACGTGACTACAGGGAGTACCAGCCAGATCGTATTCAAAATTGTCGAGGATCTGACCTCGACCATAAACCGCTTGAGTTTTTATTTTCTCTCTGGCTGGCTCGATTAATTTACCCACATAAGCATAGTCCACACCTAGGGCTTGGCTGAGATACTGCACCAAAGACACGAGAAAATTTGCTCCTACTTCCACTGAAATTCCCGAAGCAATATCTTTTAAGATTGCTTCTCGACCTTTGCGATCGCTAATATCGGTAATCGAACCCGCCATGCGAATCGCCCGACCATCTCGATCCCAAATTGCCTGTCCGCGAGCCTGAATCCAGCGATATTCCCCAGTTTTTACCTGGAGACGATATTCAATATCAAAAGGTACGCGATCTTCGAGATGGTTTTGTACCGCTGTTAAAACGCGATCGCCGTCTTCGGGGTGGAGTTTACTCGACCAAGCTTCAAAGGTATTGCTCATCTCTGCATCGCTATAGCCAATTATTGCTTTGAACCGAGGTGCATAAAATACTTCGTCAGTGACTACATTCCAGTCCCAAAGACCATTGCTAGAACCTTCTAGCGCTAAAGCGTAACGTTCTCTACTTTCTTGCAGGGAAATTTCTGCTTGTTTGCGTTGGGTAATATCGGTTACGCTACCGTCAAAACGGACTGGTATCCCGTCTACGTCGTAAGTTATATGAGCGCGGTCGTAGAGCCAGCGAATCTCCCCATCGGGACGGATAATGCGGTATTCAGCCTCACCTACTCCCGTTTCAATCGCATTTTGCCCGAAATCCGCCGTGCGATCGCGGTCTTCTGGATGTACTATCTCCAGCCAAAGATCGCAGTTTTCGTAGAATTCGGCTACCCGACGACCGTAAACCTTCTCTGCTGCTGCATTGAGATAAAACAACTCAAAGGTATTAGGATCGACAGAATAAACGACATCTTCTATGGAATTAAGAATACTATCAAATCGCTTCTGACTTTGTTGTCGGCGATCTATTTCTGACTGAAGTAGTTGATTGGTAACTTCGAGATTTGCAGTTTGCTCCTTAACCTGAGTTTCCAATTCTGCCTGACGACTTTCTAATAACTGCGTCCTTTCCGACTCTAACTCACAGACCTCTCTTTGCAAAATTTCGATTAATCCATACATTTCAGCGGGGTCGAATACCCGTAACAAGCTTGTTTGGGTAACAATTCCTACTAGTTCTCCCTGTTTACCAACTACCAATAAACGCCGTACCCGACGCTGCTGCATCTGCTGGTAAATCGACCACAGAGTATCTTCAGGACTGACCAGAAACAAGGGCGTACTCATTAATTTACGAGCGGGTTGTTCGAGGTCTAAATCGAGGTTTTGAAACTGAACGATATCTCGTTCGGTGATGATCCCTACAGGACGAACTAGGGAATTCCCTTGGGAGTCTAACTCCGACTCGGCAATTGCCACACAGCTTATTTGGCGATCGCTCATCAATTTAGCTACTTGCTTGACCGAATCATCGGGACTGGCATAAACGATCGCCGTTTTCATAATCTCAGCGACTTTGCGCCATTGCATCAGGTTGATTGGCTGTAGTTTTCGACGCAAACTTTTGGCGGTAATTAAGCCAACTAGGTTCTGGCAATTATCGATGACGGGTAAATGCCGAATACCGTGTTTTCTAAATAAATTAAGCGCGCTAAAAGTATCTTCCTCTCCAGTCAGAGTAATGGTGACTATGTTTTGGCTCATCACCTCCCCTACAGTCACACTTTTAATACTTACTCCCTCAGCCACTAGCCTGACTAAATCTCGTTCGGTAAATACTCCCCTAAGACGTAGCGGTTGGGTTGAGAAATCGAGTTTTCTTAATTCAGCTATAGTATTAGCGCGATCGCTCTCTACTACCAAAGCACAGCTATTGTCAGTCTCGATCGCTTCCGCTCCTGCTGCCTTTCCTTCTTCTCCAAAGCTACAGCTATTACCCCATTCTTGCATCAAGCTAATTACTTCCGTCAGAGGAGTTTGAGACGTGACAATTAAGGGTTGGCGATCGATTACTTGTTCCAAGGAAAAAAAGCTATTTGCTAGCATTATCTAGTCAAGAGTCAAACTTATGGTTTATCGATCTCAACGTAAATACTCTTAAAGTAAATCATTCTGTCCGATCCTGCAACTCGTGCAACCCTCGACCAGGAACAGATAAGATTAGAGAAAAGTCTAACCGAGTAATCGAGTAAACTCTTGAGCGACTAATTCGTAACATTCACAGCTACGACTCTTGAGATCGTCTGGGGAGACGATACGAATCGAACCCCTTTGGTACTCAATAATCCCCGCTCTTCGGAATCTATTAGCTACTTCGCTTATTCCCGTTCGCCGCACTCCTAACATCTGGGAGATAAATTCCTGGGTTAGCTGGAAATCGTCTCTTTGTATATTGTCTCGTATCATTAGCAACCAACGAGCAAATCGCTGCTCGAGGGTATGATAGCGATTACAGGCAGCAGTTTGACCGAGTTGAATGATCCGAGCTTGAACGTAGCGCATCAGTAGCCGTTGTAAAACTCCCTGACGGTTGAATTCTTCCCGTAACACTCTGGCTGCAATTTTATAGCCACCATTACCCACCTGAACTATAGCGGTAGTATTTGTCGATTCGCTGTCTAAAATAATTGGCAGTCCCACCATGCCCTCACTGCCAATGACTCCAATCTCGGTCGTCGAGCCATTTTTCATTATTGATATGCTGGATATAATCGAGTTACAGGGAAAATAAGCGTAGTTATAATTTTCTCCAGCATGGTAAAGAATTTTGTGCTGCGAAAGTTTGACTGGTTCTAAATATGGTTGAAGACGTTGATACTCCTCTGGGGGAAAACCAGCCAATAGACGATTAGCTGGTTTATCGGCACTAGGTAAAGACAATTTAGCGATATTTTCAAATCTGAGCTATCTTGTTAAATCTACAAGTAATCATCGCCAAAGTTTGTCCGCCAGCGAACATATGACTGGATTATAACTTCTGTTATTGAGGGTAGAGGAAGCAGAGGAAGCAGTGGGAACAGGAAGGTGTACCTTAGCTAACCGAACAACGCTACTATCTATCAAGCGTTAAACTGGTACTTAAGAACCTGATAACATTCGCAGGCAATTGTTTCGAGGGCTGGACGGTCTAAAATTCTAATCTTACCTCGCCGATAGTCAATGATTCCTTGTCGCTGAAGATCTGAGGCAACTTCGGTAATTCCAGTACGGCGTACTCCCAACATCTGAGAAAGTAATTGCTGGGTCATATGTAGTTCTTCATCACTGCGATCGTCAAGCATCAGCAGCCAGCGAGCGGTTCGCTGTTTGACAGTATGATGATTGTTACAAGCAGCAGTTTGACTTACCTGATTGAATAATTTTAGAGCATAGCGCAGCAATAACTTTTGGAGCTTTTGATTGCGATCGCATTCGGCTCGTAGCACCTCTGCATTGACTTTTATTGCCCTTCCTCGTTCTTATACCACAGCACGGGTGTTTAGTACGCCATTACCCAAAAACTCTAGTGTACCTACCATGCCTTCTCTTCCAATCGAGCCCACTTCTGTGGTCGAGCCATCTTGCATCTCCGATACCAGAGATACGACCCCCCGAGTTGGAAAATATAATGATTCGCTTTTTTGGTTTTCTTTAACGAGAATTTGACCCAAAGCAAGTTCGACTGCTTCTAGAACTTTGCTCAGGCGTTGGTACTCTTTTTTAGATAATGCTGATAATATCTGATTTTGAGAATAGTTCAAGATGGAGGAAACTTATCTTCCTACTAGACATGAATGCAGTTTATCGAAGTAAGTACAAAAAAAACAATAATGATGAGATTCTTTACTTTTTACCCACCAATAACTACAATTTATCAATCGGACTTGGTAGGACTTAGCGCGGATAAGCCCCTAGAGACTTGAATTTGGCGATCGCAAAGATCGCTGATTTGATTTTTTAAAGTCAAAATGTTGAATGGCTTAGTAATTATTGCCACATCTTCAGCAATTTTCTCTCTAATTATTTTTGCCGTCCCAGGCATAGCAGTAACAAAAATAATTGGAATAGACTGGGTAGCTGGATTAGATTTTAATAAATTGTAGACATCCAACCCATCAAGTCCTGACAGAATTACATCTAACAAAATCACACTGGGCTGATGCGATCGAGCGATCTCAAGTCCTTGTTGGGCATTTAGAGCCGTAAAAATTTGCCAATCAGTGTCTTGCTCTAAAACAAATTTTACTAAAGTATTAAAATCCTCATTATCGTCAATAATTAGAAGGCTTGTGATGACCATAGCTTTAAAGCCTCTGAGCAAAAGATTAGGATTTTTCCACAAATCGATGCAATTAAGTAGCTCCACTCAATTAAACATCAAATAAACTACGTTTGTATGAATGGTAAAGAGCCATGATTATTTCTGGGTTTTTCAACCCTAAAGGGTTAACTACAAACTTAACTTTATTTATGTAGAAGCTACTCAGTCCTTCAGGCTAACTTTAATTTGCCATAATTTTAAATTTTTGTCTGAACGAAAACGTACTTAGCAACGGGAATTAATAGTTCGGAGTTGGTAACTAAAACTAAAAAAAGCGGTAAGTTTGGTTATACTTACCGCTCGTGTGGTGTGAGGAAGTGGTGCCCCCATTCGGGGATAAACCCCCATTCGGGGATAAACGACTCCGATGAATTTTAGAGGGGCGGTGGCGCGATACAAGTTCGCGTTTTTATCGACCCGTTTCATCAGAGAATGCCCTAAAGGATTCCCTTCGGTCCCTTCGGTCACGCACCAAGACAGTTATAGTCATTCCAAATAGAAACCATAGGTATGAGTAACCAAGATAAAATCCGCTCTAACCCTACTAACTACTAACTACTAACTACTAACGAAAAGCCAGTCAATCGTGAGGAAATTAATTGGAATGACTATAAAATCTGTAATTATCTTTGGGTAGTAGATTGAGGGACGGGTAAAACACCGACTTCAACTTCGAGATTCATGTTTCTACCGTCACGTCTTAGTCGAAGGGGTAGTTGTGTTCCCACTTCGGTGTCTTGTACTGCCTGTTGAATGTCATCTGGCCCTGATACTGTTTCACCATCAATTGCTTGAATAACATCGCCAGATTGCAAACCAGCCCGATCCGCAGGAGAATTGGGGACTACATCGACAATTACTACGCCCTCGTCTTCTGTCGCCTCTAGTTTGTTGTTAGCTTTAAGCTGTTCTCTAAACTCAGGGGTAATGGCAGCCATTTGAATTCCCAAGTAAGGATGATCGACTTTGCCTTTAGCAACCAATTGATCGGCAACATCTCTAGCTGTATTGACGGGAATGGCAAAACCCAGTCCTTGCGCCCCTTGGATGATTGCCGTATTGATCCCAATTACTTCACCTTTGGCGTTGAGTAGTGGCCCTCCAGAGTTACCAGGGTTGATGGCTGCATCGGTTTGGATAAAGCTGACTCGTTTGTCGGCGATCCCAACTTGCGCGCTACTTCTACCAGTAGCACTAACGATACCAGTAGTCACGGTATTGTCTAATCCTAAAGGATTGCCGATCGCGATCGCATATTCCCCTGGCTGAAGTCGATCTGAGTCAGCAATTGTTACCGGAGATAAGTCTTGAGCATCGATTTTAATCACACCAACATCAGTGAAGGAATCTGTCCCTATTACTTCTCCTTTAAAGGTGCGTCCGTCTTTGAGAGTAACTTCAACTTCTTGGCTACCTTCAATTACATGGGCGTTAGTCAAAATTAAGCCATCGGAACTAACTACAAAACCCGATCCTAAACCTCTTTGAATCTGTTCGTTGGGAATATTGGGTATCTGCGAACCAAAGAATTGACGAAAAAAGGGATCGTTAAACATTGCAGGAACGTTGGTAGCAACTTTGCGAGAGGCATCGATCCGCACTACCGAATCACCCACACGATTAACTACGTCGCTGACATAGTTTTGGGGTATGGCGATCGCTGTTTGGCTAGTTTCTGCTGCTTCTGCTTCTCTAGTCACTTCATTGTCAGAATTTTGAGCTAAGCTTTGAGGACTATTAATTAGATAATTACCACCCAGAGCAATACCGCCACCGAGTAAAACTAGAGATATAGAAGTAGTTGCTTTTTTCCAGATAGTCGATTGTCTCATTTGTCTAAAGTTATCTATAGTTGGCAATTGGAATTGAAAGTCAGAGATTACTGCGGAAACAAGTTTTGCAGCCTGCTCTGACCGTTGGTAAATATGATGTCGTTTAAATAAGTTTTGATTTAGAAAAGTCACAGGTTACTGTGACCGTTGCTCGGTTTATAAGTTGCTGGAGGAGTTTTGTTTACTCGACTTACAACTGACATTTTTAATTTAGATAGACAGTATGACTTTGAAATGACAATCTTTTGAAATTTTGATGAAATTCAGGCTAGCATTCGGTTTTTGTCGAGAATACCGTACCAGTAATTGTTGCGATCGATATCGCTCGAATTGGAAAACATTGCCTGGGAATTTGATTCTCAAACTACTAATACTAGCTAACATTTACAAGCTAGATATCATTATTGATTGTGGAGTTTTGCTTCTGGTAACTATTCCAAGCAAATTGCAATTTAAGAGCGTGGCAACTATATTTCTGTCATCTGACAGAGACATGACTTAAAATTTCTTAATATATTTAAAGAGAATAGAATGAGTCCACTATTTAGCGACAGGAAATATGTTAGGAACAGAAAACCTTGGCGAGCAAGCATTAAATAAAATTGCCCAACTAGCTTTATCTTCTCAACTAGAAGATGCCGATAGTTTGGAAGTTAAAGTCAAAACCGCTCCAGAAAAGCTAGCTAAAGGCAAGCTAGAATCGCTCTTAATCGAAGGAAAAGGACTCGTTATCGAAACCGATCTGCGGGTGCAAGAGCTAGAGATCGGGATGAATGCGATCGCTGTCGAGCCTCTGAAAGCTTTAACAGGCAATATCGAACTTACCCAACCCACTGAAGGAACAGCCCACTTAGTTTTAACTGAAACCGATCTCAACCGCGCCTTAAATTCACCAGACCTTAGAGCCAAAATTAATGTTTTAGATACATATTTATCCACAGGACAGGTTAAGTTGACAGTCCCTCAAAAGAAATGCCAGCTAAGCGAAGATGGAACGGTAGCGGTAGAAGCTTTCGTTGAGTTACAACCATCGGGCGAGACTAAAGAGGTGGCATTTACTGCAACTCCCAATATTGCCAAAGGAGGTCGGAGTGTAGTGCTAGAAGATATTCAATACGAACCTGGAAAAGAAGTATCAGAAGACTTGACTCAAGCATTCCTAGATAAAGCGGGAAAAATGCTAGATTTACGTAACTTTGAAAAACAAGGACTCGCTCTACGCATTCAACGCCTTACTGTAGAAACTGGTCGGATAATGCTTTTCGCGGTAGCAGATATTACTCAATTTCCCACTCTTTAAAACTTTGAAGATAGGTGCGTAACTCACCTATTTTTTATTGTTAGTTTGATTGATTAATAAATCAACTAGTTCTTTTTTTCTTCAACCCCCACCTGAATCCTGACAAGATAATATTAAATAGAAAAAAGAATACAACAGATAATCTATAGAGGGCAGCCTTTATCCTAAACAAAGGCTTTAGTCGCATGTACTACCTTCGGGGCGTGCGATCGCCAATTAATCGGATATCGTAGTTACACAGATCTTTTACCTTTTACCTGTCCTGACAGATAAATTAGTGCGTAACATCAGTCAATAACTCCGAACAGCTAAAGAAAGTTACTAAGAATATTAACATTGGAGTTAACGCACATTCTCTTAAGACAAATTTAAGTATTTGTACTTACCAAATACATCTTTGGTCAGTTGTTAAATCGATTTCGACTGATTAAATTTAGAAATTAAAGATCGCCAACAAAACTGGAAACTACTTTATACATGAATCAAATTCGACGTTTTTTAGTTTTATCTGTCTTAACTATTGTTTTGCTCTTTTGGGGAAGTGCAAAAGCGCAGTCCCCAGAATTGGCGCACTCTCAAACTATAGGAGAATTGGAATTAGTGGCTACTTTTGAGGGCGCAATGCCAGCAGGAGTAACCGTCTCTCAAGACGAACGCATCTTTGTTACTTTTCCTCGTTGGGGTGACGATGTTCCCTATACAGTAGGAGAGGTGATCGACGGTGAAGTAGTACCCTATCCCAATGCCGAAATAAATTCAGGCGAAGGTCAACCCCAAGATTCCCTACTATCGGTGCAAAGCGTGGTGGTAGACCCGAATAACCGTCTTTGGCTTCTAGATACTGGCAGACCTATGTTTGAACCTGCTTCCTATGGCAAACCAAAATTAGTTGGCGTAAATTTGTCAGACAACAGTATTTTTAAAACTATTCTATTGCCAGAAGATGTCGCTTTACCCACAACTTATCTTAATGATGTCCGCTTCGACCTGACTCGTGGTGCTGAGGGAATGGCATTTATTACCGATTCTTCTTCTGAAAAAACAAACGGTATTATAGTTGTCGATCTGGCATCGGGCAATAGCTGGCGCAAACTAGATCGGCATCCCTCTACGTTAGCTCAAGAAAATTTCGTGCCAAGGGTAGAAGGACAACCATTGTTAAATCGTCCTGCTGATGGTCAACCCAATTATATGACCATTGGTGCAGATGGAATTGCGATCGCTCCTGATGGTTCTAAACTCTATTACTGCGTTTTGTCTGGAAGACAGCTATACAGTGTCTCTCTCGATGCTTTAGCCGATGAAAATTTGAGCGGTGCAGAAGTTGCTGCCACTGTAGAAGACTTAGGAGAAAAAGGTGCTTCAGACGGTTTGGAATCCGATTCAGCAGGACGTATCTACATCACCGACTACGAACATAATGCTATCCGCCGTCGTTTACCACAGGCAATGTCAGGTAGTGAAGAAACCTTAGTATTCGATCCTCGCGTACTTTGGCCAGATACTCTGTCTTTAGGTAATGATGGCTATCTCTACTTTATTGCCAATCAGTTACACAGACAGCCAGGTTTTCACAATGGCAACGATTTAAGAGAAAAACCTTACAGTCTGTTCCGCGTTGCCGTAGATGCACGGCCAGTACTTCTAAAATAATCGACATTGAATTTGGTTTGAGTCTTTGACGATCTTGTTTATAGGGAGTCAAGTGTCAGGCAAAAGAGCTTCAATCGCGTCGCAAGCTGTTTTTACTCCATCTTCTGCTTGAATAATCTCGGCTATTTCCATCGCTTTGATTTTATATCGAGCGTCATTTAATAATAGTTGCAGTTCTTTTAAGATCGAATTTTGCCGATAGTTTTTACGGGAAATCGTTCTTCCCACACCCAAACGCACTACTCTAGCTGCATTGTCTGGTTGGTCGAGACTAAACGGTACTACTAACATCGGTACTCCAGCACGTAAGGCTTGAGCGGTAGTCCCAATACCTCCTTGATGAACTATAGCTTTGGCGCGAGGAAACAATTCTGAGTATGGTGCATAGTCAACAGCGATCGCTCTATCGGGCAAATTGTCTAAAATCGTATCTCCTACTAAAAACACAGCCCGACAGCCTAATTGTTCTACTACTGCCAAACTTTCTGAATAAAAATTACCTGGAGTTTTTACTGCTGATGAACCTAAAGTAAAGACTATAGGAGCTTCTCCTGCTGCTAGAAACGATTGTAATTGGGTAGATAAACCACTGTTGGAAGTAAGGCGATCGTAAAATGTAAAGCCCGTAATTTTAGTTTGCTTCGCCCAGTCTGGTTGTTTTTGGGCAAAAACCGAGTCAAACATTGCCAGTACCAAATCGGCGGTAAATTTTCCTTCAAAGAATATTGGATGAGAAACATCGGGAAGCTCTAGCTCTTTTCTTAGTTGGTGTATTGGTTCAGCCCACGATCGCGTTATCGATTTAACTAACTGTTTAAATAAGCTTACCACCCAAGTTCCCAAGAACTTAGATTTTGCCAGGAAAGGTGCAGATTCTAATACAGGAGGGTCGTAAATTGAGAAAAATGAAGTAGGTTGAAGTTCGTAGAGAATCCAAGGAATACCTATCTTTTCGGCTACTATAGATGCGGGCAAAATTAAGCCGTTGGCAATTAACAGATCGCAATCTGCAACTATTTCGATTAGATCGGCATAAGTTTCGGATAATGCTGTAAGAAGAATTCGACGAAAGAGAAATTCTGCTCCTTGAGTCGGATGCGTTATTTTAGCGATTGTTTCTCGATCTTCTGGTAGATCGGGGCGCAGAAGATGATAGTTAATGCCAGCTTGTTCGATCTTGGCTCGATATATCTCTGAAGTGGCAAAGACGATCTGATATCCTCTTGCTCGAAGTCCAAAAGCTAAAGCCATTGCGGGATGGAGATCGCCGAGAGAACCAGTAGTAGCGATCGCAATTTTTCGGGATTTCATTTATATTTTCTAAAATACGAGTAATATCGATTCGTAAAGAACGCAACGAATGAAGATTACTATTTTATCTATTGGCACTTGCGGTGATGTTCAGCCTTTTATAGCCTTGGGTTTGGAACTACAAAAGTATCAGTGTGTCCTTGTTCGAGGTCTAACCGCTAGTGTAGCCAGAGAAGCACCGTTAGGTGCATTAATCGACAAAACGAGAAATCGCAAAGTACAAAATCCCCAAACCCTCCCTCACTGATACAATAGATCGATACATGGTAGTAACATTAACAATGCACATTACTTTTGTTACATTGCTGGACTTAATTTGTACATAGGGACTCGAACCCATTTGGTATTGCCCATTACCTGCCAATAGAACTGAGGTCAAAACCCAGTCTGTTCCAACTTTCCCAGTTGGCGGGTTGTATCCGCCTCTAATGTATTAGTTACCAACTTTGTTTATTCTAATAACTCAGTATTCCAATTAGCTTGCTGAATTCTAGTATCTAATTGTCGATAGTCTCTAGCCATGCGATCGCTTTGCGTTTGTAATTCGGCAATGTTAACAGTACTTATATATTTTATTTCCGAACGACCATATCTATCTTGTCTGGTTGCTGCGGTTTGAATTACAGTGTCATAAACACTTTTTTTCAACTGTAGACTATCTCTTTGAGCTAAAGCATCAGAAATACTAAGATTATCTTCCAACATAGTAGACGAGTTAGTACGATTAATCTTTTGAATTAAATCTGCCAATTGATTGATTAAATTATTTAATTCTTCCAATAATGCTTGAGGTTGTTCTGGCGGTTCTTCTCCTTCTTGAACTTTGGCACTTCTAATTAGTCTCTGTTTTATTTCATGTAATCTTTTTTGACAATCTGCTCGTAAAATTAAAGCTTCAGCTAACTTCATAATTTTTTTGTCCGCCCGAAGGCGCGATCGCTCTTTTAATTAGTAGTAAAGTAAGGTGGACAATGCCGACTCTACGGTTTATTCTCTTATTCTCCAGGCGCGATCGCCGAGCTTGCTAAAATTGGCAATAATTGGTTGTTTATCACCACAACAACAACACCAATCATTTTACCTTTTTCCCTTGAACAGTGCGATCGCTTACCAGAAAAACAAGGAAAAGCACTATCGGGAAAGCTCAAAGGATATCGCAGTGTAAGAGCATTGGGACAACGTTATCGGATTGTTTATCGAGTAGAGCGATCGACGATTACAGTGTTAATAGTTGGTGCGGGTATTCGTAAAGAAGGAATAAAAAAAGATATTTACGCTATATAACTCTACAGCTTTATGAACTCTTTCTATACCTCTACCGCCATAGACAAAAATACAATCAGCTTGTTTATCATCGTAAATATGGTTGGTAAGGGATGTTTGGATACCCCTCGCATTCATGTATGGGGAGGAAAACATCCCTTACACAATTAAACGCGAAGCATCCATATTTTCTTGGGTCTATGACTATACAAGAATATTTTTTCGCGATAATATTGATTTTGTCGCGAGATAGGTTGATATGTACGCCACCCAAAAGAACCAACTCAGAAGACTCAGCAAGCAGGAATTCAAAGCCCTGTCTGCGCTGACTCGTTTGAGTAAAAATCTTTTTAATGTGGCACTGTACGAATCTAGACAGTATTTCTTTGCAGAAAGAAAACGTCTGACATATGAATCTAACTATCACATCTGCAAGTCGAATGAGAATTATCGGTTGCTTAATACCGATATTGCTCAACAAACCATGCGAGTGGTAGATAGAAGTATGAAATCTTTTTTGGGGTTGCTTAAGGCTATATCTGTTGGTAGGTGCGATCAAAGACCACAATTGCCTAGATATTTGCACAAAGAAGGATATTTCCCTCTGATTATTCCCAGAATCAAGCTGAAGGATGGGTCTTTTGCAGTACCCATGTCTCGCGAGTTTAAAAAGGAATATGGTGAGGTTAAAATCCAACTGCCAGAAAGACTCAAAGACAAGAAAATCAAGGAGGTAAGAATACATCCAAAATACTCGGCTCGATGGTTTGAGATTGAGTATGTCTATGAAGACGAGAAAATAAAAACATCTGTAGATTCCAATAAGGCTATTGCTTTGGATTTGGGAGTTGATAATCTGTGTGCTTGTATTGATACTGAAGGGCATCAATTTTTGATTGATGGAAAACGACTTAAAAGCATTAACCAGTGGTACAACAAGCGCAATGCTCAACTTCAATCCAAGAAAGATAAACAGGGTATAAAGAATTTTACTAGTAAACAAGCTAGACTCTACCAGTGGCGTAATAACTGCGTTCGTGACTATTTGAATAAAGCAGCAAGGATAATAATTAACCATTGCCTCGAACATCAAATAGGTAAATTGATAGTTGGCTATAACCCAGGTATCAAACAAGAGATTAATATCGGACGCTCGAACAATCAGAACTTTGTTCAGATTCCGTTTTGGCAGTTGAGAAGAAAGCTTGAAGCTCTTTGTTTTAGATATGGAATTGAGTACGCCGAGCAAGAAGAAAGTTACACTAGCCGCGCTAGTTTCTACGACCGAGACGAAATACCTGTTTACAATGCCGATAACCCTACCAAGCACAAGTTCTCTGGTAGAAGGGTAAAGCGTGGATTGTATAGAACAAAAGACAAGCATCTGGTTTCGAGCGATATAAACGGCAGTGCCAATATTTTGACTAAAAGTATACACAGACTGGATTTCCAGCGAGTGAGCAGCGGGTTTTTGGCGAACCCTCTAAGGATAACTATCGCTTAGGAATCCCCTAGATTTCTAGAGTTTGCGTTCAGCAAACTATCTATGGGGAGCGTCAACGTCTCGTTCATTACCAAACAATATTCTAGTTATCTGTTCTCTCGATAATTTGTTTACATCAACTTCTGATAATTTCATAGTTGAAAGTTATTACATCTATTACTTTTTCCAACTTTGCGCCTTTGCCCCCATGGCGACGGGAATGAACGTCTTTGCGAGATTAAACTAACTCCAATTCTGGTAAAGCCTTGTGAATTGTACCCAACCAATCAATTAAATCATTCAACTGTCTCTGAGGCTTAAGCACACCTAACCCCCGCACGATTACCTTCTTCGGCGCATAAACAAACCGCGACTGTAAATGTTTGGGTAGATTTTCCGCGAGTAGATTCCAAGCAGGTTCACCCATTGGGGTTTCGAGGACAATGTTTTGTTTGCCTTCGGGTTTGACGCGGGAAAAACCGATCGCTTTAGCTATCTGCTTCAATTCCATTACTTGAATTAGCTGTTGAGTAGCAGGGGGAATTGCACCGTAACGATCTTCCCATTCGGCTGCGATCTGCACCAGTTCTTTTTTCGAGGAGGCGGTAGCGATCGCACGATAGGCATCCATCTTTTGTTCGGGATCCCAAATGTAGTTGGCAGGGATAAAGGAAGTAAGTTTGAGATCTACCTGGGTGTCTTCTACCTTGGGTATTTCTTGTCCTTGGATTTCTTGAATTGCTTCTTGTAACATTTCCATATAGAGATCGAAGCCAACATTGGCTATTTGTCCCGACTGTTCTGCACCCAAAAGACTACCAACACCACGTATTTCCATATCCCGCGTCGCTAATTGATAGCCCGAACCCAGTTGGCTAAATTCTTGTAAAGCTCTCAGTCGTTTGCGCGCAGTATCTGATAAACTGTGTTTATTAGGGTATAGTAGCCAGGCGTGTGCCTGAATGCCCGATCGCCCGACTCTTCCCCTTAACTGATACAGTTGGGACAAGCCAAACTTTTGTGAATCTTCGACGATAATCGTATTGACGCGAGGGATATCTAACCCCGACTCGATGATGGTAGTACATACCAGTAAGTCTGCTTCCCCGTTACTAAAAGTCAGCATAGTCGATTCCAATTCCGACTCTGGCATCTGTCCGTGAGCGATCGCAATTTTTACATTAGGAATCATTTCCCGTATCTGCGCGCTAACTTCTTCGATCCCTTCTACTCTGGGTACGACATAAAAAACTTGTCCCCCGCGATCGAGTTCATTACGGATCGCATTACGGATGACTTCGGGGTTGTAGGGGGAAAGATGGGTTTTAATCGGGCGACGGGATGGGGGAGGAGTGGTAATCAAACTCATTTCCCGAATCCCCGACAGGGACATATAGAGAGTACGGGGGATGGGTGTCGCAGAGAGGGTTAAGACATCTACCTGAGATTTAAAGGCTTTGATTTTTTCTTTCTGGTTTACCCCGAAACGTTGTTCTTCGTCTACTACCAACATTCCCAAGTCTTTAAACTTGACATCTTTATTTAATAGCTGTTGCGTACCGACTACCACGTCTAATTCCCCCGTCGCCAGCCGTTGCATAATTTCCTTTTTCTCCGAAGCAGTGCGAAAACGATTTAACAAACCGACATCGATCGGATAGGGTGCAAATCTTTCCTTGAGGGTGTGATAGTGCTGCTGCGTCAGAATAGTAGTAGGCGCGAGAAAGGCTACCTGTTTGTTAGCAGTAGTAATTACCTTAAAAATTGCCCGAATAGCTACTTCCGTTTTCCCAAAACCCACGTCACCACAAACTAAGCGATCCATCGGGCGATCGCTTTCTAAATCCAGTTTAATTTCTTGGGTAGCTTTGAGTTGATCGGGTGTGGGTTGATAGGGGAAAGAATCTTCGAGTTCTTTTTGCCAGGGATTATCGGGAGGATAGGAAAACCCTTCTAACTTAGAACGTTTAGCATAGATTTTTAATAAATCGACTGCCAGCTTCTTAATATTTTTCTTCACCCGTGTCTTAGTTTTCGACCAAGACTTAGCAGCCATTTTATCTAATTCTGGGGGACGTTTTCCCACCTGGCGGAATCGCGTCAGCATATCCAAAGAATCCGCAGGAACTCTTAACGTACCATCGGCGTATTTAACCACTAAATATTCACGATGGACTAAGGTTTCCAATTCGATAAATTTCCCCAAACCATGATGTTTGTGAACTACATAATCCCCTGGACGTAATTTATTGAGATCGACTTTTTTAGAAGTAGCCCGACGACGTTTTCTAATATACCCAGAAGTAGCTAAAGTTTGCTGTCCGAAGAATTCTTTATTGGTAACAATAACAATCTGATAAGTCGGTAAGATAAACCCTTCCAATTCCGCCAAACCAGAATATTTTAAAGCAACGGCAGTATTCTGGATCTGTGCCTTTTCTATCGCTCTAAAATCATTATTATTAGGAATAAACTGTACGGGACAATCGTGTTCTTGTAATAAGGCTACCGAACGAGAAGGCTGCGCCGAAACCAACCACTTCTGATATTTTTCTAAAGTCATCCCGTTATAAATTCCCCGCTTCCCCCGCAGGATTTCTGCCAACTTAGCAAACTGATGAGGTGTGGTGGGGATGGGACGTGCCTGGAGACAAAACACCGCTAACGCATCGGGATCATTAATTTCTAAACGCGGTTCGGCTTCAGCAATTTCTGCTAAATAAATACAGTCAAACTTGTCAGTTTGTTTGAGACATTCTTTGAAGCTACGATGTATTTTAGGTAACTGAGGTTGAATGCCGTGCCACTCTTGTTCTGCCAAATCAAGCCAGCGATCGCTATGAGCCAGACACTGTTCTAATTCGTCAATAGCAATTAAAGTGTTGTCGGGTAAATAATCAATTAAAGAGGCAGGGCGCTCGAAAGCAATCCCTAAAAATCTTCTCATTCCTTCGGGAGTGTTACCTTCAAGTAACCCGTCTAATTCTTCATCGGCTAAATAACTTTCAATACTCTTACCTTGCTCTAAAATCGTGTTAGCAATTATTGTACTAAAAGAAGTCGGGGTTAATAATAATTGCTCTAACTTATCCAGCGATCTTTGATTGGCAGGATCGAACTCCTTAATCTGTTCCAACTCATCCCCAAACCAATCCAACCTGACGGGTAATTCCGCCGAGACAGGGAAAATATCGACAATATCCCCGCGCCGACTCCATTGTCCTTCCGTCTCTACCAACGAGACTCGTTCGTAACCCAACCTCGCCAATGATTCATCTAACTCCTTCGACGACAACTCCATCCCAGGCTGCAAATTCAAACAATAGGACGCAAACACCCCTGGCGGTGGTAAATGTGGTTGCAAAGATCTTTCGGTGGCGATAATTGCAGTAAGGGCGATTCGCTCTTCGCCCCTACGCATACCCGACAAAACCTGCATCTGTCCCCAAACAATCTCTGATTCGGGGTCAAAATGGCTATAGGGGGTAGCTTCGGAGGTAGGATAGAAATTTACTGTCTGCCAGCCCATCGCCTCCAATTGGGCAGCCCAACGCCCTGCTTCTTCCAAGGTAGGACATACCACCAATAAATTCTTATCCTGGGCTTTTGCCAAACCAGAACTAACTATCCCCTTGGGCAAACGGGGCATACCGTTAAGTAATAAAGACTGTCCGTTATTTTGTTTGTTGATTAGTTCTTTGGTCAAAGGCGAACTGGCGATCGCCCTAACTACTGATGCAAAAGCCATGTTTTAAAAGGATGAGGGATAAGAGATAAAAGATGAGGAAAATTAATCCTTTTAAAAAGATAGCGAATAATGAGGAGATTAGTGCAGGTATATTAAGGATGGAGTAATGCGATCGCTTTAAGTGAGAACATATTCCCAATCAACAGCTAAATCTTCATCAGCTAATAAACTATTAATTAATGACTGCTCGGAGTTACTATTCATAGATAGAGAGAGAACAGAAAATTTCTTTAATCAAAGAAATAAACCTGGAGATACTTTAAAATAAACTCCTAATCTTTTCGCCTGTTCTTTACTAATAGCTCGTTTGCCATTAACAATCGATGAAATCAATCCTTTAGAGGGACTAATCACATTAACCAGATCGGCTTGTTTTGTACCGCTAGACTCTAAAAGATGTTGTAAGATTTCGTGAGGTGCAAGATTGCTCCAATCATTTAAACTATAGACTTGTTCTTCATAATCTTTGATTAATTTTACCAACAAGCGAAATAAAGCGGTTTCTTCTGGCGAGCGGTCATCTTTTTTAGCAATTAAACTTTCAGTTACCGCCAAATATTCCTCATATTCTGTTTCTGTTTCAATGATTTTAGGAATGATTTGAATCATATCTAAAAGCTCTAAGTACTTTTTTTTATTTATAGTAAGGGTCATTTTTCCATTTTTCCCGATCGTACTGGGCGTGAGTTAAAAAGTATTCAAAATAAGCTACTTGTTCTGCATAGTCAATATCGAGAATAAGACGATATTTATTCCCTTTAATATTAAATACAGTAAAGTTACCTACTGCCTCTGCATCTCGATAAACCTGTTGAGCATCAATTAAATTTTGCCATTGTGCTTGTTTAATGGTTTTACAAAAAGCCTGAATAGTTTTAGTAGCATCGGGATATTTGGAAGCAGCTTGTTTGAGTTTACCTGCGGAAATCAAGTGCATGACGTTTTCAATTTGAAAACCACCTATATGTTCGGAAATTGAAAACCCATTGTCAACAGTAGTTAAGACATTAATAAGCGATCGCTCGTATTCTCCAGAAAAGACTGAAATTTTACTTCAGCATGGCGTACAGCCGTCAGATAAAACTTGCTTGAAGTCTTTGGGTAAATATTTAATTATAATTGGTTTTAATTTCTCGCGCTGGTTAAAATTAGAATAAGAAAATATTAATCTAGCCAAAGAGCTTTTCTGTGCTAAATAGTATCCTAACAAACCTAAAATCTGTTTGATTTTATAATTGAATTTTACTCATAACTTTTCGGATTTTTTGACAAACGAGTAATTATAAATCGCCAGACAAATTTGAGACTATTTTTTGGGTATAGATTTAATTAAGTGTTAACCAATTATCGTAATTTTAACCCTGCGTTAGTTTTTTTAGTGGCTTAATTGTCTAAAATAATTTTGCTAGTTATTAATGTTTTATAAACAACAAACAAAAAGAGTTGGTATTTCGATAATTTTAATAATCTAACTATCTAGATCGGGTTTCCGAAGATATTTAGAAAATTAAATTACCTACTTGGATTGAATACATAGCCAAGCGAATTTTCAACTAAAATCTAGCATTCAAGTTAATTACTACGCGATTGAGCGTAATAGTGATGAGCGAATATTTTTCAACTTTCACGAAGATTTTTAGCAAAATTACCACTTATAATTCTAATCTTTTATATTCCCTTGGTGTGTTGCTCAATACATTGACTTTTGATTATTTTACCAATCTGAACTTCATCACTTTTAAAAGCATCACGACTGCCACGGCGATCGATACTAATCTACCAGTCAAAGTTAAAATTACCGAGTTAACAACTAAAATAAAAGATTATTATGGCTCTGCCGATCGAGCGATCGAGCATTGTCCCCCAGAAATAGTAAGTGAGTTTGTAGTTAATCCAAGCCAGCTAGAAAGAAAACTCCAAGGGATAAAACCTCTTCCTAGAACCGAAGCAATAACCCGTACCCACGCTCATAATGATTACGAACACAAATATCCTTTGTTTGAGGCTCTTAGCTATGGTTTTGTCAGTGTTGAAGCCGATATTTGGCTTTACTCTGATGATGATGAAAACCTACGAGTAACTCATTTTTCCTTTAAAGACCCTAAAACTTTGCCTACTTTAGAAGAACTTTATTTAGATCCTTTGCGAAGGTTAAAAGAGAAATATGACAATGGTGGAATTTATGCCGATGGTACGCCCTTAATTCTGTTAATCGATATCAAAAGTAAAGGACTTGCTACCTATAAAAAATTACATGAGGTTTTGGCTCGATATGAAGCAGAATCCCCTGGATTATTTACTATTTACACTCAAGATGAATCGGGGAATTACCCGATCGCTCCTGGTGCGGTTACGCCAATTATCTCTGGCAATCGTCCCAGAAAATATATGGAAAATCAAAAAGTTCGTTACGCTGGCTATGACGGACGCAGAGGTGACATTGGCAAAAATGTCGCTTCTGGTTTTATACCTCTAATTAGTGATAATTGGCAAAATTTTTTTGATGACTTAGATTGGGATGGTACTGGAGCTATTCCCGAAGCTGTTAATGAGAAATTAAACGATCTTGTCTCTCAGGTACGACGAGAAAATAAACTAGTTCGCTTTTGGAACTTACCACAAGATGCCCCGAATGTCTGGAATACTCTTTATGAAGCGGGAGTGGATTTAATTAATACCGACGATCCAGAGGGACTTTATAGTTTTATTCGGCTTGAAGCTTGTACGAACGAAAATATAAGATGAGAGCGGGTTGCAACTTGGGTATAAATCGTGACAATTTACCAGATCGGAACGGGAAAATCGGATATTACTAATCCAGCTATTGGTCTAATTATGCAAGGGATGGCAGATCCCGACCAAAAGACTACAGGGGTCGAATCAAAAATCTATGCTAGAGCTTTTATTATTAAAGATGTCAATTCTGATAGAAGTGTAGTTATAGTTATTGCCGAGATTTTAGCTGGTGTAGAAGCGGTAAAATCAGAAGTAATCAAACGTCTGAGATCGCAGTTTCAATTTTTGGATGATGACGATAATATCCTGATTAGTGGAACGCATACTCATAGCGCACCTGGAGGGTTTTCTGATAGCGAGCTATACGAACACGTTATTGGGGGGTTTAATCCTCATACTTTTGAATGTATTGTCTCTGGCATTGTCGCCTCGATCGCTCAAGCTCATCAGAATCTCGCTCCTGGCAAAATCTATGTCAACCAAGGGACGATTCCCGATTGTGGCAGACAGCGATCGCTTCTAGCCTATCTCAATAATCCCTTAAGCGAACGCCAAAAATACGATCGCGACACTGACAACCAGATGTTACTGCTTAAGTTTGTTAGGTTAAACCAGTCTGGCGAATCACCCTTAGCTGTCTTAAATTGGTATGGGATTCATCCTACGGATCGGGGTCAAAAGAACACCTTAATTAATGGCGATCACAAAGGATATGCCTCATTGCTATTTGAACGGGCAATGAAAACAGATTACACTGCACCAGAAACATTTATAGCTGCATTTGCCAATTCTAGCTGTGGCGATGTATCGGGTAACGTGGAATTTGGTACAATTCCCGATGGCATCAAGGATAAAGAACACATGGAATTACATGGTCGCCAACAGTTCGAGAAAGCTTGGTCGCTTTTTGCCACCGCAGCGGAGGAATTAGAGGGAGACATCGATTATCGACATACACGAGTAGATATGTCCCAGATTGAAATCGAGCAGCAGCCAGGAAAAAGAACCTATCCTGGTGCATTAGGTCTTTCGTTTACCACTGGTAGCTCAGAAGATAGTATTCCCAGGGTAAAAGTCGGAAATTTTAGTTTTAATAGTATTCGGTTACGAGAAGGTTTGGTTGAGGGTCAACTTTCTCTTTGGCAAAGACTAGTTCGAGATCTTGTGAGGCTAGTATTAACCGCTAAGTTTGGTAAAACCAAGCAAAGTCCAGAATTTATTCGCGGACATTTGCCCAAACCAATCGTCTTGGCAACAGGTTTGATGAATCCGCCGATTACGCCTAACGTATTACCATTACAAATTCTTAAAATTGGCAATCTGGTTTTGTCAGCCATTCCAGGAGAAATTACCACTATGGCAGGCAGACGCTTGAAAGATACTGTTTTAAGCGAACTTAAAGATTTAGGAGTCAATCATTTGGCTTTGGCAACCTATGCCAACGATTATGCTCTGTATATTACGACTAAGGAAGAGTATGAAAAACAACACTATGAAGGTGCAGCTACCCTTTTTGGCCCTTATACTTTGATGGCTTACCAACAAGAATTTCGTAAATTAGCCAAGGCTCTAAAAAATCGCATTGAGATTAAAGTAGGACGGACAAATCAAAATCTGACTGTTAAATCGGCGACTGTTGCCAAAGCAGTCACCATCAGAAACTTATCTAAATCCCCTGTCAAACTTAAGTTTTTTAAACAGTCGGATAACTTGACGCTCTTCCCTTTTATTAAGTTACAAGTTACTTCACAAAGCGATCGCGCTTTAGTATTTCCCCCAAATGTTGACGAAGCGAAATTACAGATTAATGACGATCGGATAGTCGAAAATATTAGGATTCATCACCTCGTCACTATTACTCAAAATGGTAATGGTCTAATATCGGATTACCAGCTACCTAAATACTAAACAGCCTCCTCTCTCATCTTCGCTAAGTAATCTTCAATCGAAAATACTCGCCATCTGGCTTGTCCCAAAATTTGTAATACTTGTTGATGATACTGTAATAGACTGGGACGATGACCGACACTGACGATCGTCGTATTCGATCTCTGCAACAGTTGATAAAGTCGTTTTTCATTCTGCACGTCTAAGGCGGAGGTGGCTTCATCTAAAATTGCATAGCGGGGTTGAGTCAATAACAATCTGGCAAAAGCCAATCTTTGTTGTTCTCCTAAAGATAAAACATCCGACCAACTCAATTCCACATCTAACCCTCCTACCTTATCGGGTAAATCAGCTAGATTCACCTGCTGTAAAACTTGATGGAGTCGTTCGTCAGAAATCTGACTGTCAGTATGGGGATAAAGTAGCTGCTGTCTTAGCGTCCCCAAGATCGTGTATGGTTTTTGGGGTAAAAACAACATTGAATCTGAAGCGGGTCTAATAATTTCTCCAGTACCTTTGTTCCATAATCCCGCGATCGCTCTCAATAAAGAACTTTTCCCCACGCCACTTTCACCGACAATTGCCAAACTTTGATTGGGTTCAATCGCGATCGATAAATCTTCCACCAAGGTTTGTTGGCGATCGGGAGTTAATAGTGTTACCTGTTGCAATGCCAAACGAGAATCTATAGTTGCATTAATCAGATTTTCTTCAGACTGTAGATTTTGCCCTCGATCCATTTCGGTTAAGGTTTCATCAAAAGCAGCAATACGGTTAATACCCGCTGCAAATGCGGTCAAAAGATCGAACTGTTGGATAATTATAGTTAAAGCAGAAAATATTTGAAAGAAAGCAACGCTAGCCTGACTGATCGCGCCAAAATCTATTTCTCCTGCTAAATAAATCGGCGCAACGACTACATAAGGTAAAATACGAACAAAATAGCTGTGTCCCGTGGTAAAAAAGTCGAGATTTCTTTGCCAACCAATCAAAACATGGTAATTTCTAATTGCCCGAGAAAATCTCTGTCCTACACTGTCTAACTCTTGTGATTCTCCGCCATAAAAGGCGATCGATTCGGCGTTGTCTCGTAGATGTACCAAACCATAACGAAAATCTGCTTCTCGCTGTAGTTGTTTGTAGTTGAGTCCAATCAATCTTCTACCGATGATTACTGTGACTATAGTGCCAAACAAAGCATAACCGACCAATACTAAAGAGAGACTGCTGGAAATTGCCCACAAAACACCAATAAAGGAAACAAGAGTAATAACTGAATCTAAAAGACTTAATAAAAGAGTCAGACTAGTTCTAGTAAAAGACTGTATATCTTCGGAAATACGCTGATCTGGATTATCAATTTGCTTTTGGGCATTAATTTGATAGTAAGCTCTGTTTTGCAAATATCTTTGCAAGATATTATTGGTCAGCCACTCGCGCCAGTAAACCCCTAATAACTGTTGACAATAGCGATAAATTACGACGATCGCCGTACCGATTACAAACACCCCCCCGTATACGGCTAAAAAGAGCCAAAACGTAGATGCTTCTTTATCGACCAATGCTGTCTCAATAAAGCGGATCGTAAAGGAAATCACCACATTCAATCCGCTGACCATAATCGAAAACAGAAGCAACAGAGAGAGTAATCCCCACTGCATAGCGCGATCTTTCCAGCGTTGAAACTTCCAGCCAAAAATCCCCAAAGGAACAACTAAAGACAGAGTTAGTATAGTTTGAGCAGTAGAGTTGGAAAATATCTGTTTTCTGAGGTCAATTAGACCCGCAGCAGCTTGAGCAGTAAACTCTGGAAACAACTGCTGTCCTAACCAAACCATGCCAGAGATCGCTACAAATAAAGCAGCAAACAAAAATACCAGCAACATCACCAGCATGAAAAAGAAAATTCCCGCTTTGGTTTTAGTAGGATACCAGTAGGGCAAAGCTACTTCAACAAAACGCTGCCAAAGACGGCGATCGATTCGGTTAATTTTAGATGTAGTTTCTGTCATTAAATTTAATATAATCTTTATATATGTGTTGTAAAAATTGTCATCTCGATTGTCTTTAGTTATTTGTCTTTTGTCATTGATTGTTTTGGCTCGATGACGAACAATTTAGTAATTACAGAAGATATAAAGCAATCCTAAATCATTCAGTCAAAAATTGTCGCTGCTAGTTGTCGGTTGCGGTTGACCAGATCTTAACCTGTTGTTTTCACAACTCAGACAGATTCGCCATAACCGATTTTTGATAAGGATACATTATACTTCTGAAGCGAGTATAAGTTACTTCTTGATTAAAAATAAAGGCGTTGCCGATTTGATTTTAGAGTATAAAGTATTACTTTTTAATATATAGTAACTCGCAAGTATTACGAGCGATCGCACTGCGGTAACTATCCCTCAAACTGCTTTAATCCAACAGATGGGTTTGACGGGGGTGATGAAGGTGGCGGGAGAAAATATTCAATTCCAGCCCGTTACCACTGGCGTTATCCAACAAGACAAGATCGAAATTATTAGCGGTTTACAAGCAGATGAGCAAATTTTACTCAATCCAGACAATCTTTTAGTTACTAAGAGTTAAACAGAAGTTTTAGCTAAAGCATAAGGCTTAATTAATACTTCGGCTGGAATACCCAAATCTTGGTTTAAGCGTCGAATTAAATCCAAAGTTAAAGGCTCTTGTCTGTTCAGAATAGCGGTAACTCGTTCTTGACTGCCAATTAATGAGGTTAAATCTTGGTCAGATAAGCCACGAGCTTCTAAATAATAGAATATTGCAGCAATTGCATCTGGTGCTTCAGTTGGATAATGTTGCTGTTCGTAGGCTTCTATTAAGGTAGTTAAAATATCCAAGCGATCGCATTCTGGGGAATTAGGTTCAGCATCAAATAGTCTTTCAACTTCTTTGAGTGCATTTTGGTAATCTAACTCGGTTTTAATTGGGCGTAACTCCATAGCCATAACATTTCTAAATCGTTGCTGCATCTATCTTGTCATATTCTTTATGCGTTCCGATGAAACGAATAAAAATAATCCCAATGTCATATCTGACATGAACAATCAAACGATAGTCATTACCTTTGATATTAAAAATAACGCGATTATTGGCAATAATACTGGCATTACGATACAAACTCTTAATATCTGATGGACTTTGCCAGATAGCACGAGATGCTTCATTAAACCATGCTTTTAAAGGCTGCTCTGCATCGGGGTGTTTTTCCCAAAAACTCCATAAAGTATTAGAGAGTGTTTGTCAACAAAAAATTAAACTGCATATCTATTGGAATTTTACCGCTTGGAAGGGGAATTGGGGATTTGGGGACTAATACTTCCCTACCTCCCTTCTAGAGACGCGACGGGGCTTATAAATTCTTGAGGAAACCTCAAGAAACAGCCCCTCATATATCGCGTCTGTAGTCCCTATCTCCCTACCTACCCACTTTTTTGGTTTTTAAGATTTACTTTACAAACAGTTTCTTACGAGCAATAATACGCATGATCTAAGACTAGATTCTATTTCTTTTAACAACTCGAACAATATTACTACAAACCCTAGGATTGAAATTTCTATCTCCACAAATGACGGAGGAATCTCCTCCTAAATTCAGCTTCCATACCTCCCAAACAACAATTTGCTGGGGTTTTTCGGCTTCTAGGTCAAATTAGCTATTGGATTCATTTAATTTTGGGTGCAACATCAGCAATAATTCTAGGATTAATTATATTTAGTCGGCGATTAGGCACAACTGCCGATAATGCAGCTATTGGTATCAGTATTGTTCTAACAGTAAGTAGTCTGGTAGCTTTAGGAATCAGAATTTTCTGGGCTTGGCGTTATAGTCGGCTGGCGAGACAACTAGAAAGCGTTAATACTGCCGTACAACCAAATAGAGGCGAGATTCTTAATGTTTTACGTCTTGGTTTGACAATCAGTCTCTTAGGTCTAATTTTGGCGTTTTTCGCTTCTGAAACTACGGTGGTAAGCATAATTGCCCAGGCGATCGCCCAGCCCCAAGCTTCAACCTTATACGAACCACAGCAAGCAATTGAAACCGCAGATTTGTTTTTAGATTTTGTCAATGTTACTATTCTAGGCGCACACGCCTTGGGGACTATTAATTCCTTGGGACTAATCAACTGGATAACACGCGAATAACAATCGAGCATAATTTTGCCTAAAATAACTCAAACTTGGCGTTATATACCGCCTCTGGAAGCACCAGGAGAGATCCAAATGGCGATCGATCGCTATTTACTCGAACAACACCGCACCAGCCAACACCCCCCGACAATTCGCTTTTATACTTGGCAACCCGCTGCAATTTCTCTGGGATATCACCAACAGAATTATCCTCCAGCCTGGAATAATTTAACTTGGCAGGGACAACCACTAGATATTGTTCGTCGTCCGACAGGTGGTAGGGCGGTGTTGCATCAGGGAGATTTAACCTATACAGTAGTAATGTCTATTGCCCCAGGAAAAAGACTAGAAGTCTACAAACAGATCTGTGAATTTTTGATTGCTGGCTGGCGATCGCTCGGTGTAGAGTTAGATTACGGTCATGCCACCAAAGAATATATTCAGCATCATAACTGTTTTGCCACTGCTACGGGTTCGGATTTAGTTACAGCAGCAGGAAATAAGGTTATCGGTAGCGCGCAGCTACGCAGGGGGAAGGTAGTTTTGCAGCATGGCTCGATGCTTTTAAATACCGATGCCCAATTATACCAACAGGTGTTTGGAACTAGTTTGGCTCAAACTTTATTAGCAGTTATCTCTCCCCAAAAAGATCGGTCAACCAGACCTAGAGATAATCTTTCTGCTGATAAAATATTACCAAGATTACTAAAAGCTGCGATCGCAACTTTTAAGATTAATTTAGCAAAACAACCTTTGTCTACAAAGGAATGGCAAGATATTGCCAGTGATTTCTCTTTATTGAGATACTAAAATTATTAAAGTTAATTAAACCTATTCAAATATTATGAGCATAGTTAGTCAAGTTATCCTCAAAGCGGATGACGAACTACGCTACCCCAGTAGCGGAGAACTAGAAGGCATTAAAAACTTTTTAACCACTGGCGAAAAGCGGGTGCGTATTGCCGAAACCCTAGCTACCAACGAAAAGAAAATCGTGGACAAAGCTGGTAAAGAGCTTTTCAAGCTACATCCAGAATATCGTGCTTCTGGTGGTAATGCTTATGGACAAAAACAATATAACCAATGTTTGAGAGATTTTGGTTGGTATTTGCGCCTAGTTACCTATGGTGTCATGGCTGGAGACAAAGGGCCGATCGAAAAATCAGGTTTGATTGGAGTCAAAGAGATGTACAACTCTCTGGAAGTGCCTGTTCCTGGAATGGTTGATGCGATCCGTTGTTTAAAAAATGCAGCCGTTGACCTTTTGAGTAAAGAAGATGCTCAAGAAGCTAGTCTTTATTTTGACTATATCATTCAGAGTATGTCTTAGTTTTGTCTTGGTATATTTGTCCTGGCTAGTCTTTACTAGTACCTAGGAATGCTTAAATAGGTAATTGATATTTGGTATTAAGGCAATTGTCGCCTTGACTCTGGCGTTAGTTGTTTTCTATCAACTGTCAATTACCTATTGTCGTTTTTGATAATTGAATAATGGCTTGGCTCAAAAAAATTCCTGGGATTTCCCTTGTATTGTTATTGTTAACCTATGGTATCGAAGGTTGGTTGTATGGTACTTGGGCGATTGAATTGTTAGCTGAAGGAGTTTTTTTGACTCAACTAACACAAGTAAATCGCTTTAGCGTTCTCTATGGTATTGCCATTGCCTGTATTTTATTTTTGGTAATTATTTTTACCGCTCCTATTTCTCTGGTAGCAATTAGCCTGGATAATTGGCTCAAATCGGATACTAGAGCTTTTTTGTCAATTTTTATTGGAGCTTTTGCTTTTACGATTATTGTCCAGAAGGTAGATTATTTTGCCCGATTTTTAGTGCTTGTAGCAGCAGCTTTATTATTTAAGCTAGACTTGCAGCTGATTGGTTATAATCTTTGGCTCTGTTCTTTATTGCTAATTATCTTTTGTTGGTTGGGATTTACAGCAGGCATACTGGTATTCTATCATTCGCAGTTAATCTAAGTTTATGAGCAAAAAGCAAGCAAAAAAGAAAAAAACCCTTCTGCGCGTTGTCACTCTAATCATGGGGTTAGGATTTGTTGGTTCGACACTGGCGATCGCTTTAGGGAGTGTTTTTAGTAGCAATAATTACAATACAGGAGTCGAACCTTCTGAGGATGCTCCTTCAGTAGAAGAACAAATAGCAATGCAGGTTCGAGGTTACGAAAAAGTGTTAGAACGCGAACCCGAAAATTTGACTGCTTTACAGGGGTTAGCACAAATACATTTACAAACCCGCAATACAGAAGAAGCAATTGCGGTTATAGAACAATTAGTAGAATATTATCCAGAACAACCAGAATATGCTGGCATTTTGCAAATACTCAAACAACAACAAGCGACTCCAGCCGCAGAACCAGTCGAACCAGCAGCAGAACCAGAAACTAAATAATTCCTTGCATCAAGCATCATCATCGTCCATAAAACGATTAATCATTGGCTCAATAAATAAAGGAGACATAATTAAAGCGATCGCTGCTAAAACTAAAGTCAGTAACGCCAAGAGTACCAGATCGAAAAACTCTTGAATTGGTTTGTCTTTAGCAGTTTGTACTTGTAGGGGAATGGGAGTTTCAATTACTCCTCCTGGGGGAAATGCTACCCAGACTCCTGTTTGTAACTGTCTTGGTTCAGTCCAATTATTTTGTTGACACCATCTTTTTATTTCGCTCTCAGTCATAATACTTCTATTTATATAGAATTAATTTATTTACTTTTTCTAATAGATCTATTTTATTTATCTATTGCTAAATAATCTTTCTCAAATCGATGTTTCATCTAAGTTTTTACCAAACAGTCAAGACTAAAAACTATTGTTAAAACAAAAAAAACAACAACCATAATTGCGACTTAGAGGAATAAACTGGAAAGTAAGAATAAAACCAGAATAACCCTGCAAACAATTAATCGCCATGCCTACAGTAGCCGTTCGTGGAGTAAATCACTATTATGAATGGATTCGTAAATCGCCAACCACAACAAAACCAGTAATGGTTTTTGTACATGGCTGGGGAGGCTCTGGGAGATATTGGCGTAGTACAGCAGAAGCACTGATCGAGGATTTTGATTGCCTAGTCTACGATCTGCGCGGTTTTGGTCGTTCTACTTTAGATTATAACTCTCCCGATTTGGGTTACGAGATGACGGACTACGCTGAAGATTTAGCAGCTTTGCTAGATAAGTTGAACCTAGAGCGAGTCTATCTCAATGCTCATTCGATGGGAGCATCAATCGCTACATTATTTATTAATCTTTATAGCGAGAGAGTAATACAGGCAATTCTGACCTGCAATGGTATTTTTGAATATGATGCCAAAGCCTTTGCTGCTTTTCATAAGTTTGGGGGATATGTAGTTAAATTTCGCTATAATTGGTTTCTCAAAGTTCCCTTTGCTGACAAAATGTTTATGGCGCGATTTTTGCATCGTCCGATCCAGAAAAGCGATCGCGTGGCATTTCTCGAAGATTTTTTATTGGCAGACTACAATGCAGCACTAGGCACCATTTACACTTCTGTGAGTAAAGCAGCAGTCGAAACTATGCCCAAGGAGTTTGCTCGAATAACCGTTCCCACCCTAATGGTATCGGGAGAAAAAGATATTATCATCCCCGCGCAAATGGGTAGAGAAGCAGCAGCCTTAAACGAGTGCATTGAATATGTAGAATTACCTCAAACCTCTCATTTCCCCATGCTAGAAGATGCCAAAGCCTATCTCAAAGCAGTGAGAAATTTTTTGCAGCTTGAGAGTGCGGTAATTTAAGAATTTTTTGGAAGAATTTTTTGCCCTGGTTTTGAAGCGATCGCCTTTATAGAAATAATTGTCAATTAAATTTTCGCTCTCGATCTGAAGGGAAAAATCTCTCCGACAGTCAGCTAGCTTGGCGTGCAGCTTTGCCAGTTTTAACAAAAAAGATAAGTTGTTATCTTTAAACTTCTACAATAAAGAAGTAGCCGAGAAAATTATTAGCCCCAGCTTAGCTCGGGTTCGGATAATTGCTTAGAATATAATTTGAATTAATAAGATAGTTAAGACCATGTTGAAAATACTCATTACTTCTTACTCCTTACTTCTTACTCAAAACAATTTAATTTAACTATTCAACTGAACTCGATATTAAATCCCAATGGCAGTAACCATACAACAATTAACTCAATGGAAACAAACAGGGCGATCGATTATTTCCCTGACAGCTTGGGATTACAGTTTGGCAAGGGTATTGGATCGAGCAGGTGTAGATTTAATTTTGGTCGGAGACTCTTTGGCAATGGTCGGCTTGGGACATTCCAGCACCTTACCCGTAACTCTGGATGAAATGATCCATCATGCCCAAGCTGTTTGTCGTGGGGTTAAACAAGCCTTGGTAGTCTGCGATCTCCCTTTTATGAGTTATCAAGTCAGCATCGCCCAGGCAATTGAGGCAGCAGGAAGAGTCCTCAAGGAGACAACCGCAGCTGCGGTTAAATTAGAAGGCGGACAGCCCAAAATCGCAGCCATGGTAGCAGAATTAACTTCCATTGGTATTCCCGTCATGGGTCATGTAGGTTTGACTCCCCAATCAGTTCGGAGCTTAGGTTACAAACAACAGGGAAAAACTGCCGAGGAGGCAGAGATAATTATCGGTCAGGCGATCGCTCTGGAGAAAGCAGGAGCATTTGCGATCGTCTTGGAACATATTCCTAGCGATCTGGCTGCTACTATTACTGCTAAACTTTCTATTCCGACTATTGGTATTGGTGCGGGGAATCAATGCGATGGGCAAGTGTTGGTTACTGCGGATTTGCTGGGTTTATCGGCAAAACAACCGCCATTTGCTAAATCTTATATCAATCTTCGGCAGATTATTACCGATGCCGTACAACAATTTACCGCTGAAGTTCGAGATAAAAAGTTTCCCCGATCTTAAAATCAAATGAGTTACCTTATTGCTACTTTTTATAAATTTGTGAGTATCTGCGACCTTGAAGTCAAAAAAGCCAAAATTTTGGTTTGGTGCAAGCAAAACGAGATTAAAGGTACAATTATCTTGGCAGAAGAAGGAATCAACGGTACGATCGCAGGCAGTCAGGAAGCGATCGCCAGGTTCTTATCTAGTTTGCGCGGTTTTCGGGAGTTATCCGATCTAGAACCCAAACAATCTACCGCCAAAAAGCCCCCTTTTGCTAGGCTAAAAGTAAAAATTAAACCAGAAATAGTTACTTTGGGTTTGCCAGAAGTTAATCCCAACCGACAAGTAGGTACTTATGTCGAGCCTCAAGATTGGAATCAGATTATTAGCGACCCCGAAGTAGTAGTAATCGATACTAGAAATGATTATGAGGTAGGAATCGGGAGTTTCCAAGGATCTATCAATCCTAATACTCAATCTTTTCGCGAATTTCCCGAATATGTCGCCAAAAATCTCGATCCGACCCAGCATTCTAAAGTAGCAATGTTTTGTACTGGTGGCATTCGTTGCGAAAAAGCTTCTTCCTTGATGCTTTCTCAAGGATTCCAACAAGTCTATCACCTCAAAGGAGGAATTTTAAAATATCTGGAAAATGTATCTCCTCAAGAGAGTCTGTGGTCGGGTGAATGTTTTGTCTTTGACGAACGAGTTGCTGTCAAAGAAGGTTTAGAACCTGGAAGTCACGAACTTTGCTACGCTTGCGGACATCCCATCTCAGAAGCCGAGCGAAATTCTCCTCAGTACGAACCTCATATTTGTTGTCCTCATTGTTATCCACAATTGACCAGAGAAAAAAAGGCACGCCAAGAAGACCGTCGCCGACAACGAGAGTATAAAAAAGCTCATTAGAATGAACTACCCCGACTTGCTACGCTGAAGTCGGGGTTTCTAAACCCCGCGTAACAGATTGGGATTTCTGACGTTTCATCTGCCCAAGTTGCTTCATCGATCCAGTATGCTTACGCTTACTAGTCAAGGAAGTAGAGCTTAGACATCCACCGTCTGAGAGATGCGTCCCACACCCCTGTTGCTGATTGGTAGCAACGTTATACATGACGAGGACAGAACCTCTATCACGTTCGATTTCAAAATTACAGTTATCACAAATATGATAACGATTAGACAAATCAGCCCAGTCTTTATGCACAGTTCCGCATTTTGGGCAGCGTTGACTAGGTTTAACCTTTCGCGTGTTCAATTGAAGCAATAAACCACCTCTTGCTTCAATTTTGTAGGCAATCATTTTGTTAAGAGTACCAAAACCAACAGAAAGTATAGACTTATTGAGTCCTGTTTTCTGTCTTTTTCTTTTGTTGCCTTTCTTTGCTTTGCGAGTCATAGCTTTGGTATTTAGCTTTTCAGTTACACCGATGTCATGACGACTTGCTATGTCTGATGTAACTTTATGCTGCCAATCGGCACGTTGCAATGCAACCTTACGCTGTAATTTTGATACTTTTCTTCGCGTTTTTTTCCAACAATTAGAGGCTTTGATCCCTTTTTTTCGGTTGGGTGCGCGTTTTCTTCTGAGCTTCTTTGATTCTTGCTTGACTTTTTTTTCAGTTACCTGAGTAAACCGAGGATTGGATACTTCTTCAAATTTCTTGCCATCAAAGCAAGTAATAGCAGTAGCAGTACCCAAGTCAAAAGCAATCATCGACTCATATTTTAAGTCTGACAAAGATCCGAATTTTGACTCTTGAACACAAACATTACAAGTAAAACTAGCAAACCACTGTCTTTTACTTGGCTTATAAACAATAGTCAAAGTGGTTGGAGTATCCCAAGATTTGGCTTTCCCTCTCATTTTTAAAGTTATGCCTAAATCATTAAGAGTAACTGCGCCATGTTTGCCATTGGTCTTAGCTTCCCATCCAGACTTAGAACTATATGTCCAACCCGAATAATTCCTAATTGACTTAAACTTGGGCAAACCCCTCAGTCCTTTGAAGAAGGAATTGTAGGCTAAATCAACTCTTTTTACTGTTGACTGCAAAGCTTGAGAATGGAGATGAGCAAACTCCACCCATTCTTTTTTGAATGCTGGTAAACAATTTTGCTGCTCAAAATAATCAACAGTTTTCTGCTTTTTTTTCCACTCAAAACGTCGATGAGCAATACAGGCATTATAGAGATAACAATAAAGACGACGAGCAGCAAACAATTCTCTTTCTTGAGTCTTGTTTGGGTACAGTCGAAATGTATATCTTCTAATTGCCATCTGTGGTTTAATAATTTTGTTGCTTCAGTCGATAAAATAAAGCATACAAAATCAGTCGATGTTATGTCAACTAAGTTAAGAAAAGCTTCACACTCTGTTTTTTCTATTCACTTGCACGTAATTTTTGTGACTAAATATCGTCGCAAAGTTTTGACCAAGGAAATGATTGAAGATGCTAAAGAAGTATTTCAAAGGGTACTTGAATCTAACCAGTCAATTTTGTCCAATTGCGAGGGTGAACCTGACCACTTGCACTTACTTATTGACTTACATCCAAATAACAATATTTCTAATTTGGTGTCTTCTCTCAAGTCGGCAAGTAGTAGGATTTTGAGAAAAAAATATCCCCAGGAAATAACTCAACACTACTGGGGCAAAAATGCTAAATTATGGCATGACTCAAAGTGCATTATTTCTTGTGGTGGCGCACCATTGGAAGTCATCAAACAGTATATTGATAATCAATCAGGCGGAAAAGAACAAAGGCTTTAGCCGCATGTAGTGGATGCTTCGCGGTTTATTGCTGGTCGCGATTCATCCCTAACCTATAGAGAATAGGGAATTCTCGCGACATTCAGTTAAAGATACGATTGGATTGTCGGTTAAAAAATTAACTCCCGCGCAGGTTTACACCGAACTAATCCGCCAGCTTGGGCTTAAAACAGAATCGATCCAGCAAAAGCAGTTAACTCCCGACGGCAAAAAAACCGTTCGGCTAAAAAGGATTACCCCTGAATCATGGGAACTAGCAGAGCTATTTATTGCCCACAGAGAAGAAATTAGATTACAACGTACTACCCAAAAATCCGAACCAAATCAACCAAAAGAAGCGGTAACACCCCCCCCTATATTTATTAGTAAAGAAAGAGGGGGGGTGTTACCGACTCAAAGCCATGTAGATACGGGTTTTCAAGCCTTAAACCAAGTCGAAAAAGTACCCACTCAAAACGAAGAACAAATGACACAAAACAGTACGACTACACCATGCAATTCTCCATCGCGAAATGCTACAGAATCTCATCTGGATACTAAAGAGGTGGAAGTCTTTGACAGCAGTGAAGCGATCGCCTCAATCGCAGATATGTTAATTCAAATAGAAGATGCTGAGGGGTTAGCAGAGTTTCAACTCGTACCAGAGTTTACTCGAAGTAGATTGAATCGAGCCTGTCGGTTACTGCCCCCGCTTCAGCAGCAATTAATCAGACAGTGGGCAATTGAAAATAGCAAGAAGAGATTGGCGTAATAATTTACTTAAAAATTTAGCTAGATTAAATCGCAAAACGCTCTTTAGATCACGTATTCACAAACGCCGTTGGAACATAAATCCAGGTTCCGGAACCGCCCATCAATTTTAATGCTATGTATTAAAGCTCAAACCGCGACTGCCCTCTTAATATTACGACTGCCTAACGGTTCTACAAACGTTGTTCCCTATAAACCTACCTACAACCTGGGGGGTGCCCCCAGACCCCCTTGCCATTCATTAGCCAAGCGTACATTACTTAATCTCTTAACCCGCTTTGATTTCTCACGCTTGTCTACCGCTACGCTATGACTGGCTGCTAGATAGAGAGAGCAGAAACAATGTAAACTTCCCTGGTTCAGTTTTTCCAGTAATTTCGATTCCATTCTCCTTGCACAATTTGGTGACAATCGACAAACCCAAGCCTGTACCTTCTCCTTGGGGCTTGGTGGAAATTAACGGTTTCATGGCTTTCTGAAAGCCCATTTCAATTCCTTCACCGTTATCCTCTATAATAATATTTACAGATTTTTCAGTTTTCTCAGTTTTAATTGAAATAGTTGGTTGATAAATGTTGCCGTCAATTTTTTGAGCCTTTTCGTATACCGTATAAAAAGCGTTATCAATCAAATTTGTTAAAATTCTTCTTAAATCTTCTTGGTTTATTTTTACTTTACCAATTGAAGAATCTAAATTTATATTTAACTTTAAATCTAGCTGTTTCTTTCCCTGTTCTTTTTTCTTATTTTGTCCAGCTTCGCCAGCAAAATTTAAGCAATCAGCTACAAAGTTATTAAGCTCGACAAAAGTATCTTCGTCATCGCCAAACAATTTCTTGGGAATATACGTGGATTTTAACAAATGCTGTTCTGGCTTTATATAACTATTAATTTTTTCTGAGAGATTAGTTATCTGCTCTAATCTATTTTTAATATTATTGATAGAACTTTTTAGCTTGGGTAAGATATTTGTTTTTTCTGGGTGATCTTCAGAAACTTCTTTGAATACTTCTTCTCCAAATAAATAGCTAATTCGCTCTGACATTTTCTCCAGATATTCTAAACGAACCAAGCTTCTATTAGTGCTGCTTTTACTTGAGCTAAGATAATTTTGAAAGTCGTGGAAAATCTCAGCCGTAAACATACCTAGATCGGCTAGCTTTTCTTGTTGTTTTAGCTTGGCTTTGGCTTCTTGTAACTGATTATCTTTATCGAGTAACTTTTGGTTGAGTTGTTTTACTTCTGCTTCTAAAGATTGTATTTTTTCTAATTCAGTGAAATTAGTTTTGGTTTCAACCATAATTTATCTTAGATCTTCAAAGTGATTTAAGTTATTTTTCTTGTGGCAAAATCTTTTGACATTCAGGAAGCGCGAGAGCTGCCCTGCCTTTTATAATAGTTTCACGGGGACAAACAGATTCGGCTTTTTTGAGGTTTTCAGCAGCAATTACACCACCTACAACCATAAAAATGTTTGCTGCTACGAATACTAGTAAAAGTAATTTATTTTTATTTGTCATATTCTTGCTTCTACCCTTGGGCTCTGGTCTTGTGGTATACATATAAACCGAACTTATCGCCTAAGTATTTATACTCAGTCTATATCCGAATTATTGATAAGTTTTGCTTAATTGCCCTTCAATCTCTAACGAAGTTTTGCGCTTTTTGGGGTTTTAGAAGATCAAAGTGGAAGATGACCATGTAGAATTACTTCTATGAAAGTAAATCGCTATGGTCGGGCATCAATCCTTAGCCCCACTCAAATAACTCTACTATTTAACGAAGGTTTCACCAAACCCCGCGATCGCGCTCTGTTTGGTGTGTGTCTCTATGCAGCAGCCCGCATTAATGAGGCTTGTACCATGCTGCGGGGTGATGTCATCGGCATCAAAGGGGTGCGGGATATTCTGGTGATTCGCAGCTACAACACAAAAGGAAAACAAGAGACCCGCGAGATACAAGTACATCCCCAACTGAAAGAATATCTAGCAGAACATCATCAATGCGATCGCTGGCACACCCGTCCCCACTTGTTTCCAGGAAGGCACGGCAGGGGGCATATCAATAAGACCAGTGCCGACAAAATCTTGCGGGATACGTGCCAAAAACTGGAATTAGAAGGCATCAGTACCCATAGTTTCAGGCGTACCGCCTTAACTCGGATGAGCGATGCTGGCATACCGCTCAGGCACATACAGGCGATATCGGGTCATAAGACGCTAGCGGCATTAGAACGCTATCTGGGAGTGACAGAGCAGCAGAAAGAGAGTGCGATCGCTACATTAGATTTTTATTGAATATTTACAGGTACGGAGCTTCTTACAGCGATTAATATTAAGAATCTCGATCGCATTTTCGCTCTGGATTATAGCTTCTATTAGGTGAGCGAAAATCAGGTAATTGAATTTAATATCGTCTGTAATGACCATTTAGCAATAGTTTTAGAAAAAACTGTCCCAGTTAAAGACTAAAGTGGGACACTAGCTCAAAAATGTTTATCTTGTTCAACAGCGAGCGCTATACAATTTTACTCTTAAAATTAAAATCCTTTACCCATAAGGGTTTCAGCACTTTAATTTTCCTTACCGACCAAAATTGTTCCGTTGCTATACAAAGGCGTTAACACCCCAATCCCAGAGCAATTTCAACCAAAAAATAATAATTCTTTTTAAGCTGGGCTTAATCTGCTCGATTTTGTGCAGCGAAATAGTAGATAATTCTCAGATGAAGCGATTTTATTTGGAGAGTCATGCGAAAGCGATTGCCCCTTTTCTAAGACATTCAACGCAAAATCGCGATAACTGGAGATACCACCTTCCAGAAAATCGCGAAGTGTACGTTTCTATTTGTTTTAGAAAAACGCAGAATTAGCATCATTTTTCACCATCTGACTAATTTCTGCTCCTGCGTAAGTTGGTCATTTTAGACCCCGATTCCTTGTTAATTGACGTTAACAAGGCTCGGTTAGAAGGTCGAATCTGACCTCTTACTTAGTTCACTTATCAATGAACACTGCCATAAAACATAACTAGCCGAAAAAAATATCGACCAACAATGTGCTGGCTTGATCTAATTATAGTTCAGGTTACCACGGTTATCGGTCTTTACGATTGGATCGCTTCAAATCGTAAAACTTATTTATGAACTACAACCCGTGTCATTTTCACCTCGTTTCCCTGAAAATCAAGATAATTATCGACCTACCCCAAAAGAGTACGCCCTCAGAGAGCAATTCTATTCCTGGTTCGACCATGCCTGGGATTTCATCATCAAAGAAACGACCGAATCGGAATGGAAAACGGTTAAGAAATATTTCTTAACCAAAGCCAAACTTTGGTACAAGTATACTGATATGTTGCAAATTATCGGGGTACGCTTCGGTCAGTATACAAAACACGCGGTGGTTGATTTAGATAGTGGCAGTCTGATTCATCCCTACACCAATGAAGTTGCCTATCGGAAAGTTCTGTGGGCATTAGAAGATATTGGGCTCATCGAAGATGTCACCGTCCGTTCAAGTGAAAGCGAAGGAATTCACTTGTGTTACTTCTTTAAAGAGAAAGTCCCGACGTTTAAGCTTGCTTGTGCGATGAGATGGGCATTAGAGCGAGCTGGGTTTGAGATTAAACCAGGACAGCTTGAGCTTTTTCCCAATACCAAGCAATTTAAGAAGTACCAAAAGGGGAAAAAGCGAGAGTTCAGCTATTACAACGGACACAGACTGCCGTTACAAAAAGGCTCGTACCTCCTCGATCAAGATTTTGTTCCCTATAGCAACAATGTAGAACACTTTCTTCATGCAGCAGAAGTATCGGCTCAAAATAACGATATCGAGCTTTTAACCAGCACTTTTGAAGAAGCCGAGAAGTGGTTTAAACAGAAATACAGAACCTATTCCAACAAAGGAAACAACAGCGACTACCAAGACTGGCTTAATAACAGCATGAGGTATATCTCCGAAGGGTGGACAGATAACCACCAGACAAACGATCTGCTGTTGACTATTGCCAATGTGGGAGTAAAGGCGCACCACTTAGAAGGTGAAGAGCTAGCACAGTTTATTCAAGATACAGCCACTGCTGCCCCTGGTTACTATCCTCACTGTCGGCACAGACATGAAATTAGACAACGAAGTCGCGATGTGGCAAGAAGTGCTGAAAAATACTGGAGTGCCTATCCCTCCCGTCCCAGAAGGAGTTTTACCTATGCAGAAATGGTCGAACGATTAGAGGCGCGATCGCAGAAACCTAATCAAAATCAGGTAAAAAGCGAAAACACCTCTCAAAGAATCGCCGATACAGTAGCACATTTGTCTCAAAGCCTACAGGCACTCCCCAAGAACATTAAAAAGCTGATGGAGATTATACGAGAAACTTCAAAGCAGTTATTCGGCATCGGAGTCAGTGACAAAACATTACGGAAGAAAGATAACCTGACCCTTTGGCATCCCAAATACAGACAGGAGCTCTCAGAGACAGTTGATGCTGAAGTAGAATCAGCAGTAGACACAAAAAATAGTGACAAAGAGAACAGAGCAGATACTGAGGAGGTTATACCCGAATCAGATTCAAGTGCGGAAATTATAGGTGTTGGAGAACCCACTGAATCCCTTGTAGTTACAAAAACACCTGGTGAACTACAGGAAGGAGCGAAGCCAACCGTAGTACAAGAATCACTACACTCAGAATCCTCGTGTGATAGTACTCTGAATCATGGGGCTACACCTTCTCCAGTAGTACGCGAGTCCCAGCCCGAGCGAGAATCCTCAGAAAGCAATACTGGTAAGTGTTTGAGCCATCGGGGCTACACCTTGCCCTTTATGAAGGGTATTGTGCGCGTGCGCGCGCACGTAGCAGACTTACTTTTTCAGGTACTGCAACGAGCGTACTGTGATATCTTGATGAATACACCAGGATTAGAGCTTTTATACCTTGGGTTTCACGGCAGAGGTACAAATGGACTGGTGGAAATCAAAGATCGGACACGATCGTTATTTGAAGTCATTTTACCAAATTCTGAAGTGGAAATTTCTCAAAAATATCCGCATTCAAGCTATTTCCGAGAAAATCCCAAGCAAATACTTGTCTACATAAAACCAATTCAAAATACTCAAAATTGGTGTAATGGAATTGCCGTGCCGATCGAGCATTTAGTTCCAGTTCGGATCAAACAAGAAATCTCTACAACTAATATCCACACAGAAAAGGCAGAAAATAACAGTAAAGCTAAGGTGATCGATGATAAGTCTTCCTTATACCCTAAAATCCCGCAGGACGACCGAAAATCGCCATAAGAAGCACTTATCATCCGCGTGCGACTGTGGGCTGCGCTGTCATGAGCGACCTTGCTTGTAGAATATAGCTGTATGCCCTAATGAAGGAAGTATCATGGAGCGACCAGAAGAAGTATTTGATCTACAGAAAGACGATGATAGCGAGTATATGAAGGCAGATCGAGAGTTTTTCAGGCAAAATCCCGAGCAAGAATTTTATGTTAGAAAACGATTTGCTGGCGAAATGCTAGAAGGTAATCCACCTAATGTGATTGTCCATCAAATGGCTCAAGGGCTCAGGGTTCGATTTCCATGCTCTAAAGACTCCGTAACCGCTCAAGATCTCGCCGAAATGACCAAAGAACTACAAGAGCGTCGAAGCCTTGCTACATTTGAACGCATGGTAACGCGCAAAGGAAAACTCAAGAAATCAAAGAAGGGATTTGGAAAATGATAAGTGTCAGAACTTTTGAGTCGAAAATTATCTTAATCGATGTCATTTTTGCATCATTTTCAAGCTAACTTCCAATAAGTTCGTATTCCAAAGTTAAATTTAGAACTTTTATTTTTCAGTTGGCACTACATGGGGCAGATCGGTTGAACTAAGCCGAAGAGTTACCTCTCCGACTCGTCTGGTCGGGTAAGATTGAAAGGTTGCCCTTTCGCACTCCCCTCAGAACCGTACTTGTCTGTTACCAGTCATACGGCTCAAGCCTTCTGCAACAAAGGTTGTTTACTCATGTGAATGTGTTGATGACAGGTTT
>JASJEI010000072.1 GCA_030064795.1 Pleurocapsa sp. MO_226.B13 | reverse complement strand
TAGGCATCGCGCAGAAATAAATTACCCTTATTAGTTTAAATTAGGCAGAATTGAATAATTCCAATTTCCTTGAAAGCGATCGCGTTGAAGATTCACTTTTGAAAGCTCTTCATCACTAATTTTTTGTCCAATCGGATAGGAGTTCTGATCTAGCTTGGCTTGAATGTTTAGCCCTGTTTTGGTGGTTGTGTTACCAATTAAATTCACCACGACTTCTCGACTAACTAAGGGTCTTCCTCTCCAGTTTTCTGTAATATGACAGAACATTCGATGTTCAATTTTATTCCACTTACTTGTGCCTGGGGGAAAATGACAGACTTGAATTTTCAGTCCAGTTTCCGTTGCTAATTTTTGCAGTTCAGTTTGACCTAATCTAACTCGATAACCATTACTCCCACCACAATCGGCTGTAATCAATAACTCACTCGCTCCTGGATACATCTTTTGCCCCATCTCCTGCCACCATTGCTTGATAGAAGCAACAGCAAAGGCTGCTGTATCATGATCGACCCCGACATTAACCCAGCCCAGATTTGAGGCAATATCATAAATCCCATAGGGGATCACTTTTCCTCGTTCTCGCTCGGGAAAATCATGCATCTTAACCAAGATCGGCTCTTTTTTTCGTTGCCATTCTTGTCCTTGATTGTAATATTCTCCGATCAATTCTTTTTTCTTAGTATCGACTGAAATTACTGGCTGTCTTCGTAACCCGAAATCATGAACTTGCTGATTAATATATTGAAATTGGGCATCTCTGTCTGGAGCTGTTTTCTCTTTCAGGCTTTTGCGGTTACTTTGGAGACTGTATCCTAATTCAATCAATAGCTTGGCTACTGTTCGAGGACTAATTTGATGCCCAACCTGTTTTAAAGCATCCGCTAATTTTGAAGTACTTTTCGATGTCCAACAGAGAAGAGATTGTGGGTCTCCACGAGTAGCTGGGTCAATTAATTTTTCCAAATCTTGAATTAATGTGGAGTCAGTTTCGGAGAGCTTCTTTCTTCCTCCCCCAGTTTTTCTACTTCTTTTTGGACTATACGAGTTCTTAGGGACTTGAGACAAATCTGCCAAAGGTGTTTGTAGCTCTTTTATTCCATTTCTAATGGTTTTTGGCGATAACCCCGTAGCGAAAGCAACTATTTTCACTCCTCTTTGTCCCAGAGTTGCAGCTTCTGATGCTGCCCACAATCGTCTTAGCTTCTCATCCATGTAAGGCATCAGAGCTTCAAACTTAGTTCTCAGCGACTCAATAATTGACATCTCAACTCGTTGACTAACTCTGATTCCATTTTCTCATTTCTTATTCTTGAAGAGTAACTTATTTTTGCGCGATGCCTTAGACATCATTTCCTCCTTTAATTCGATTAGTCTCAATTGTGGATTAGTTGATACCAATCGCGCCTGCGGCGATCGCCTCTAATTGAGCTTGAGTCAATTTCCCTTCCAGTTGAACAAAGGGCTTTTCTGGGTGAGTTTTGTCTGGTGTCGTAGTAGCAGTAAACTTATCTCTTTTTTGGGCGTTGCTGATTTAAGTAATGACGTACACAATAATACTGTTCGTAGCTATCAGCTTTTAGCTTTTAAGAAAATATTATTTGCGGATGAGTAAGTGAAATGGAGCTTTATCATTACACATTCAGCAACGCCATATCAAGAGTTAGCTACGTACGTAGCGTTTGATTTCGCCGATAATTAGTACAGTAGAGGTTAAGCCAGTAATTGTCAGCCAATCAATTATAGATAGGGGAACGGTACGAAATATATTGCCACCAAATTGAATAATCAGGATTTGTCCGATAAAGATGACGAGCGCGATCGCCACAAAAGCTTTATTTTCTAATAATCCTTGAAAAGCAGAGCGGTTTGAACCCATACAACGGGCGTTAAACAGATTCCAAAATTGCAACATGACAAAGGTAGTAAAAAACCAAGATAGTTCATAAGTACTAATATGCCGATCTTTACCGATACAAAGGAGAAAACCAATTAGTATTGCTAGAAAACTCAAGCCAGTGATAAAAATATTTTGGAACATGGGTGGAGAAATAATGAAGGCTTCAACAGGACGTGGTTTGCGATTGATTACCTGGGGGTTTGGTGGTTCGGTAGCTAATGCCAAGGCTGCGAAGGTATCCATAATTAGGTTGACCCACAGCATTTGCGTGACGGTTAAAGGCATTGCCACACCAATAAAAGGGCCAAGGAGAACTATCCCCAATGCAGCTACGTTAATCGTTAACTGAAAGAGAATAAACCGCTGGATGTTCTCGTAAAGCGATCGTCCCCAAATTACAGAATTAACAATACTGCCAAAGGAATCATCGAGGAGAATAATATCACTAGCTTGTTTGGCGATCGCCGTACCGCTACCCATTGCCAGTCCTACCTGGGCTTGTTTTAAGGCTGCGGCATCATTTGTCCCATCTCCAGTTACCCCCACTACTTCCCCATTCTCCTGGAGTAGTTTGACTAGACGGAGTTTATCTAGAGGGCGGGCGCGAGAGAGTACTTTTAATTCTTTGGCTGCAATTTGCGCTGTTTCGTCGTTAAGATGATTAAATTCTTGTCCAGTTAGATAGGCATACTGACTGTTTATCCCCTGGGTTAAACCAATCTGACGGGCAATTTCTTGGGCAGTTTCGGGATTGTCTCCAGTGACGATTTTGACCTCAATTCCTGCTTTTTGACAGGTACGAACGGCGTTTGGTACTTCTGTTCTGAGGGGGTCTTCGATCGCGATAAAGCCAAGCCAGACAAGGTTACGGGCTAGATTGTTAAAATGTTGGCTAGTTAAGAGAGATAGATCGCGATAGGCGATCGCTAGCGTCCGCATTCCTCGTTGCTGATAGGTTTTGAGACTGGTTAAAATTGCTTCCCGACTATCTAGGGGTTTTAATCCTGACTTAGTGAGTATTTGACTACAGCGATTTAAGACTATTTCAGGCGCGCCTTTAAGGTAAAAAACTCGTTCGTTTTTAACTGCGGACTTACCTACTGTAGCCATGTATTTATTGTGAGTAGAAAAGGGAATCTGGGCTTCGAGGGAGAAACTATGACGATAACGAGTGTAATCTAAATCTTGTTCGGCTAACCAAAGCAGCAATGCCCCTTCTGTAGCATTACCCAAAGAACGCACAGAGCGATCGCGGAGGGTTTCTAAATCGGCGGTACTGTTAGCTGCGATCGCTTCGGCGATTAGTTTCCGAGCATCTCGATCTATCTCGGTTAAAGGGGAATCTAAACTAGGAAAATGAACCCGATGTACTCGCATTTGATTTTGAGTCAGAGTACCAGTCTTATCCGAACAAATTACGGTAGTCGCGCCGATAGTTTCGCAGGCGTGCATCTGACGGACGAGGTTGCGATCCGCTGCCATTTTTCTCATGCTATAAGCCAAAGACAAAGTAACGCTCATCGCTAAACCTTCAGGTACGGCCACCACAATAATCGTCACTGCAACCATAAAGTACTCTAGCAGGGCATGGGCTAAGTTAGTAGGTAGCCAGTCAGCAACAGAGGGGGGTAACAAACGGGCAAAGTAACCCAAACCAATACCGATAGCTAGGATCGTTAAGCCAGCAAAAATCGTTTTCAGCCAGGTAAATAAATCGATCTCTTCTAACCAGCTTGGGAGTTGGATCTCACTTCCCGCCAGTTCCAAACCATCGTAAACTACGGGTAGCCAAATCGGAATTAGTACGGTCAAAACGGCGATCGCCGATAAATCCAAGCGATACCATTGAGGAGTAGTGAGACTATATTCCCCCAGAATAAATCCTCTGGTTAATAGGGCGACAAAAGTAAGGCTAGCAAAGCCCAAACCAATGACACCAATAAGTTTACTCAACTTAGCTAATTGTAGATGTAGAGGCGTTGCTAATTCCTCATCCATACTGGTAGCTGCGATCGCCAATTGCCCAATTTCAGTGCGATCGCCCACGGCGGTAATCTCTATATAGGCGTGTCCCCGATCTACTAAACTACTGCGATAAACTCTGTTACTTGGATAAGTATTTACTCTTTCTTCCTTAGTGTCGTAACTATGTTTTTTTACCGCTGCTGATTCTCCCGTAATCCCTGATTGGTCTACATAAAAAGATACTTCTGATAAAATAATGCCATCTGCGGGTACTTCTTCCCCTTGTTCGAGATAAATAATATCTCCTACTACCAAATCTCGTCGGGGAACAGTAGTAAAACTGTAGTTACGGATCGCTTTAGTTGGAAGATCGTCTGACAAGCGATCGAGTAGTTCAAACTCTTTATTAGCCTGATATTCATTGATAAAAGCCAAGGTGGTTGCCAAGAAAATTGCTACAATAATTCCCACGCCTTCGATATAATCATCTTGAACTATACCCACGGCGATCGCCACGATCGCAGCTATACTCAAAATTTGAATTACAGGATCTTCAAACTTTTCCCAATACAATTGCCACCAGGGATTTTTTTGGGGTGGTTTAAGAATATTGACACCATAATTACTACGGCTAACTTTTACCTGTTCTGTAGTTAACCCTCGATCTCGATAGGGAAGATTATCACTTAACGTTTTGGTTCGTATCTGCATAATCCACTCCGTATTAATTATCGATCGGAATTAAAGAAGCAAAAAATAATTCTTGTTTTATCTTTTTTCCCTGTTCCTTATTTTATTTATATCGAATAAATTCGTTAGCAAATCTTTCCCTTGAGAATGTCGATGGCAGTTTAATTCGACTTAAATAAATTCTATTTATTTCATTTGTCTAGCGTTTAAAAACCAAATCTAATTGTAATACAATTATAGATACAAACAATAAGAGAAAAACAAAATTATGCTATTAGACTATTTTCATCTAAACAAGGAGATATAAAATGATAGCAACAGATACAAAGAACAATATCCCAGAAATTGCCAAAAAACTTAAACAAGAAGCAAAACTTTTAGAAACAGGTCGCCTGGTCAGTAACTATGCGCTGGAATTGCCTACTCTTAACGGTGCGGAAGATAAGAAAACCCATTTAGCCCACAAACTAGCAAGATTTCTCTTTCCCACCGAAGATAAAGACCGAGTACACAGCTACATTGCTTACGGAAAGTTATTATCTAAATTACGTGCAGCTTATAGAGAACAAGTGAAACAACAAGCTGCACTAGAGCAAATTGAAAATGCCCAGCAAGATAAATTTCGCCAAGCACGTAAGTTTGGTCAAAGACAAATTTTTGAAAGCCTTTTAGATGAACCTATTTCCGATCTGATTCTCAACCCCATACCCATGCCAGTGGAGGTTGCACCTTTAGATGAGCTTACACCTTTTTTTACTTATCTAAAAGAGGGTAAAGCAGCAGAAAAAGAGTGTGTAGAATTTGTTCGTGGAGCTTACTATGATGACGGACGGATCGATATGTGTAAGCAGGTAGTGGGGAGTGATTGGATTGGTGAACTGGTTGACTCGATTAAGTCAAATGCTAATGTCAAACACTTTTTGTTAGGTAATAATATTGTAGGCGATCGCGGTGCGTCAAAAATTGCTGCACTAATCGAGAGTGAATCTTCCCCAGCAATTAAAACCTATTATCTAGCAGGAAACTGTTTTACAGTAGAAGGTGCAGCGAAACTGGGCAATGCTCTTAAGCAAAATCATACAGTAGAATCACTGTGGCTGAAGCGTAACCCCCTGAAAATTGAAGGCGTACGTCAGATTGCCCAAATGTTAGAAATCAATCAAAGTTTGCGAACTCTCGATCTGGTCAATGTGGGAATGCTAGATGCAGGTGTAAAAATACTCTTTGAGAGCCTTAAACAGAATAAATCGTTAAGAACACTTTATATTGATGCTAACGGCATTACCTCGGTCGGTGCGCGGTATATCGCTGACTATTTTGAGGATCTGAAACAGACCAAGCAGATAGGCTTAACTGGTTTATTTATGGCGATAAATCGTCTGGGTGATGAAGGTGTAAAAATAATTGCTAACGCTATATCCAACTATCCCCATCTTAAGCGATTGGATTTCTCCTCTAACCGTATTCAAAATAGTGGTTTGACAGTTCTCCTAGAGAAAATTAACACTTTACCTCAATTAAGCTATTTGGGCATTGGTTTATACAAATCTACATCCGATCTTAGGGAGTTACCGAATTATTTTGACGGAGAGGGTGCAGAAATTATTGCTAATTTTCTGCAAACCAATAAAACTGTTCGGGTGATGGAAATCAAAGATGTCAATCTCAGAAATGGGGGGTTAAGTGCGATCGCAGAAGCCTTAGAACAAAATACAACCTTGTTAGATTTATCTTACGCACAGTTTCAATATTCTATCCCAGAAACAGTCACAGCAAAAATCACCCATTATTTAGCTAGAAATGTGAAACAGCAATTAGGAATGGAACTTGCTGAATTTCGACGTACTCGATTACGCGAGATTAAACATACCAACCAAATCGGTTTTATCGATAGCATATATCGCAATCAAGAGTCAACAACCCACGCTTGATGCTACCCATACAAGACGTGGGATTCTGCGAGATTCTGCTAAAACCATTATGTCAGTGAGTAAGCCAAGTATAGGAAAAATCGGTCTTGGAACTTATCGATTAGGGGAAGAGACGGTTTTTGCTTGCTTAAAGGCTTTAGAAATTGGTTATCGCCATATCGATACTGCATCTTTGTATCGTAATGAAAAGCAGGTAGCAAAAGCAATTGAGCTATCGGGGATTAAGCGTGAAGAGATTTTTGTTACTTCTAAGATAAAAGTTAAGGATATTAAATCTGGGCATCTAGAGACTGCTGCATGCAGATCGTTAGAAAACTTGAAAAGTATCGATCTCCTGCTGTTACACGCACCTACTGAAAATTTAGTTGATGCTTGGAAACAAATGTTGGAAATTAGTCAGTGGCAAGAGATTGGAGAGATTGGAGTGAGTAATTTTGATCTCTGCCACTTACAAAAGCTAGAATTTCAACAACGCGATTACGATCGCGTTCAATTGCCACAATGGAATCAAATAGAAGTAACTCCCTATTTACAACGCCTTAATTTAGTTCAATATTGCCAACAAAAAAATATCCAAATTATTGCTCACTCTCCATTAGTTAAAGCTAGGAAACTACTTTGCCTTCGCTTACAATCGATCGCCCAAAGCATTCAAATCAGTCCCTCTCAACTGTTAATTGCTTGGTCGTTGGCAAAGGGTTATATTGTTTTACCTCGTAGTTCTAAATTAATTCATTTACAAGAAAATTTTGATGCCATCAAAGTAAAGTTACCCAAGAATGTTCTAGAGCAATTAGATTGTCTGGAAGAAGGTTATGCTACACACCCTCAACATATTATTAATTAAGGCTTGCCTTGTCTCTCCAAACAAGTTTACCAATCATCTTCTAGCTGTGCTGCCATTTCGGTAACTACTTCTTGTTCTTCAACTTCTTCAGCTTCTTCCTCTCCCCAGGCTTCAGACAGGGGTTGGACTACTTTGGAGATGGCATCTTGAACAAAGGATTTGATAAATTCATCCCGTCGGCTGAGTTGAAACTGTTGCTGAACGACTTCTACGATCCCTCCATCTCCCCAATCTAAATTGCGTTTGAAATATTCAATAAAACTCTTACCAGCAATGCGGGTTAGGTAAGCAGCCGAAACTGCTTGAATTGCCTTGCCGACAATATAGGTGGCAAAATGAAACTGGAGTGCTTTAGCCAGGATATCTACCGCCCCCTTGACCACTCCCAAACTGACGAGGGTTTTACCGAGAGATAAGGCTAGTTCTTTGCCTTGTTCCAGATTTAGTTCAATACCATAAATCCTGCCAATTTCGATGACCATTTGGGCGTTAACCGCTGCTGTAGCCAACATATCTACTACTGGTACTGGGGTTACGGCAATTACACCCGCACCGATCCACTGATAGCGGTAAATAACTTTATCTGATTCTCTGCGTCGTTGGATTTCAATGATTTTGCGGGCTTCTTCACCGAGACGATGGGACTGTAGCAAAATATTATCGGCAATTAGATCTTCTCCTTCTGCCCGCAATACGGCAACTAGCCGTTTAATTAGAGGTAGGATCTCGGCGGTGGGTTCGATAATTTCGCCACTGGCTAACTGGACTGGTTGGGGGTTAGCACAGATTGCGGTTACGTCGCTAGGGGGAATAAAAGTTTTGACTCTTTCTTTGAGTCTGCCTAAAATCATCTCTCGATCTTCATCGGTGTAAAGATCGGTTTTGTTAAAGACTAAAAGCGATCGCTTGCCAATTTCTGCTAAAGTCTTCAAAGGTTCGTATTCGGACTGTCTGAGGTCGTTATCGACGGTAAATACGAGTAAGTCTGCTTCTGTAGCCAGTTTGCGTGCGATTTCGCCTCTTTCTGTCCCTGCTATTCCCGCTTCTAAGATTCCTGGGGTATCGATAATCAGGATTTCTCTGCTGACTCCATTCAGCTTGAGGCTATAGGTTTCTCCTTGGGTGGTCGTCCCCATGATTGGATTTACCTCGCCGACTATCTCCCCAATCAAAGCATTGACCAAAGAGGTTTTTCCTGCCGATCCCGTACCAAAGATCACTACCTTAACTTCTCCCCGCTGTAAGTCTGCTTCGATTTGCTGGGACTTCTTGAGTAAAGCTTGTTGGGCGATTTTATCCTGTATTTGTCCTACTTGTTGTTTTAATGCTTGGAGGTTTTGGGCTGCTGCCTCAGTCTTTTCTTCTGGTATCCTGACTTTATGAACACGGCGTTTGCCCTTACCTGTTTTTTTCCGCGACTTTTTGCCAGTATATTTGTTGACATAGTAGATATAGCCTCCAATAATTGCCCCAATTAAAACAATTACCAGCAGTAACAACAGATTAGCCAGAATCGGGGCAGTAAAGGAGATCTGCATATATAGGTGAGATAAAGATGTCACCAACCAGATCGATAAGCCAAGGATGACACTAAGACCTAGAAATAAAGCTACGATACGAAACAAAGGCATAACAAAGGGCGCGACACGGGTGATTTAAATATGGTAACGTCAGTTTGAGTTGAGATTGTGGAAAAGTCTAGTTATTTGTTAGCTATGTACCATAGCGTTCGGGCTTTTTAATCTAAAATCTGATTAACTTCATCGCGATCGCATCATGAATCAAACAGTAGGTATTGCTGCTCTTAACTACTATATTCCTTCAGGAAAAATCACTAGTGCCGAAATGTCCCAAAAATCCAATATTCCTGAGTGGTTGTTTACCGAGAAAATTGGGATTAAGGAAAAACCCATCGCTGCTACCGAGGAACATCCTACAGAAATGGGCTTAAAAGCTGCCTTGGGTGCGATAGAAAAAGCTCAGATTGAACCTCAAGACCTAGATATTATCGCTTATTGTGGTGTCGGCGATTATGATTATCGTTTTTGGTCTCCTGCTGCTAAGATTCAAGGGTTGCTTGAAGCTAAAAATGCCTGTGCTTTTGAAGTCAGAAATCTCTGTAATAGTGGCAACCTCGGTTTACATCTTTGTCGCAATATGTTGCTTGCCGACCCAGATCTTGACTATGCCTTGGTTATTTGTAGTGATAAACTTTCACCTTTAATTAATTACCAGGATTCTGAGGCGGTTTCTACTTTTATTATGGCCGATGGAGCGGTGGCTGCCGTCTTGAAAAAAGGTGAGAAAAGCAATAAACTTCTGGCTTACTATGCAATGACCGACGGTCAACTGGCAGATTATATTAAAATTCCCTTGGGAGGGACACAAATACCCGCCCATCTTCCCAGTCTCGACCCTAATTTAAATTATATAAAAGTTAGCGATCGCCAGCAATTAAACACGATTTTCGCTCAGACTTATCTCCAGAATTATCAACGAGCGATCGTCAAAGCTTTGACTAAGAGTAATTTATCTTTAGAGGATCTGGATTTCTTGTTTACCAATCAAGTTAAAATTAGCTTATCGCACCGAATTTCTAAAGCCGTAGGATTAAACAGAGAGCAAATCTACATTTCTTTACCCAAATACGGTCATTTAGGGGCTGTAGATACTTTATTTGGTTTGGCTAAAACCCTAGAAAATGAGCAAATTAATTTTGGTGATGTTGTGGTTTTGGCCAGTAGTGCTGCTGGTTTTTCTTGGGCAGCATTGGCGATCGGTTGAGACGTTAGAATTCAATATTTATAATTCTGAACTAAACTAAAACCTTGTACAATGACAAGTTGCTTCTCCAATACCCGTCAGGGTAAGCGCAAGAAAAAAAGAGCCATAATATGCTAAGAGGCTAGCAATTCTCCTGCTTGAAAAAACAGGGAGTTAGTTCTCTTGTCGATATAGAGAACTAACTCACCGTTCGCTCAAATTTCGGAGCCCTTCATAATTATAATGGCGAAAAAGCTTACAAGACAAGGTCTTTAGAAGATGTAGCGGAGGGGAAGCCAGAGAAGATTGAGACAATGCGATCGCTTCATTAGTCATAGCGATCGCATAAACTTGTTCCTCTGTCTCCTGTCAAACAGCTGAAAGGCTTGTACAGAAAGTTTTTGACCTCATTTATTAAGTAACTCCATTGAAAAATAAGCGAACGGTGAGAACTAAGGTCGAGATCGATCATTTTTACAGAGGTATACTTGTTCAAGTGTCCTTCACTATCTCTGTAACCCAACGCCGGAAGCAACTGTGTAAGGCATCTGGTTTAATCTGGGCAAAGACACGACGATAGCAATCCGCGTGGGGAATTCCCCATGGTAGCTCGAGAAATGTCTCCAGCCATTGACCATGGCCTTCGGCATATAGTTCAATGTCCTCCCATCCTCTGGCCCGGCCAATAGTTGCTCCCATGGCAATTATGACCACACTCAAAAAGGGATGAAGCCGACCTTTTGCGCCCCGAGGAGCGTCTAAGTCTTCAAAGTAGGATAGCCATTTTGATTGAATCTCTTGAGCATCAACTGCTGGAGCAGTAGGGGGAGTAGGACGTTGATTGGTGGTTGAAACAGGTGCAAACCCTTTAGACATGGCATTCAAGAGGAAAATAGCGTTTTCTTTTAAGACCATATCAGGGTCAAGTTTTTCTTGCGCTTACCCTGGTA
>JASJEI010000509.1 GCA_030064795.1 Pleurocapsa sp. MO_226.B13 | reverse complement strand
TAACAAAGCGGTTTCACAATTCTCACAAAATCCCCATCCAGAAGGGTTACTACTTACCTGGGTTTGTCAGAATGGAATAAAGTATCTAGACCTGTCTCAAGACAGAATGGTATTGAATCCTGCTTCATAGCGGCGTATGACCACGATTCGTGAATTAAAGGGTCATATCGACTTTAATGCTATAAATAGTAAGGGTTTTAAATGTAGTACTTAGCCATGAGACGAACGACAGCTAAAATCGTTTTTGATTGGGAAAAGCTTGATTTATAGGGATTAGCAAATCTTATATTTCAATGGGATGAACTACCGATAATTACGACTATCGGTACTCTTAAAGACGAAACTATAAAGGATCTAAGCTACTGATAATTTTCGCTTAATTTTTATTGAGAAAAGCCTTGGTAAATGAGAATCATCCCCTAGTTATTGCGAAAAATCCATAACTAGCAATTATGAGTTTGTCGAGATGTATTAACCTCTATTGATTTATCGGATTTGTAGTTACAAAAAATACAAATCTCAAATCTAGTCTGGACAAGCATTTAAGGTCGATATGACCCTAAAATGTGCGAATCGTGGTCATCCCCCAGGTAAGACTTCATAATCGATATCGGGTCATCGGACTTTAGCATCCTTGGAACGCTATCTAGGAGTGACTGAGGCGCAAAAGGAAAATGCGATTTCCACGCTGAATTTTTGATTCTCCCGATCTTCGTCTTTTCGCTAATCTACTATCGAATAAGGTGTTTTAGTTAGTTGCGTTACTCTTCTTTATTTTTTTCTGGAGAGATAAAATGTAAAATTAACTATAAATGAATTAGTTATTTTAAACTCAAGAGTTAAAATACTTCCAAAATAATTCCGAGAAAGTATATTAACTAAGTGAGTAAAAGTCTAGTTTCAAAAATCAAGGAAAGAATTGCCGACAATGCTTTGGAGTATATAAATAACTTCAATGACTCGGTGGATTCTAATGAAAAAAAACGCTTAATTTTAAATTTTAATAGTTATCTTTTACAAACTGCTAGTAAATTAGCAGAAGCTCAAAATAACCATTCGGATAGCTTTCAAGAGGTCAAAAGTGCTTCTGAAGAAGATTATTTAAAAGTATTCGAGATTATCAAATCTCAAGAAAAGCAATTTATTACCCAACTGTCAGAGGTAAGAAAATATGCTTCTACCTGGCTTCTAGGAACATTAGGAGGCGTATCATTACTTTTAGTACAAAATCAAGACCAACTGCTTTTTATAGATCGACGTTTATTAATATCTTTAATCGCAGTTATGGGTGCTTTAGGCTTATGTATGCTTTGGGTTTTGGATCGGCAAGTTTATCATAAGCTACTCAACGCCACTATTCTCGAAGGAATAAATATAGAACTTTCTACTAATAATGTACCGACAAAAGTAAGGACTCATACCCTAAGATTGACAGGGCAGTTAGGTTGGGCAATTAGTATATTTTATTTATTTCCTATTGGATTTTTGCTATTTATTTCTCTCTCATTCTTCTTGAGATATTATGAATTCATTTCAACCCTTCTTTTATGGGATTTTAGCTCTAAAAGTTGGTGGTTTTTTGTTCTTTGTCAATTGATTCTAGGAATTTGTTATATCTGTCTAATTGTATTTATTTCTATATTGAGTAAACCACAAGAGTTTAATGAACTAGCAAAAAATATTTCTACTTTTGAAAGAGGAGTTAATCAAAAACAAAATAATTTGACTGAAGCAATTAGTGATGATTGTTCGAGATCGACAAGGTGGGAAAAAATAGAATCAATTTTGGATCAATTAAATACACTAAGAGATACAGACAAAAAAATCACTAGAAATTGGATTTGGGCAAATGCTATTGTTTTTATATTTATCGTACTGATTCAAACAGTCTCCTTATTTGTTGATTATAATCGAACAACATTATCATCCAAACAAGAAGATTGGGGAACGAGATTAGAGATTATAAAATCTTTAACAGATACCGATCCTAACCTTTTAAATATTCAAGTTAATACGAAAATCAATAAGATTATATGCCAACAATTATCATTTGCTTCTAAAGAGCCTCTTAAAGTAGATACAGAACTTAAAAATATCTGCTTAACGGAGATGTTACCTAATAAGAAAATTAATATTAGTTTAGAAGAATCGACACCAAATATTGTAAACGGTGGTAACTCAGGTATTACAGATGATGAAAAGAAAAAAATAGAAACTCAGATCGAACTTATTGAGAATTTGCTCGAAAGTAATGGGGTTAAAACCGAGGCTGTAAAAATTGAAAATGAAAACAACCCAAAATCAATTATTCTTGATTGATTTGTCTGTATTTCTAGTTCATTTCTAGATAGGTTGGATTTTTATGACCACTGCTATCTTTTTAGATAACCTTTTCTGGCTCTCTTTATCAACAAGCATATAGTCAATTTACCTATCTGAGGAGACCTAACCTTTAGCGTACCTAGATCCAATTCTGTTTTTACTACATTGTTCAAACTATGTCTTAGTCTGTAGATAATCTTCGTTCATCTTCTATATAAACTTAGACCAAATTCATTACTCTACATTTATTCTCAATCTTAGATACAGACACTACTAATCATCTGCATCCTTTAAATATCTTTTGAGTCTCTCAGTCGAAATATTTATGTTCTGCTGCTTGAGTACCTCTACTACTTCCTCGTAGCTATATCCTAATCGCAAAATGCGCTCAATCTTATGTCTCAAGTTCAATAATTTTACATCTTGATGGGGTTCTGGTTTTGATTGGGATTTTAGTTTTGGCTCTAGTTGATCTAGTAGCTCAGATACAGCTTCAATTGTCTCAATTTTTATCTTCTGATTGACTCTACTCTCTGCCACAACTTATATCCCAACACTAACTGTCCATCTCTGTTCCATTTAGCAACATGAACCATAGCCAAACGCATCTCTAATTCATAGCAAATACCAGAGCTTAGTTTATTGTTTGTTTCACAAGTATTTTTAGTAGCTATAATAAAAGATTTTTCACTGATAATTCCTCATTGGCACTGATGTAATTTTTCGTAGCACAATCTATAAATTCAAATGTTAAACTGGAAAATGTAGCAGGTTTGGAGCAAGCCATGTTCTCGCGCTGGCGCGCTCGAACGGCTTGCCAAAGGGGAAACCCCTCTGGACACCCCAGTTATCTTCAGGTAGATAGTTTGTAACCAGGAAAGGGGAGACAAGAGACAAGGGGATGGGGAGAGGAGGAGAGAGTTTAATAACAGGAAAATATGTAAGTTTATTACGTAGAAGATAAGGAGATGCCAAGACCAAAACAGAAAGTAGTTCGAGAAAATTATCAGCTAAGATTGTTGCCATCGGAACGAAAAACGATGGAGCAAAAAGCCGCAGCAGCCAACCTTAAGTTGAGCGAATATCTCAGGGCAGCAGGACTAAATAAAACCATTCGTTCTCAACCAAAAGTTCCCGAAATAAATCGCGCTACTTATGTTGAACTCGGACGCATCGGCAACAACATCAATCAACTAACCAAAGCTGCTCATGCCTCGTTAAAAAGAAGCGGTAACTGTAATGTAGATCCGACTGAATTATCCGAACTCTCCGATCTGATTAAGCGAATAAGATTGGAAATGTTAGCGATTTACCTCGCTCCCGATGATGAAGACTAAAAGACGGAAAGATGGGGAGACATGATCGGTAAACAGGTAAAGGGAAAAAGCTTTCGTGGCGTATTAAATTATCTTCATGACCACGAACATAGTCGCATCATTGGGGGCAACATGGCAGGTGATACCCCGAGAGTTATGTCGGCAGAATTCGCCGTCGCCAGACGCTTAAACCCTCAACTAGAAAAAGCCGTTTATCATTCCAGTTTATCTCTACCTAAAGACGAACATTTAGATGATGAAACCTGGAACGCGATCGCCGAAGAATACCTGGAAGGAATGGAATTTATTGGTAGCCAATATGTAGTGTATCGCCATAGCGATAAAGACCACGACCACATACATATCGTTGCTAGTAGAATTCGCATTACTGACGGTACAACGGTCAGTGATAGTTGGGATTATGTCAGAAGCGAACAGCTAATCAGAGAGTTAGAAAAGAAGTACGAATTAACCCCAACCATTTCATCAACCCAAAAGCAGCAGCGAGGACAAACCAGCGGTGAGAAGAGATTAATCGAACGCACGGGTGAGGCTAGTGTCAGAGAAAAGCTACAGCAGATAATCGAGCGCGAAACCGAACAAGTAATCGCGATGCCAGAGTTGATTAATCGCCTCAAAGACCGAGGAGTTGATGCGAGAATTACCGTGACCAGAACGGGGAAAATTAAAGGAATTAGTTATCGACTCGACGGAGTAGCAACCAGCGGAACTCATTTGGGAAAAGCCTACACTTTCGGTGGCTTACAAAAATATAAGCGAGTTAGTTATGACGACAGCTTTGAGCGTATCTTATTAATTGAAGCAAGCTCACGAAAGCCCAACAAAGCAGCAGAGATTGAGCCTGCAAAAAGTCGAGAACTAAATTCTCAGCAAACAGAGCAGTCACAACAATACTCAGAATTAAATCAGACTAAAGAACAAAAAGAAGAATTAGCCCGCGCCTTAGTTAAACAGAAAAAAAATCAGCGTCAAATAAATCAACGGCTGAGAACGATAAGAGGGAGGTTAGCAGTGTTAATCAACAATGACACTATTAGTGTTTACGCCATCGAATTTAACTCCGAAAGGACTCAGCAAGAGAAATTTATCGTCAGACAAACCGAGACTGGTTCATTGGTTTTAAAAGATGAACTTGATTACGGACAGCGAGAGAAACTACTTCAAGCCGTAAAATCAGTAGAGCAGCATTCGTCAACGAAAAAGGATAAAAATGCCAATCAAAATCTTATTCAACTAAAAGATAATGATGGAATACCAAAACCAAAACAAGAACAGAGCAAGGGCTATGGTCTCTGAAGGTGAGGTGAAGATAAGGAGATAGAGTAATTCGTTCAACTAAAGCTGTCGTCATAACGAGAAAATCCCAGCCTGGGGAGTTCCCCAGACCCCCAAGCCAGTCATTAGCCAAGCGTATATTATTTATCTATTAACCAGCAGTATAGATGTTCACGCTTGTCTACCACTGCGTTATGACTAACTAATGTTTTTGGAGACTAGATAGAGTCGTTAATTATAGATATTTGAGTACGCAAAAAACCGCCCTGTCAAAAAGGCAAATATTTAAACTTTCACATACCTGCACATTTGCGAAATAGATAAGCTATCATATTCGGCATCTCAACTGAGATATTTTTGCGTACTCAAAAGTCCAGCAACTCAAGTTGTTGCATTTTCAGTCATTCACGTAGAGCGAGTATTGAAAATATGATCGTTACTATTGCTTCGTTCAAGGGTGGAGTTGGCAAAACTACCACAGCAGTACATTTGGCAGCTTACTTAGCCAATCTAGGTACTACTTTATTAATTGATGGAGATCCAAATCGTAGTGCCACTAGATGGGCAGAGCGAGGGGGTTTGCCATTCCAGGTTGTAGACGAACGAAAGGCTGCCAAATATGCAAGATCCGCCGAACACATTGTTATTGATACCCAAGCCAGACCAGAACAGGAAGATTTAGAGGCATTAGCCGACGGTTGCGATCGCTTGATTATTCCCTGTACTCCCGATGCTTTAGCCTTAGATGCCATGATGCTGACGGTTAAAGCACTGCATCAACTAGGCAGCGACAAATACCGCATTTTGCTCACTATTATTCCTCCCAAACCCTCAAAGGATGGGGAGGAAGCCAAAAAGATGTTGAGTGAGGCGGGATTGCCAATGTTGAAATCGGGAATTAGACGTTATGCAGCATTTAAAAAGGCTGCTCTTGAAGGAACTATTGTTTCGGAAATAGCGGATAAGAAAGCTCGTATAGCTTGGGGTGATTATCAAGACTTAGGTAAGGAGATACAAATCAATGAGTAAATTTAAAAATATTCTGGATGCAGCTAACCAATCTCCAGAACCAGAAACAGTCAAGAAGAAAACCAAAGCTACCAAAAAATCCTCACCACCAATCGTTGACGAAAAACCCGAACCCGTCAAAAAAGGAAGACCAAAAGGAAAACGCAGCAATCCTGACTTTGAACAGGTAACAGCTTACGTTCGTTCCAAAACTTATCGCCAGACAAAAATAGCTCTACTACAGCAGGAGAAATTAGAGGACTTTTCCGAGTTAGTAGAAGAATTACTAACTGAGTGGTTAAGTACGCAAAAAGGCAAAAGTTCAAATACTTAGCGACTCAAGTATTTGAATACCTGAAAGTGATTAAATATAGGAGAGAGAATATTAAATGGTGTATGCTCCAATCCCTAAGCTATTGGAGGTTTATGGGTATCATGGAACGAGCTTAAAAGCAGCCCAAGAAATTATCGACCAGGGGTTTAACTTTAGTATCAATGACTATGATTGGCTGGGAACGGGAGTGTATTTTTTCCAAGATGCTCCCCTACGAGCCTATGCTTGGGCAAAAGAAAGGTATCCCAATGCTCCTGCTGTAATTAAATCTAAATTGTTACTGGAAAACTGTTTGGACTTGCTTGATATTAGTTGGTTTCCTTTGATTCGAGAAACTTACGATTCATTTGTAACTGCTTACAAAAAAACTAATATACCCTTACCCCGCCAGAATCCCCAACGTTCCAAAGCTCACCGTTTAGACTGTGCCTTCTTTAATTACTTAGTGGGAGAGATAATAGAATCACAGGGAGAACAGGTTGGTGCGATTCGCGCTGTCTTTAATGAAGGCGATCGCATTTATGCTGATTCAGCTATTTTCGACCGCGCTCATATTCAAATTGCGATTCGTAACCTAGCTTTAATCGAAGAATCTTGTTTAATAGAGATAGAGTGAGGAAAAATTATGATCGATCCTAAAAAAGCAGCAAAACTGATTCGCCAACATTTTGAAGAGTTAACCACAGAGCAGTTTGTGGAGAATCTGCATCGTTCTTGTCCAGAGGTATTTGAAGACAACCAGCGATTGGCTTCGCCACTGCGCGGAGCGCAATCGCATTCATCTCAAAATACATCCACTCTAATTTCATCGGATAAAGCCAAACAAAAAAAAGCCAATATTTAACAGGTAACTTTTTATTTTATAGTCCGATAAAAACACCAATTTAAAAATCAATAAAATATTTTTTCCAAATTCAACACCCAAAAAAAAATGGTGCTATAGCTCGCAAAAACCGACGTTTTCGGCTCAGATTAATCTGCCAAAAATAATCGCTATTCTTATGATTACTAATAGTAATACCCTGAAAAAACTATCTTAATTGGTCAGAATATTCCTTTTCCTGTCTGTTACGTGGTTTCACTAATCAAAGTTTAAAATAGCCTTTTGTAGATGAGTTTATAAAACTAGGTCGCCGATTATGCTCCTTGGATATGCCCGAATTAGTACAAATGACCAAAAATTCGATCTTTCAGATCGATGCTCTGACCAAACATGGGTGCGAACGTTTCTATAAGGATACAGTCAGTGGAGCAAAAGCAAAACGCCCTGGTTTAGATGAGATGATTAAAGAAGCTCGACCCAAAGATGTCATTGTCATTTGGAAATTGGATTGGCTAGGGCGATCGCTCAAGCACTTAGTGGATTTGGTAGCTGAGTTGAACGAGCGAGATATCGGGCTGAGGAGCTTGAACGACCCCATTGACACTATGACAGCCCAAGGTCGGCTTGTATTCAATATCTTTGCTTCTCTGGCTGAGTTTGAGCGGGAGATTATTCGCGAGCGTACTAATGCAGGTTTAGCTGCTGCTAGAGCCAGAGGAAGAACTGGAGGGCGGAAAGCGGGGCTGTCAGAGGATGCCAAACGGAAAGCTCGTATTGCTCAGTCTTACTATGAGGAAGGAATGGCAGTGAACCAGATTGCCAAGAACTTGGGTATCTCTAAAGCTACCCTCTATAGATATTTACGGTTTCGTGGAGTAGAAATTGGAGGTAGCTCCAAAGTCACTACTACATAAATAGCCTATAATCATAGGATGATGTTTGAAATCTATTTAGAAGTACCAGAACGATAGCTAATGAAGACTCTTCGAGATTGTCACCTACTCCTATAGGATAGTTTTATTGGGCGATGGCAATATGTAGATGAAGGTAGACCGTCATGGCAGAGCCAAAATACTAACTCCTCTATATCAAAGTGCAGCCCTGGTTTGAACAACGCCTTTCTTAGAGATGCAGACCTAGGGTGGAAGCAGATTTTGTTTTTCCAGCGCGGAAGCAGGATCATGAAGAGCTTTTTCACATTGTCTCCAAACAATATTTGTTATATTATTATGAAATTTGTGTAATCCCGTACTTCTGAAAAATTTAGTTTCTTTTTCAAAAGACTGCCAAGCTTCATCCAAACTAGAAATATCATTAATTTCTAGCTTTTCTACTTTTGGTGGAGTTAAATCACTATATTTGATCTCTAATATAGTGGCAGCTTCTTTTTTTAAGTCATCAATAAATTTCGAGTTATTAATTGCTGCACCGAGTACCTCGCGTAGCTTATATTTGCCTTCATATATAGTGACTTCGCCAACCAAGTTTTGAAATCCATAAATCTTCTTTCTTGTTATGCTAACCGCAGTCCAAAGACCTTGATGAGGGTCTTCGTACTCTCTCCTAATCAGCAGAATCTCTACGATAATATATCTAGATATTAATTCTGAAAGCTTTCCAGATAGTTGCATTGCTTTGTCAATATCAAGGTCTATGTAACTAAGATATTTTTGCTGTTTTTCCTGTTCTTGCCAATCTAATAAAGCTCTCCTCCATGTTGAAAACGCTCTCTGGATTACTATGTCAAATATTATTAATAACGCAACGTAGGCAGCTATAGGACCAGCCAACTTAATACCTAGAGGAGCGTTATTGTATTCTGCTATATTTTGATTAAATACTAAAAAAAATGTAATCGTAATTCCCAAAGGTAAAACCACAATAATTAGATATTGTGTGAAAATTAAAGCGATTCTTTCCCAGTTTTTCATTGGCTGCTATTTAAGCATTTTTGTAAACCTTCACGAGAATGAATGGTTATTCTGTGATGTTCTCAGAAACTTACGTTTATTTTCTAAGGATATTATTCCCATAAAATCAGCTTTACTAACACTAACATACGTTCTGGAACCTCTTAAGATTCTTTTCACCCTCTTTCCCTTCCTTAGTTTCGAGATTGTCACCAACTCCTATAGGATAGTTATATTGGGCGATAACAATGTGTAGATGAAGGTAGACCGTCATGGCAGAGCAAAAATACTAACTCCTGGCGAGATACAATTACTCTTCAACGAAGGTTTTACTCTCAATCCCATCAGAGATAGAACCCTCTTTTCTGTCTGTCTCTACACCGCTTGCCGTATCAACGAGTGCGTCACCCTCCACATTCAAGACGTATTTGATTCCAAAGGGCGTGTTCGCCCCGAACTGAACATCAGAAAAGGCTGCACCAAAGGAAAGCTCGCCACTCGTACCATTCCCATCGTGGAGGATTTGAAAATCAGGCTCAAACAATACCGACCAAAGAACACCAGGGGCTATCTTTTCCCTGGCAGACACGGCAAAGGTCACATCAAAACCGATTCTGCCGACTGGATACTCAGAGAAGCCTGTAAGCGAGTCGATATCGAAGGAGTCAGTACCCACAGTTTTCGCCGTACCGCTCTAACCCAAATGAGTAATGCAGGTGTACCATTACGCATCATCCAAGAAATTTCTGGTCACAGAACCCTCGACGAACTTTACAAATATTTAGAAGTCCGACCCGATCAAGTAAGGGGCGCGATCGCTAACCTTTCCATGCTGACACCCGTTGAAGAAAAAGCCTACTTCGGAAAACCAGCTTATCCCCCAGTAACTACATCCCCCAATACACAACCGATTGAGAATAATCTCAATTAACACCTCAAGTCATGGCGATACATAATATTGATCTTATTTATTCAGCCGAAATAGAATTCCCTTGGAAGATTGGAATAGAAAATAAATAAGTTCCTTTACGAAAAAATAAAAAACGAGCTAGTTTGCTCGTTTTTACCTGATAATATTATCCAAATATATTTGATGAGGTGATATTCAGATAGAAAATGTACCCCGTT
>JASJEI010000071.1 GCA_030064795.1 Pleurocapsa sp. MO_226.B13 | reverse complement strand
AATCTAGTTTTTGAGGAAATCTTAAAATCCTTGTTCTCAGATGTTTCAGAACGAGATAAAATGATAATCATTATCCAATCCTGTAGAGACGAACTAACTTAAAAATATGACTCGTCATTTTAGAGAATTGGTATTATTTCCATTGAACATTGTCAATTGAATTTATGACTATGAAAGTTGCTTATATCTTTAGTACGTCAGGACATACAGCTAGTTACAAACTAGGTCAGATGATTTTGCCTCAACTAGAAGACAATAACCACGGTGCAGAAGTGGTGGGAATGTTTTTCTTCGACGATAATACTTACCTTTTAAGAAAGGGAGACTCAATGGGAGAACGTTTGGCTAAACTAGCTAAAACTTCTGGGATGTTATTAATGTTGTGCGATCGCTGTGCTTTAGAAAGAGGTCTTGCTCAAGGAGAACCAGGAAATTGTACGCCTCAAAATACAGTAGAAGGAGTGCAAGTAGGTTGTTTTCCCGACCTATACCAAGCTTTAGACAGCAATAGCCCAGACCATATCATTACATTATAAAAAATGGCTCTTAAAATTTACAATACCCAAACCCGTCGCCTCGAACCCTTCACAACCCTTCAACCAGGCATAGTAACTATGTATTGCTGTGGCGTGACCGTATACGATTATTGCCATTTAGGTCATGCCCGTTCCTATATTAACTGGGATCTGGTGCGTCGCTATCTGCAATGGCAGGGATATGAAGTTACCTACGTACAGAATTTTACCGATATCGATGACAAGATTCTCAAGCGGGCACAACAGGAAGGAGAGTCGATGGCAGATATCTCGGAACGTTTTATCGAAGCTTACTTTGAAGATATCCGTCCTTTAAATGTTATGGATGCAGATGAATATCCTCGCGTCACCGATAATATTTCTGGAATTCAACAATTAATTCAGATATTGCTGAAAAAAAACTATGCTTACGCCGTCGATGGAGACGTTTACTTTCATGTAGAAGCTTTTGACGAATATGGCAAACTCTCTGGACGTAGCCAGTCAATGATGCAAGCAGGGGCTAGTGGTAGGGTAGCAGTTAGCGATCCTGTAAACAGCAATAAAAAACATCCTTCAGATTTTGCCCTCTGGAAAAGTGCGAAACCAGAAGAACCTGCTTGGAATTCTCCTTGGGGTGAGGGTCGTCCTGGTTGGCATATTGAATGTTCTGCTATGGTGAGGGCATTGTTGGGAGAAACCATCGATATTCATGGCGGAGGAGGCGATCTGGTGTTTCCCCATCATGAAAATGAAATTGCCCAGTCAGAAGCTGCCAATGGTAAACCTTTAGCTAAATATTGGCTGCATAATGGCATGGTGACGGTGAATGGGGAAAAAATGTCTAAGTCTCTGGGGAACTTTACGACCATTCGCGAGTTATTAAATCGTCCCCTCGATCCGATGGTAATTCGGTTGTTTGTTTTACAGGCACATTACCGCAAACCTTTGGATTTTACTGAAGAGGCGATTAGTTCGGCAACCAATGGTTGGCAGACTCTACAGCAAGGTTTACTCTTTGGAGACAAATATGGCGATAGATTAGGTTGGCAGAAAAACCAAGAACTCGACTCTGCTGTCATAGAACAATTTAAAGCAGCAATGGACGATGATTTTAACTCTCCTGGAGGATTGGCGGTTTTGTTTGAACTAGCTAAAAATCTCCGTCGGGAAGGAAATCTGTTAACCCATGAAGGTAAAACTGCGACTGATATGGAAGAGTTACAACAACAATGGCAAACTTTAGTTCATTTAGCAGGGATTTTAGGATTAGAAGCTGAACCTGAAGCTAACTCAGAAGATACTCATAACTTCGATGAAGCAGAAATTACCAAATTGATTCAACAACGTAATGAAGCCAGAAAAATAAAAGATTATGCCCAAAGCGATCGTATTAGAGAACAATTACAACAAAAGGGAATTACTCTAATCGATCGCCCTAATGGGGAAACCAGCATTGTTTATAGCTGATAGAAGTTCCTCGCCCAACTATTTTTTAGCAACACAGCCTTCTATACTTCGCACGGTCAAAACTTGCGTTTTAGTTCCAAAAGTAATAATCTAGCCAAAAGTCAAAACAAGGAGTAAAGCTAAGGCTAAGGCATGATTTACCTTGAATTTAGCGAACAAGAGCAACAATCTCTCTATTATGAGCGATTTAATCATCCCCATCCGCGAGTACAGAAAAAGATGGAAGCCCTCTGGTTAAAAAGTCAAAAACTACCTCATCATCAAATTAGTAAATTAGTAGGAATCTCTCCTAATACTTTACGAAGTTATCTCAGAGATTATCAAGAAGGAGGGATAGAAAAATTGAAAGAAATTAATTTCTATCGACCTCAAAGTGAACTTGAAAATCATCGTTCAACTCTAAAAGCTTATTTTCAAAAAAAGCCTCCCGCCACGGTTAATGAAGCGATCGCTACCATTGAATTATTAACAGGAATTAAACGCAGTCCAACCCAAGTCCGAAAATTCCTTAAATCTATGGGAATGCGTTGTCTAAAAGTAGGTCAAATACCATCTAAAGCCGACCCAGAGCGACAAGCAGAGTATCAAAAAAAAAGCTCGAACCGAGACTAGAAGAAGCAAAGTTACTCAAGAGAGCAGTTTTTTTTGTAGATGCAGCTCACGCGCGTTATGGGTGCATTTTTAGGAATGATTTGGTGTTTTGAAAGAGTCTTTATTAAATCTCCATCTGGTCGAAAAAGATTTAATGTCTTGGGGGCATTAAATGCCATCACTCATGAAATAGTTACGGTAACTAATGACAGTTATATTACAGGAACTCAAGTGTGTGAACTCTTGAAAAAGTTAGCTGACTTAAAGTTAACAATCCCCATTACTTTAGTCTTAGATAATGCTCGTTATCAAAAGTGTAAATTAGTCCAGAATTTAGCTGAGGAATTGGGAATAGAGTTACTCTACTTGCCTCCTTATTCTCCCAATTTGAATTTGATTGAGAGGCTCTGGAAATTTGTGAAAAAGAAATGTTTATATGCCAAGTATTATGAAGATTTTTCTGAGTTTTCTTCAGCCATTTCTGGTTGTCTAGATTCTGCTCATTTAAAGCATAAACAGGAACTTGATTCCTTGCTAACTTTGCGGTTTCAGACTTTCAAGGAAACTCAAATTATGAACGTGTAAAGTATAGTAATGCTTTCACTTTCTCTCGTTCTAAATTCTGTCCGATGAAAACCAATTGATTTTTGGGCGTACCTTTCCATTCATCATCTTCAATCCCAAAACGTTTCCCACTTAGATGAAAAATATGACGGGCATTACTTTCTTTGAACCATAAAATACCTTTAGCTCTAAAGACTGATTCGGGTAGTTGGTTATCCAGAAAATATTGAAATTTACGAACATCTAAAGGCTGTTCTGTTTCAAAAGATAGGGAAGTAAAACCATCCTCATCTAAATGATCTGAATGATGATGCTCGTGTTCGTGATGATGATGCTCGTGGTGATGCTCGTGTTCGTGATGATGCTCGTGATGATGAGAATGACCTGTTTCTTCTTGAAAATAATGGTCTGATTCAAATAACCCTACACTAAGAATTAAAGCAAGAGGAACTTCTCCTTTTACGGTTCTGACTACTTTCACATCACCACGATGTTCGCGAATTTGTTTCTCAATGCGATCTACCTCTACTGATTCTACTAAATCGGTTTTATTCAGTAAGATAATATCCCCGTAGGTGATTTGCTGATAAGCGACAGTACTATTTTGTTTTGCTTCAGCATAGAAATTATCACAGTCAACCATAGTAATAATCGAATCTAAGCGAGTTTTACCTCGTAATTCCGTACTTAAAAAAGTAACGGCTACTGGCAAAGGATCGGCTACTCCTGTAGTCTCTACAATCAAATAATCTAGTTTTTCTTTTCGCTCTAAAATTTTATGGACTGTTTTAACTAAGTCTTCATTGATGGTGCAGCAAATACAGCCATTATTTAGCTCTACGATGTCATCATCGCTCTTTATAATCAATTCGTTGTCAATGCCAATTTCGCCAAACTCATTGACTAGAACCGCCGTTTTCAATCCTTGCTGTTGAGTCAAAATATGGTTGAGTAGAGTAGTTTTACCACTACCCAAGAATCCTGTAATGATGCTAACGGGAATGCCTTGTATCGATGTATCCATAAAACGAATTTACAGTGACAACTAGTAAAAGTGATAATGATTATCATCTCTATCATAAATTTTTGATAGCTGCAAGAGTAAGACGACAATCGAGAAAATATCGTATCTCTGATATTATGATAATGATTATCATTACTTTTATTCATTGATGCTTTTTTGATGCAGCCTTTACAACTTATGCCCAATTATCGTTTCCTATTTGTCATCGTTCTAGCATTGGGGATTACACCTTTAGTCGGGTGTAACCCTTCCGAGGTGAGTGAAACTCCAACCGAATCAACTGCGCCTGAAGTCTCTCAAGCCTCAGATCTTGAAGCTACAGAAGACCAATTAGAGGTAATGGTGAGTATTCCCCCGCAAAAATACTTTGTGGAGCGAATTGGTGGCGATCGCGTCAATGTTAGTATTCTCTTACCGCCAGGAGCGAGTCCTGCTACCTACGAACCCAAGCCCCAGCAACTTCAGAGTTTAAGCAATGCCGATGCCTATGTCCGCATCCACGTACCCTTCGAGAACGCCTGGTGGGAGCGCATTAGTTCCGCTAATTCCGATTTACAGGTAATAGATTTAACCAAAGATATCGACCGAATGCCGATGACTTTCGACCATCACCACGGGGAAGAAGACGAACACGGGCATGATGAAGCACACGGACATGATGAAGCAGAAGCTGAGACTGGTACTAATCCCGATCCTCATATTTGGCTATCTCCTCCCCTAGTTAAAGAACAAGCCCAGACAATTTACAACGCCTTAGTAGAGCTAGATCCGCAAAACCAGCCAAGGTATCAAGAGAATTTGACAGCATTTATTGCCGAGATCGAACAGCTCGATCGAGACATAGAAGGCACCCTCGCTAATGTTGAAGACCGAACCTTTATGGTCTTTCATCCTGCTTGGGGATACTTTGCGGATGCTTATAACTTAGAAATGATTCCCATTGAAGTTGGCGGAAACGAGCCGAGTGCTGCGGAAATGTCTCAACTGATTAAAGAAGCTGAAGCAGAAAATATTGAGGTAATTTTTGCCCAGCCTCAATTTAGCACTAGATCTGCTAAAACCATTGCTAATGAAATTGGTGGCGAAGTAATTTTAATTGACCCCCTGGCAGAAGACTGGTTGAGCAATATGGGTAAGGTTGCCGATACTTTTAAGCAAGTTCTCAGTTGATGAGTCGGACTAACAATAATGAAACCATCAAATTCATCCGATCTAGTAATCGAAGTTAAGAATCTTTGGGCAGGCTACGAGCAGAATGATGTGTTACGGGCGATCGATTTTTTCGTTAAAGAACTAGACTACATTGGCATTATTGGTCCTAATGGCGGAGGTAAAACAACCCTATTTAAGGTGTTGCTGGGACTCCTAGCACCTCAACAAGGACAGGTCAGAATTTTAGGTCTTGAAGCCAAGCTAGGTCGTCGATACATTGGCTATGTTCCACAAATAATTACCTTCGATCGCAGTTTTCCCATCGATGTTTGGGATGTGGTACGAATGGGATGCTTGGGGAAACGTCGTCTTCTGAGTCGTTTCAATCGGCAAGATGATGAAAAGGTGGAACAGGCACTACGACAGGTAGACCTACTCGATCTTCGCAACCGTTCCGTAAGCGAACTTTCTGGAGGACAACTACAACGAGTATATGTTGCTAGAGCCTTAGCCACAGAACCACGTATCTTACTGCTGGACGAACCGACTGCTAGCTTAGATAGTCGAGCATCGACAGCAATTTACGAGCTGCTGGAGGAGATTAATAGCTATGTCACAATTTTAACCATCTCCCACGATATTGGAGCTATTTCGTCTCAGGTTAAAACTGTAGGCTGTTTGAATCAAAAACTTTATTATCACGGCGATCGCCAAATAACTAATCAAATGCTAGAGCAAGCTTATGGCAGTACGATGGAACAAATAGTTCATAGTAGTATTCCTCAGCGCGTTTTGGACCGACACGATCCAGAAGAATAGAAAATGTTAGAAGCCCTACAGCAAGAATTTATGCAAAATGCCCTGCTAGCAGGACTGCTAGTAAGTATTGCCAGTGGGATTATTGGCACCTTTGTTGTCGTCAATCGCATCGTGTTTATTGCAGGGGGAATAGCCCATGCAGCCTATGGAGGAGTTGGGCTGGGTTTTTTCTTTCGCTTTAATCCAGTATTAGGAGCGATCGCTTTTAGTGTGGCAGCAGCAATGGGTATGGGTTGGGTGCAGCGTAAAACTCGACTGCGAGAAGATACCGTTATTGGTATGTTGTGGTCGATCGGCATGGCTGTTGGGGTGATTTTTATCGATCTGACCGAAGGATACACGGCAGATTTAACCAGCTATCTTTTTGGGAGCATTCTGGCTGTTCCTCGGCAAGATTTGTGGATTATGTTATTTCTGGATACAGCGATCGTTTTGTTGGTGGTGGCATTCTACAAAGAGCTATTAGCTATTTCCTTTGACGATACTTTTGCCACAGTTCGTAATGTGCCAGTGGATACTCTATATTTAATGTTGATGGTAATTATCGCCTTAACCACGGCGATGCTAATGCGAGTCGCGGGAGTAATTCTACTGATTGCCTTGCTGTCTATGCCTGCGGCGATTGCCAATCTCTACGTCAAAGACATGAAGAAAACGATCTTGCTAGCTATTGGTCTGTGCATGGTCTTTACTACCGTAGGTTTAGCACTTTCTTTTTTTCTTAACTTTACTTCTGGAGCGACCATCGTACTCTGTGCTGCCGTTACTTATCTGATCAGTCTGGGAATCGATGCTTGGCGACAATCCCGTCAGAAGCGCGATCGCACTTTTGAAGAAGCTTAGACGATGCTTACATTATTTTCTTTCACAATCAGTATGCTCTACTTTTAGCCGCTCGCAGAGAAAGCGGTCGCTTATGGTTTTTGTGATTTGATCTCTGCTATAAATTTCCAAAACAGCTTCAGGAAATGCTTCAAATAAAAGCAATTCTCCAGGAAAGACTACTCGTTCAAAATACCAATGAGAGATATTTGTAATCCGAAGAATTTCGCGGTTGGGGTTTTATTCTTATAGCTACAGAGAATATTCAGACCGTATTTATCTGGTAAACGATTGAGAATTTGATTTATGAATTATGTCAAGTATAAGAAATTCTATGGCATTAACCAGAGCGATCGCTACCAAATAACAGTGACATCATACAAAGAAAATTTGCTATCTGCCGTTAATACAGGTAAGTTGTGCGTCTGACTTTGTGCAATTAACAGGCGATCGAAAGGATCTTTATGGTGAGTTTCTAATTGCCAAATTTGCAATACATCTACCATGTCAATAGAAAGTGTTTGAAAGCCATAGTGAGCAATACGACTGGGAATATAAATATCGGGAGTTTCAGGCAGAGGAAGCTTGCCAATTTGAGCCGCACACAAATCGGAGGCAACCTCCGATTTTGTGCTGTGCGGCTGCGTGTTGCAGCTTTGATAACAATTTCCCAAGCACTAACAATACTGAAGAAGATATCATTTTGAGGATTGCTAATAATAGTTTTTGCTTCGGCAGAAAGTTTAGGATCGTTTGTTACCCACCACAAAAAAGCATTTGTATCTAAAAGTACTTGCATTACTTGGTTAATCTCTTCCCTCAAAAGCTTCAAGTAGATCGGGAGGAAGAGGATCGTCAAAATCATCAGGAACAACAAAGCGTCCTTCATCTATGCCAGGAACTCGCATTTTGGAAGTTTGCGTTGGGAGTGTCACCTGTTCTACAACTTCAAAAGAAACTTTCAGTCGAACATCTCGATCTATGATACCCGTAGGAATATTAAGACTAACGATTCCTTCTTCGTTTGTATGGGCTGAAATGTTAATTTCTTGGTGTGACATATTAACTTGCAGTATCTTTAAAAACCTTTTTTATCTGTATTGTAATTAATGCTGATCCAAGCAAAGAGCGATCGCTCTTCTGACATTATTTATTTCCTTACGAGATCGCATTAAAAACTATTATTTATTTTTTAGTAGTCCATACACTACATAAATGGATATTTCCCGTCTAAGTACGGGACAAAAAATCTATTAGAATTGTTCAAAGCTTTTGATAGCAGTAGATTCAAGGATTTGACTGCAATACTTATCTAGCAAGACTTTCGTAAGTTTTGTCCTGTACAGAGATTTACCGTAAGCTTTTTCAGCATTGCGAATAATTTCCTTGTATTAATAACTATTTACTACTTTTTCTTAAAACTAATCTATTACAGATAAAGTATACATACAAAAAAGAAACACGCTCTCTATGTCAAAGAACCAACATATCTATCTGGATTTGAGCAATTCTAAATCTTCTTCAAAGATTTTACCCAGTCAGCCTAGTCTTAGCAGTCAAAAGGCAGGTTGGCATGGGGTTATTTTGCGCTACTTTGATCGCTTGCCACCCTATGAATTTAGTGAATATCATCCCCAGCAGCATTTAATAATTGTCCATCAACAGCAACATTTAACTAATGTGGAACGCCAAATAAACGGCAAAAAACAGAATTTGATTGTTGGAAATAAAGATATTGCCTTGATTCCCGCTCGACACTCTCATGGTGCAGCTTGGCAAAATGAGTTAGAATTGACAGTTTTGATTATTGAGCCAGATTTTATGTCTCAGGTTGCTTACGAATGGATCGATCCAGATGACATTGAATTGCTACCTCTTTTTACTCAGCGCGATACGTTTATTGAAAGAGTCGCCCTGTTGTTGAAAAATTCTCTGGCGACAAGGGAAAGTTGTTTCTATGCCGAATCAATGGCAATCGCATTATCCGCTCATTTAATTCAACATTATTCGGTGAAAAAACCTTTAATTAGAAATAATACCGCAGGGCTATCTCAAAGTAAGTTACAGCGAGTGAAAAACTATATACGCGATCGCCTATCTGAAAACATTTCTTTGCAAGATGTTTCTTGCCAAGTCGGATTGAGTAAATGTTATTTTGCTCAGTTGTTCAAACAGTCTACGGGGATTAGTCCATATCAATACATCATAGAGCAAAGAGTAAAAAAAGCCAGACAGTTACTCAAACAAGATATACCATTGGTAGAAATTGCCTTAAGCTGTGGTTTTGCCAACCAAAGTGCTTTTAATAAAACTTTTCACAAATGTATGGGCATAACGCCTAGGCAGTATCGGCTGAAAATTTAAGTTGGAAAAATGCGATCGCCTTGATAACGTTGCCGATTTGCTGAGACAATCCCATAAAAAAACAATGTTTTACTTGTCGTGCGAAGAGTTGCAAATAACTCACACAAAATAGTGTTCGGTGAATCGAACACTACAAACAATCCTATACGATGCAATTCAGACTTTCGTTTCCCAGATATTAAATAATATTTACACTGGTTGATCTCTGGGAGCAACAAACAGTCGGGGGATTAATACACCTTCTGGCTGTTCTAGTATAAAACGAGTGCAGCGAGCAATATCTTCTGGTTGCAAAACGCCTCCAGCCTTAACATAAGATTCGCTATCTTGATCCCAATCGTCGTATAGTCCCGTATCTACCGTTCCAGGGGCGATCGCTGCTACTTTGACCCCAGTTCCCGCAAGTTCCAGCCGCAAAGAGTCGGTAAAAGCTTCTACCGCGTGTTTCGTACCGCTATATGCACCATATTTGGGGGCGGTTTTTAATCCTGCTACGCTAGAAATATTAATTAAAAAACCACTGCCAGTTTTTTTAAAATGTCTTAGCACCGTGTAAGCCATACGATAAACCGATTCAACGTTAAGTTTGACCATCAAACAGATTTTCTCGATGTCAATTTCATCAATTCCGCCGACGCTCATCATACCTGCGTTGTTAATTAGAACGTCTAACTGTCCGTGGGTATCTAAAGCAAAATCTAATAGCTTCTGCGGTACTTCTGGATCTGTAATACTGGCTGCATATACTTTGGCATTACTGCACTTGTCAGCTAAATCTTTCAATTTATCCTCTGAGCGCGCCGTTAAAATCAACTTCATTCCCGCATTATCTAGTTCCAAAGCGATCGCCTTACCAATTCCGCTACTAGCACCTGTAATTAGTGCTACTTTTCCTTCAAAATTCATTGTTTTATCTCTCTTATTGTTTGTGCTTTTTGAGAAGATCGCAAATCTTTTTATTCAGCTAAAATTTTTTATTCAGCTAAAATGTCATCCCTTGCCAACTTCATCTCAACAGTTCTTTGCTTCATGGATTTCCTGTATTTCAGGCATTCTATAGTTCTTATACGAGAGAAATCTTGTCAGTTCTTACGAATATTTTGTCAATTCTTGCGCTCTGCTTTCTAAGCTGTAAAACTGGCAAAAATATTTCAAACTCCAAAAAATCTTTTTTGAGTTTTGAGAACGATTATCGTTATAATAAATATTTGTAAACCAAATTGCTTCTCTTCACCATGTCAGAGATTAACCAGCAAGGATTACCAGTCACGATAATTACAGGCTTTCTCGGTAGCGGGAAAACCACCTTACTCAATCAAATCCTGCAAAATGACTACAACCAGAAAGTGGCAGTATTAGTTAACGAGTTTGGCGATATTAATATCGATGCTCAACTTTTAGTTTCCTACGACGATGACATGGTGGAATTGAGCAACGGTTGTATTTGCTGCACCATTAATGAAGGCTTGGTAGAAGCAGTAAAACGAATCTTGGCTAGGGAAGAAAAAGTAGAGCGTTTAATTATCGAAACTACGGGAGTAGCTGACCCTTTGCCGATTATTTTGACTTTTGTTGGTTCGGATTTTCGCGATTTTACGCGCTTAGACTCGGTTATCACCTTAATTGATGCGGAAACCTTTACCCCAGAACATTTTAATAGCGAAGTGGCGTATAAGCAGATTGCCTATGGGGATATTCTTTTGTTGAATAAAACCGATTTAGTAGATAGAGAACAATTA
>JASJEI010000508.1 GCA_030064795.1 Pleurocapsa sp. MO_226.B13 | reverse complement strand
ACCCACATCTAATACTCCAGTTAAACCTCGTATTGAGGTTCGCTGTTCATACCCTTCTATTTACTAGAAGCTCCTAACAGCAACGAATCGCACTAACTTTCAGAATTAAATGGCGTAATATCTTTAAATTTATGTATTGAATTCTAACAAGTAAATACACAATTTCAGTGCATCGGCAGTTTAATATTATTTTACTTTATTGATGATTTACAATCGTTTAAGTCCTAGCTAACCAGATTCTCTTTTGTCTCGATCCTTCATCCTGATAACTAATGGGCAGATACATCCTTTCTCAATTGAGTCCCTTTTCTCTCAAAAGCGAGCTTAAAATTATTACTCCCAGTTCGGCGATCGCGACTTATCCCCGCAAGTTAGTAGATTCTAGCCTTAAGGTCGCTCATTATAGTCTAGAAAGTTTGACGCAAAATATCGTGCGCCGTCAGGGGTGGGGAATTGCTTCGACTTTGTTAAGCAGGCGTTTGTTGCAAAATGCCGTCAGGGAAGTTATCGAGACTAAAGATCTTGAAGGGACGGCGAAAGCTTATTTATCCACGATTAAAGATCTGTTTCGTAGTGGTATAGATTTAAGGATATTACAGCAAAATTCCGACCCCAGAATACAACAGTTAGGACATCTGGCGATCGCCTATCAAAACCAACTCAGACAAAGAAAACGAATCGATGCAGCCCAACTATATTGGCAGGGAGTAGAATATGTTACCTACCAGAAACCATATCTATTTTATGGTTATTTTGCTCCAGTCAAAGACGAACTGGCGGTAATTAACGCGATCGCGGGAGAAGATAGTATCTTGGTTTTGCCTATCCACGATCTATACCCTCAAAATCGACAGGCTAAAGAGTGGTTAGAGTCTCAAAAATGGCAATGGTTAGAGAATCAGACAGAACCAACTACGAATTTTAATCGGCAATTGCAACGGTGTTTTGAACGGATATCTCCTTTACCAAATGGGGTTAGTTTAGCTGTTTTTTCTAATTTAGAGGCAGAAGTACGGGGGGTGTTGACTCAGGTCAAGGTTTTATTAACTCAGGGAATTAAAAGTCAAGATATTGTCCTAGTTACAAAAGACGAACGGCTATACGGCGAGACTTTGATTGATGTTGCTTGGGAATATGGTTTACCAGTACGGGTAACTTATGATATTCCTTTAGAACAAACTCGCATGGGTGCGTGGTTAAAACTCTTGCTAGAGGCGATAAGAGATAATTTTCCTTTTGAAGCGACAGCAAAGTTGTTATCTCATCCCCTGTCCCAATATATGTCAGCCGAAATTTGGTCAACCGCCAGACAAAGACATCCACAAGGTTTGACAGCCTGGCAAGAATTAGGGGTAGATTTAAACTTGCTCAAATTTTCCCAAAATAACTATCGTCGAGATATTTGGATTCAGTATTTACAAAATATTCTCTCTGCTTGGGATGTCTTAGAAAAAGGGAAAAAATGGGCGCGGGAGATTGTTGCTTTCTATCGTTTTCAAGACGCTTTAAGGGAATTAGCAAAACCTGAAACGCAAATACTAACTAAACAAGCATTTATTGCTGAAATCCAAGAAATTTTAGCTCTATTAACCGTTCCCGCCCAGCCAGGTAGGGGAGGAGTAGAATTACACAACCCTAAGTCTTTGTTGGGTACAGAATATCCCTACGTATTTGTTTTGGGTAGTGCGGAAGGCATTTTACCAACAGCGATCGCCGATGAACCAATTTTAGATTTTTATAGTCGCAAACAGCTAGTCAAACAAGGCTTAGAAATTTCGACAGCAGTAGATTTGGCTCAAAGAGAAAGCTTTTATTTCTATTGTCTGTTGGGTATTGTGACCCAAAAAATGACTTTTTCTTATCCCGAATTAATCGCTGGTCAACCCACTTTACCCAGTCCCTATCTAACTCGTTTGGGACTACAACCGACGAACGTCAATGCTTTACCCTTGGCTAGTCTAGAATCAGCCAGAAAATTATATCTGCGTCAACCAAATCTATTAACCAAGCAAACCAGTTTGTCTTGGGGAATTCCCCACCTAATCAAAGCTTGGCAAGCAGAAATGCAAAGAGAAAGTCTAGTTACCCCTCACGAATATGATGGTGCGATCGCGATTAAAATCAATCCCCAAACTAAAATCTTCAGTGCTTCTCAGCTAACTCAATTGGGCCAATGTCCCTTTAAATGGTTTAGTGCGCGGTTACTCAAGCTTAAAGAATTAACCGAGGCAGAATCCGATCTTGGTGCTGCTGTGCGAGGTAATTTATATCATCGCTGTTTGGAGTTATCTCTAAAACAAATTAAAACCGCCAGCGACTTAGCCAAATTCAATCGTGAACAACTAGCCAAAGCCTTTGAAACTGCCGAAGCGGAATTAAACTTAACCCAGATACCAGGATGGGAAGCTCAACGCCAAGAACATTTAGATTTAATTGCTATTAATTTAGCTACCGTCGAATTTTTGCCCCCAGAAAGAGAAGTCATCGCCACGGAAACCAAGTTCGACACCCAATGGTATGGCTTGCAGATCCAGGGACAAATAGACAGAATCGATCGCACTGGTGGGGGATTAATGGCGATCGATTATAAAACTAGCGGGGTAGTTCCTTCGGGGGTCAAAGATGCCACGGGCAAAGCCAATATTGATATTCAACTGGCAGTTTATCAAGATGCGATCGCCGAGCAATATCCAGATCAAACTATTGATACCGCAGCTTACTACTCCATAACCAAACAAAAAATCATCAGTCGCCCTCAAAAAAACTCCGCAGAATTGAGTCAATTTGTCGAACGGGTAAAATCTCACCTCGAACAAGGATACTATCCCGTTTTCCCCGATGTAGACCGTAAAGCCTGTCGCTATTGCGATTACGATCTAGTCTGTCGTAAAGGTGAACATTTAAATCGGAAAGGAGACAACTAACAACTGACAACTAACGACCGATGACTAACAACCGTAAGGGCGAACGCCCTAAAGGATTAGCTTCGCGTCGCCGTTCGCCCCTACTAGCTTAAATTAATTAAAAATAGTAAATTTTAAATGCTGCTAGAAATTTATCTGACACAATACACTTGAAACCGTAACAAACTTACTATTACTTGCTTTTTTGAGGTCTGAAGATGTTTAAGACGATTTTATTTCCGATTGAGTTAACCAGAGAAGCTCGCAAGGCGATCGAACTTACGGCAAATATGGTCAGAATTCATCAAAGTAAATTAACTATTCTGGCTGTGGTCGAAACTAATTCTCAAGGGGTGATGGCTTCAGAAGAACGAGTAGCCAAACTGTTAGAGGAAGCTAAGACATTTTTTGCCAGTCAAGGAATCAATGCAGAAACTATCGAAAAATCAGGCTTACCTGCCTTTACTATCTGTGATGTCGCTGATGAAATCAATGCCGATCTGATTATCATGGGCTGTCGGGGTTTGGGCTTGATTGATGAAGAAGCTGCTCTGGAAAGCGCGACTAACCGCGTCATAAATCTGGCTAACTGTCCTGTATTAGTAGTTAACTAAGTCAAATCTTTTTTGGCGATCCCCTATCGTCTGTCCCCCCCATCCGACTATAATCACACAGAAAAGCAAAGTAAGGACAAACAGCCACAGTAATTTAAATGCGGATTTTATTTGTAGCAGCAGAAGTAGCACCCATCGCCAAAGTGGGTGGATTAGGTGATGTCGTCGGTGCATTACCCAAAATATTGAGAAAATTAGGTCACGATGTCCGTATTTTTATGCCTTACTATGGTGGCTTACAAGACAAAATAGATATTCCTGCCGATCCGATTTGGTGGGGATACGCCATGTTCAACGACTTTGCAGTTTATCAAACTGTCTTACCCGATAGTGATGTGCCACTATATTTATTCGGTCATCCCGCTTTCGATCCTCATCGTATTTATGCTGGGGAAGATGAAGCTTGGCGATTTACTTTTTTTAGCAACGGTGCTGCGGAGTTTTGCTGGAATTATTGGAAACCAGAAATAATTCACTGTCATGATTGGCACACGGGAATGCTACCTGTATGGATGAACCAGTCTCCAGATATCACTAGCGTATTTACGATTCATAATTTAGCTTATCAAGGGCCTTGGCGATGGTATTTGGAGAAAATTACTTGGTGTCCTTGGTATATGCAGGGGCATAATGTTATGGCTGCTGCGGTGCAGTTTGCCGATCGCGTTAATACTGTATCTCCTACCTATGCCAAACAGATTCAAACTGCCGAGTATGGGGAAAAACTTGAAGGCTTGCTTTCTTTTATTAGTGGTAAAACTAGAGGAATTTTAAATGGAATTGACACCGAAAGTTACGATCCTATTAAGGATAAAGCTCTAGAACAGAATTTTACTGGCGATACCCTAGAAAAAAGAACCACAAACAAATCCGCACTACAACAAGAATTGGGTCTGGATATCGATGACAATGTCTTTTTGATGGGAGTTGTTTCTCGATTAGTCGATCAAAAAGGAATTGGCTTACTCTTGCAGATTCTCGATCGCTTTATGGCCTATAGTAATTCTCAGTTGGTAGTTTTGGGTACGGGCGATCGTCAGATCGAAACTCAACTATGGCAGTTGGCAACTCGTTTTCCAGGTAGAATGTCAGTGCAATTACTCTACAGTGATGCCTTAGCACGTCGAATTTATGGCAGTTGTGATGTCTTTTTGATGCCTTCTAAATTTGAACCCTGTGGTATCAGCCAAATGTTAGCCATGCGCTATGGATGTATACCCATCGTAAGACGTACTGGAGGTTTGGTTGATACGGTTAGCCATCACGATCCAATTAATCAAGAAGGTACTGGCTATTGTTTCGATCGCTATGAGCCTCTAGATTTATTTACCTGTATGGTCAGAGCTTCTGAAGGCTTTTTATACAAGGATAAATGGCAACAATTGCAACAGAGGGCAATGAGTCAAAATTTTAGCTGGCTTAAATCGGCTTTGGAATATATCAAAATGTACAAAGAACTACTCGGTCAGACTCCTGAGTTAACTCCAGAAGAGACAAAACAGTTAGAGTTATTAAATGCTTAATTCAGCTTGACTGATATCTTTATACTTGAGTAGCAAACAGCAAGTTGGATTAATAAATTACTCTAACAATCTACAAAATACAGGTTTTTGAGTCAGTTGTTTTACCTTAGTGATAAATTCTGTCGGCTCTACCGTCTTGGGTAAATAAGCATCGGCCCCAATAATGTCTCCCAGCAGAAAATCTGCTTGGGTTGTTTTGGTAGAGCAAATCACGATCGCAATTTCACAAGTTTTGCGGTCTGTTTTAAGTTGTTGGCAAAATTCAAATCCACTTTGACCGCCCATAACCACATCTAAAACAATTAAATTAGGATAATAATTCTGTAGAACATTCTGAGCTTCCTCGACGCTAGATGCTTTTTTAATGTTGTTAAACCCCGCTTTGTGCAAGTAACTACTAAAAACTTCTCTCATCATCAAACTATCATCAACGACTAAAACTTTATTCATGATTCAAACCGACTGGATCGCACTGTTGTTCTTTAGTTAAAGATTCCCCTTTATCTCTTAGAACCATCGGTAATTAATAATTGTATACATAAGTAAGTAGGTAGTTATCTTGGGTTCGTATGAACAGTCAAATTTTATGGCTGACTAAGAGATTAGGGGACGGGGGGAATTTAATTTTAAGTCATCATACGAACTTGGTATTAGAAGAGTCCACAGATGAACACGGATGAACACAGATGATTTGTCTGCTGGATCGATACTCTTCGGTTTTTGAAAACTTCTACTCGATCTTATATTCCTAAAACTGCTATAAGCAAAATAGTAGTTTTAAGTAGCAGACTTGGCATGATAAATCGGACATATAATATCGGAGATAGAGCAGTTGTCATTGGTGGTAGCATTGCTGGATTGCTTGCTGCTCGTGTACTTACCGATTATTTTACTGAAGTAATCGTTGTCGAACGAGATCGCTTGCCGACAGAACCCAAGTCACGCCGAGGTGTACCGCAATCGGTACAGCCACATATTTTACTTACCAAAGGCTACAGAATATTATCAGAATTATTAGGCGAGAGTTTTAGTGCCGAATTAGTTCAAACAGGTGCTTTAACTATTGACTGGGGACAGGAATTTTACAGCTATGGCGAAGCAGGATGGATGGCTCACACTTCAGAAACTTCCGACCTAATCTCCATAACTTGCAGTCGTCCTTTACTGGAATGGGCGATCGCTCGTCAGCTAAAAAAACATACTCGAATCAAGTTCTGGTCAGAACATCGAGTTACTGGGCTAATTTACAATCGAGGGGAACATCAAGTCACAGGAATAACAACTAGCTCATCTAGCAGCAAAGATAAGAAGAACTTAACTGCTCAACTTGTTGTAGATTGTAGTGGTCGTAGCTCTAACGCACCCAAATGGTTAGAAGACGTTGGCATAACTGCGCCACCAGAAACTGTAGTTAATGCTCATCTTGGATATGCAACTCGCCGTTACCGAGAACCAAAAGACTTTCAAGCTCCTTGGAAGGTTATGTTAATCAATCACAATCCTCCAGAACATACTAGGTTGGGATATTTAGCCAGGATCGAAGGAGGAGAATGGATTGCCACCTTGGGCGGTTATGAAAAAGACTTTCCACCTATTGACGATAAAGGTTTTTTAGATTTTGCTCGTAATTTGCGCCATCCGAGCTTCTATGAGGCGATCGCCGAAGCCGAACCCATATCGCCTATTTATGCTTATCGAGCAACTACTAATAGACTACGCCACTATGAAAAGATCGACCTTCCAAATGGGTTAATCGCCCTTGGTGATGCCGTTTGTTCTCTTTGTCCAGTTTACGGTCAGGGAATGACGGTAAGCGCATTATCTGCCTTAGTCTTACAAAGATGGTTGAGTAAGACGCGCTCATCCTTCTTCTCACAAAAATTATCATCCTCTTCTTTTCAAAAAAAATTAGCTAAAAGTAATTCCGTACATTGGAATCTAGCTACCGCGCAGGATTCTCGTTTTCTGAAAACGAAAGGAAGAGTCGAGCCAACCTTTTTCGATGACTTACTTCAACCATACATACAAAGATTACAACAACGAGCAACTTACGATCCCGAAGTATATATTTCATTTATGGAAATAGGTCATTCACTCAAATCGCCCCTAGCTTTCTTTGCTCCCAAGCTTTTGTGGCGGTCGTTTATCAAAAATGATGTCTAAAAGTAATTTAGCTCCACACGTAATGAGTAATATAGAGACGCAGCCCTAAAGGACTCGCATCGCATCGCATTCTACGTCTCTAAGATCTATCTAGTTTTTTGAAGGTTTTGGCAATCGGATTTGATATCAGAACCCAATTCAATCAAATGGCTTATTTAACAAATACCTGTGCTTCGTATTCGGGTAGGTCAATGATAATTTGACCGTCACCAGCCTCAAGATCGTAGTTACCAGTCCATTCATGCCAAGTTCCATTATCGGGAAAATTAGGCACGGTATAGCCAGCTATGTATTGGTCTGAGAAATTGGCTACCACTACTACGCGAGAACCTTCATCGTTCCAACGAGTATAAGCGATTACCTTTGATTCTGGATCTTCGTGGAAGAATTCGATGTTTTCAGTATAGAGGGCGTGGTTATTTTTCCGCAGACCAACCAATCCTTTGTAATGGGCAAATAGGTGCTTATTGTCATCTCCTATAAGTAATGTCCAGTCAATTTTGCTGGCTTGTTGATTTAGAGGCTGATAGTCACCAAACTCTTCACCCATCCAAACCATAGGAATACCTACTGCTGTCATTAATAAAACTACCCCTAGCTTGACACGTTTGAAGGCAGCATCACCCATAATCCCTCGATTACCCAACTCGACCATTACCCGTTCGTGGTCGTGGTTAGAGATATAGTTGACAACGTTAGTAGCACCAAGAAAGCCTTGACGTTTACAGTCAATTACGTTTTTAAGTTCTTCAGGTTCATAGCGATCGCCACAGATGTGTTCGACTACAGTATGATAAAAGCTGTAATGCCAGCAACTATCCATCGGCCCTTCTAAGTTAGTAATCGCTGGATCTTCGGGAATATGTTCGGCAATGTTAATAAAGGGCTTCATTCCCCCATCTTTTTTTGCCTTGTCTACTATCCAATGCATAAAGTCGTGGTTATCGATCTGTCTGGCTGCATCGTAGCGGATACCGTCGATATGATATTCTTCGATCCAGAAATCAACCGTGTCGCCGACAAATTTCCAAGCGGGTTTAAGCTCTAGATTTTCGTCGTAGTGTTCGTAGTTGAATTCTGGCCCCCAACTGTTATCGGGATCTGTAGGGGAATGATGAAACCAGTAGTCATGATCGATTTGGGTTAGAGGACATTCTGTGTTGGCATGATTGTAAATCCCGTCGATGATGACTCGAATACCTCTAGCGTGACATTCATCAATTAGATGTTTGAGTTCGTAGGTAGTACCGTAATTGGATTCGGCTGCAAAGAAATACTGTGGACTATAACCCCAGCTATAGGTACCAGGATTTTCCTTGACGGGCATCAATTCGATCGCATTAATCCCCAAATCTACTAAATAGTCTAGCTTCTCAATTACGTGCTGGTACTTACCCCGTGCTTTAGGATCGTCTTCACCACCCGAAAAATCACCAATATGAAGTTCGTAAATGACTAATTCGTGGTCTGCGGGTAAGGGTTTGTCGTCATGTGTCCAGACATAAGTATCAACGATTGGTTCGCCATCTTTGATAGTTATAGTTCCATTCTGGCTTTCTGGGGCAATGTTAACTGCATAAGGATCGACTATTTCTATCCATCGATCCTGTTCTAAAAACCAACTTAGAGAACGAACGCGAAATTTGTATTCGTATACTCCATCTTCTAGTTCGACTTTGGTTCTAAAATAACCGCGATCGTCTTTTTCCATTGCTATAGGCTGCCAATCGGAAAAACAGCCAATCACAGCAGCTTCTTTGTTATAAGGAGCGAATAACTTAAATTCTATTAAATCAGCCATATTTATGCACTGTCCCAGAGTAATGTTTGAATGTGGAAACTTATTTGTCGAGTATACAAAAAGCAATATTTGCCCAACATCTATCAAGAGAATGAGCTAAAGGTGCAATGTCAAGGGCTAATTATCAATACTTAATAATGTTGCATCGCGCTCGGAGTTTTATATAGTGTTTTTTAATTTTTTTCTCGCGCACCAGGTGCAGATAAGAAGTTCTTTCTCTTTTAAAAAGTCAAAGCCTAAATAGCGAGATCGCTTGAATTATTACTTATTCAGCAACACCCGTAAAAGATTGGTTGTCAAACAAAATCTGCTTCGGAAATATTAGTTTAAGCGGCAGCGTGACCCAATAAAACCCGCTCAAGATTTGGATTTCGTCTCCTCAACCCAGCCTACCTTTTCTGCTGTTTCTGGGATATCTGTCCTGTTAAACTCGAACCATTGACAGGAAGACCGTTATACTGCTGTGGTAGCCGTTTTTCAGTCGTCTGCCAGCTTAAGCTCGAACCATTGGAGCTCATTCTTTTGAATTGCTGTGGTAGTTGTTTGTCAGTTATTTGACCGCTTAAGCTAGAGCTATTTTCGCTAAGTCTTGATTCGGCTACGGAGGTAACAGAGAGCATTCCTAAACTGAGCCCTGCTGTCAGTAATAATTTTGGTAGATTGAGTTTCATGAGTAATAACTCTCCTTTGTTAATTGAAAAAAGTTAAAATTTTACTAATTAAGAAAAAAGAAAGGAATTGTGCTGCGATCGCTGTAACCTTGGTCTATTTCTAGAAGGAGATCGCTGCTCTCGTTTTCTGTTAAAACATCAATGACTTCTGGATGCTTCTGTAACTGCTGCTGGAGTTGTTTTTCACTCGTCTGCCCAGTTAAGCTCTTGCCATTCAGCCTAATTCCAGCTTCGGCAACGGATGCCGCAGAGATCGTTCCTAAACCGAGTCCTGCGGTCAGTAATAATTTTGGTAGATTGAGTTTCATGAGTAATAACTCTCCTTGGTTGCTGTCAAAAAGGTGAAATTTTACGAATTAAGAGAAAAGAAAGCAATTGTGCTGCGATCGCACTTTGACTTGCTATATTTCTAGAAGGCGATCGCTGCTATCACTACCTAAGTAATGTTGTCAGGTTGATGTCGTCGAACCAAAGCGTTTTGGTCACAG
>JASJEI010000507.1 GCA_030064795.1 Pleurocapsa sp. MO_226.B13 | reverse complement strand
GGTTGTACTTGGGAAAAGGTTAAAGGAAAAAGGGAAAAGGTCGTGCGCTTGTTGCTAATTGTTCCTTTCCCCTTTGCCCTTTCCCCCTTAACCTAACCTTATAGATTAATTGGCACTCGTTAAACGAGAAGTATTGGGGTTCGAACTGGAAGTCGCCTTCCAGAACTTCCATTCAAAACCGTGCATGAGTTTTGTTCTCACACGGCTCCTCAATAATGCAGGGATTCATGTCCTACCTCTGCGTTAGCTTGGAAATTTGATTAGTATTTCCTACAGCATGGAGGCTGCTTGGTTACGAGTCTGTCGATTAGATAATTTAAACATATTTTTGAAAATATGAATAACAACTCTCAGTTAAAATCCTACTTATCTGTATTTATAGGTACTACATTTTTAATTATTAGTATAGGCTTGTCATGGCTTTTTTTTAACATCAATTCTCATGCACATAGCAGCATTTCCTTGCCAGAAGTCTATTACAACGCCTTAAAAGACGTAAAGGAGGTAAGACCCGAAGAAATATCTAACAACCTGATTGCTATTGTCAAAAATAATTCCCAACTTCAATGGCGGGGCGATCGCCTGAAAGTAGCAACCTTTGCCAAGGCAAAATACGATTACGAAGTGGGTTCGAGGGAACCTCAACAGCGGGACATGTGGGTAACGGTAGTACCCGAACTAAAAAATTTCTGTACCAACTATTCGGCAGCTACAGGCAAAGAAGTTACTCCTAGAATCGAACAGCTTTTAGGTTTGCCACCAGGGAATAATGAACCCAGAAAAATTGTCGAGTTTTGGGTAGAGGCTAAGGATTTATTTCGTCCTACTCCCGACCCAGAAATTACCGATCGCGAAGCCGAACTTGAGTTCCGTCCTGCAAACGAATTTTCGAGCGTTTCGGATAAATATAAGGACTGGTATAACCACGAACTGAACTCTTTTAAGAGCAGGATCGAAGAAATGAATCCTGATAAGATGCCTGTACCTTGGACGCGATTGGGATATACCTATGATTGGGGCGATTCATCAGACCATGTGGGTTTGAGCGAATTTGTTTTGGCTAAAGGATCGAGTTTGGAAGTTGATGCCGTCACGCCAGTTGACGATTACTGCCAAGGTGATGATGCGATCGCCGTGATGAACTTAACGAAATAAAAAATTTGAAAATTATGACAATCCTAGCCGAACGCCCGACGATAGTAGCATCCCTGCCTATTTCTCCTGGTAATATTACCCTAACTCCAGACAATCGAATTTTTGTAAGTCTGCATCAGTTTTACAACCCTGAGTTTCCCGTAGCTGAGTTAGTAGAAGGAAATTTAGTCCCCCTAACAGTAAGCTTGGAAGCGCAGAAGATTGAATTTGCGAGCGTTTTAGGAATCCAAGCCGATGCCAATGGTTATCTTTGGATTCTAGACAACGGCAATCAGAGTCAGTTACTACCCAAGTTGGTTGCTTGGGATATTAGACAAGAGCGACTGGTGCGGGTTATTTATTTACCGCCACCAATCACCCTATCTAATTCATTTGTCAACGATTTAGCGATCGATTTAACCCATGATGTAATCTATATTTCCGACCCCATTGCTGGCACAGAATCGGCTTTGATTCGCGTGGATTTAAAAACAGGTTTAGCTACACGTATTTTGCAGGGTCATATCAGCGTCATTCCCGAAGATATGGATCTATTGGTGGATGGAGTTCCCGTGCAGATAAAGCAAGCCGATGGTAGTTTAATTCATCCCCAATTAGGAGTCAATGGTTTGGTATTAGACTTCCAAAATGAATGGCTTTACTATTGCCCGATGCATGGTTCTAGTATGTATCGCGCCAGAAGTGCCGATTTATCTAATCCCAACCTAAGCGCAGACGAACTGGCACAGAAAGTCGAGAGATATAGTCAGAAGCCAATCTGTGACGGTATTTCTATCGATCGCCACAACAACATTTATCTAGGAGATTTAGCTGTTAACGGTCTGGGCGTAATTCGACCCGATCGCGCTTATGAAGTATTACTGACTGACAAAAAATTAGCCTGGATAGATTCATTTAGCTTTGGTGTAGATGGCTATCTATATTTCAACTGCGACCAACTGCATCTTTCCGCACCTCTGAACGCAGGAAAAGATGTGTCTGCTCCACCCTACAATATTTTGCGATTTAAGCCTTTAGCTTCTGGTTTTGTCGGACGATAGCACATTAGCGTAGAGCGATAGCTGTATAGATGGCTGAAGAATAGTCAAATCGACCTTTACTCTCTATCTAGGAAGCGACGAACCCCCTGTAATCATTCGTGACAAGTTAAGGTAGTGTGTTTTTTGTCAATCGGTTTTAAGCTCAAAGCCGCCACGTTCTCTGGATTTAAAATCCAGAGCGTGCGTGGCGGTGCCTTCCGCACTCTCAGCTATTAGCTATTAGCTTTTGAGAAGTTTTTAATAAACTTTAACTGCCCTTTTGGCAATCGCGATCTGGATTTAACTTAATCCATATCTAGTGTTTTATTTAATTAACAACACTATATGTAGTAATTGACTATTTTGACTTTTGCTCTTTCTTGTCACCAATGCCCTGTCATGTTTATAGGGACAAGCATCTGTCGCTTGTGTAGTAATAGCTACGAGCTAAAAAACAGCCAGTAAAAACCTAGTCGATCCAATTGACAATTGCTGTAATTGACATCCTCCCCCACTAAACGCTTCGCGCTATAGAGGGGGATTCCTAAGACTCACGACTTAGGTTTCTGTTTCATAGCACCAGGCTCCCGAGACTTACTCTGTTCGGCTCTTACGGTCGCTCCGCAGACTATCACTGCTAGCCCAGCAGCTAAAATATTTTCCGCAGCGTTGATGTCCCTGTCTATACCTGTGGTCTTACAGCTAGGGCAGTCCCAACTGCGTACACTCAATGGCAACTTATCTATCACGAATCCGCAATGGTTACATCGCTTACTACTAGGGAAAAATCGGTCAATCTCGACCAATGTGCGCCCGTACCATTCACATTTATACTCAAGTTGACGAAACAACTCACCCCAAGCAGCATCGCTAATACTACGAGCCAGCTTGTGGTTTTTGACCAGATTTCTAACTGCCAGATCCTCAATAGCAATTACGCTATTTTCTCTAACCAAGCGAGTGGTCAACTTGTGCAGAAAATCAGTACGAGCATCTTTGATAGAAGCGTGTATCCGAGCTACTCGAAGTCGCGCTTTGTATCGGTTACTAGAGCCTTTGGTTTTCCGACTCAATTCCTTTTGCGCTACCCGAAGCTTTTGATACAGCCGATTAAAATGCTTTGGATTGGCTATCTTTTCACCGTCGCTAGTACACAACAAGCTAGAGATGCCAACATCAATACCAACTTTTTTATCAGTTGGTGGCAATGGTTGAACAGTAGAGTCATCTACCAACAAAGAGACAAACCATCTACCCGAAGGTTCAAGTTTGACTGTAACGGTAGACGGACTAACACCTTTAGGCAAAAACCTAGACCAAACTATATTCAAAGGTTCTTTGCTTTTAGCAAGCCAAAGAGTATTGTCTCGGTACTTAAAAGCCGACTTGGTAAACTCAGCCGAACCGCCATTACGCTTGGCTTTAAACCGAGGATAAGCTTAGACGCACTTTCCTTGCACTTTTATATCCCCGAAAGCCTTGTAGATATTAATACTAGCAGGAAACTTTAATGCGTCTAAGCTTACTTGGCTCTTTTACCCCAAAAGTTAGCAAAGGCTTTTTGCAGATGTCTAAGACATTGCTGCAAAGGTACACAGCTAACCTCATTGAGAAAGTCCAGGTCTTCAGTCTTTTTCCAACCAGTAAGAAGACTAGAGGTTTGTTTGTAATCAATCCTCTCTTGTCTCTCGTACCAACCTTCAGTCTTGGCTGCCAAGGCTTTATTATAGACAAGCCTGACACACCCCATTGTCCGTCGCAAGAGATTTTCTTGCGCTTGCGTGGGAAAAAATCGGTACTTGTAAGCTTTTTCAACCATAGCTCACATTTTACCACATTTAATGTTAAAAACTTAATTAGAGGCGCGCATTCCTCCCCCACTAAGTCCTACATCCTTGGGACTTTAGTAGGGGTATCCTGCGCGATTTTAGATGAATAATTTCTCTGACGTTTTTATCTCTTACGGGCGTGCTGATAGTAAAGATTTTGCCGCCAAACTAAATTATAAGCTGAATGAATTTGGCTTCAATGTTTGGTTTGACAAAGATGATATTCCTCTGGCGGTAGACTATCAAGCGCAGATCGATCGCGGCATCGAACAGGCACACAATTTTGTGTTTATTATCTCTCCCCATGCAGTCAATTCTCCCTATTGTCTCAAAGAAATTAATCTGGCAATTAAGCTCAACAAGCATATCATTCCGATTTTGCATGTTGAGGAAATTGGCTACGAGATTTGGCAGTCGAGAAACCCTCACTTACCCAAAGAAAGCTGGTTAGAATATCAGGCGCAAGGACTGCATTCTAGTTTTCCCAACATGCATCCTGCAATTGGTAAAATCAACTGGATCTATTGTCGAGAAGGTGTTGAGGATTTTGCCAATTCTCTTGCGGGATTGACTCAAACCTTAGAACAAAACAAAAGCTATCTCGAAGAGCATACGCGAATTTTAGTCAAAGCTTTAGACTGGGCGAGAAACCAGAAACAAACAAATTATCTCCTGATTGGCGAGGAAAGAAGAGAAGCCGAGGCGTGGCTCAAAGATCAAACTGGCGATCGCCAACCCCCCTGTCTGCCGACAGATATGCACTGTGAGTTTATTAGCGAAAGTATCAAAAATGCTAATAGTTCAATGACTCAGGTTTTTTTAGCCGCCGCCGAAGAAGATCGCGCACTCAAGACCGAAATTAGTCGCTGCTTGATGCGAGAAGGATTTACTATCTGGACAAATCAAACCGATATCCGAACGGGAAAGGCTTTCCAAACTGAAATTAACAAAGGTATTGAAGGAGCGGATACTTTTGTCTATTTAATCTCTGCTAACACCCTGCAATCGCCCTATTGTCAGCAAGAATTAGCATATGCTCTGTCGTATCACAAGTATGTTATTCCTTTGCTAATCGAGCAAATCGATCTTAAGTTAATTCCGTCTGCGCTATTAAAATTACAATTTATTGATTTGACTGGTTCGGTTCAATACGAAGCTGGGATCGACAAATTATTAAAAGCATTAAAAAACGATGCCTTTTACTATCAAACTCATAAGCTGCTGTTGGTCAAGGCGCTTAAATGGCAAAGGCAAAACTACAACTCTAGTCTTTTACTGAGAGGGCATAATCTACAACACTTTGCTGATTGGCTCAAGTTGGCGCAACAAAGCGAAGACCATCCACCCCTACCGCTTCAAGTAAAATTTGTCGCCGAAAGTCTCAAACAGCCCCCAGCAGATTCTTTAGAAGTATTTATCTCTTACTCTCGTGCCGATTCAGATTTTGCCCGCCAGCTCAACGATGCTTTGACCGAAGTTGGCAAGCTGACTTGGTTTGACCAAGAAAACATTGCTTCAGGAACAGATTTTCAACAGGAAATTTATCGAGGAATTGAAAACTGCGACAACTTTTTGTTTATTATCTCTCCTAGATCGATAGCTTCTCCCTACTGTAGCGACGAAGTAGAATATGCCCTCAAACTACACAAACGGATTGTTACTGTAGTCCATCAAGCAGTATCACCCCAAGAACTACATCCAGCTTTAGCTAAAACCCAGTGGATCGACTTTAGTCGACAAGACCAATTCAATGCTAATTTTCCCGAACTGATTAGAACCATCGATACCGATCGCGAACACGTCCACAGCCATACCAAATGGTCGCAGCGATCGCGAGAATGGCGACAAAGAGGCAAAGATGAGGCTTTGCTCCTACGAGGCAGCGAATTTACTCTCGCGCAAGATTGGCTAGAGTTAACCCTAAAAGAAGATAAACAGCCGGCAGCGACGAATCTGCAACAAGAGTTTATTGCCAGTAGCGCCAAAAAGATTGCCATAGAGAAAGCAGCCGAACAACAGCGACAGGCAGAGATCTTACGACTACAACGAGAACGCGCTCGAGAAGCAGAGGCGAGACTAGCCGAAGAACACAAATATGCTCAAAAACAAAAGTTGTTTGCCAGTATAGCAACCGTTGGCTTTGCAATTACCACCGCTTTAGGTCTAGCTGCATTAGTTGAGTATCGCCAATCTAAGCTCGCCGAGGTAAAGGCAATGAGCTTATCGAGCGAAGCTTTGTTTGCCTCAGAAAAAAAGTTAAACGCCCTACTCGAAGCAATTAAAGCACAGCGACAGCTAGCCAAAATATCTCTAATTGCCAATCGCCAGAGCCAAACTAAGGTCAAACAGGCACTACAACAGGCAGTATACACCATCAAAGAAGCCAATCGCCTGTCAGGACATCATGGTGCGGTGTTAGGAGTTGCCTTTAGTCCCGACGATGAACTGATTGCTTCGGGAGGCAGCGACAATACGATTAAACTTTGGCAGCGAAACGGTAAGTTACTGCATACCCTAGAAGGTCATCAGGGTTCGGTAGATACAGTTATTTTTAGTCCCGATAGCCAGTTAATTGCTTCTGCAAGTCGCGATCGCACCGTCAAACTCTGGCAGCGAGGCGGCACTTTACTGAAAACTTTTCCCGAACAAAAATTTAATCAGGTGGCATTTAGCACCGACGGCAAGAACATTGCTTTTGCTAGCTACGAGGGCACCATTGAACTTTGGAACTGGAACGGCAAACAGGCAACCTTACAAACAACTATTAAGCCAGAAGCAGACTCATCTGGTTTATTTAATTCTCTTGCTTTTAGTCCCGACGATCGCCTGATTGCTGCTGGTGGTGATGACGGCACGATTAAACTTTGGCAGCGAGACGGTAGGTTACTACACACCCTTGAAGGTCATAGAAGTAGGGTTTTGAGTATTGCCTTTAGCAAGGAGTTAATCGCCTCCGCTAGTGAAGATGGCACCCTTAAGCTTTGGCAGGAAGACGGTAAGTTATTACATACTCTTAGAGGTCATCGAGGTTCGGTTAAAGATGTCGCATTTAGTCCCGATGGTCAATTTGTGGTTTCTGGCAGTCGAGATAAAACCGTCAAACTGTGGCAAACCGACGGTACACTCTTGCTTACCCTGGAAGGTCATCGAGATAAAGTCATGACGGTCGATTTTAGTCCCGATGGTCAATTTGTGGTTTCTGGTAGTGAAGACAATAGCGTCAGACTCTGGCGGTTAGACAGTAGTCTCTTCACAACTTTATTTGGACATCAAAATCTCGTAGAAGCAGTAGCATTTAGCCCTAATGGTCAGCTCATCGCCTCTGCCAGTAGCGATCGCACAGTTAAACTCTGGCAGCCCAATGGCAAGCTGATTAATACCTTAAAAGGTCATAGCAATCGCGTCGAAGGGGTAGCATTTAGCCCTAATGGTCAGCTCATCGCCTCTGCCAGTAGCGATCGCACAGTTAAACTTTGGCAGCCCGATGGCAAGCTCGTTAATACCCTTGAAGGTCATACAGAAGGGGTTAAGGGGGTAGCATTTAGCCCTAATGGTCAGCTCATCGCCTCTGCCAGCAGCGATCGCACAGTTAAACTTTGGCAGCCCGATGGCAAGCTCATTAATACCCTTGAGGGTCATACAGAAGGAGTAAACGCTGTGGTCTTTAGTCCCGACGGTCAGTTAATTGCTTCGGGTAGCGGCGACAACACAATTAGGCTTTGGCGGCGAGACGGTACTCTCGTCAAAATTTTAAGGGGACATCAAAGTACGGTTTTCGCTCTTGATATCAGCCCTGATGGTCGATTCATTGCTTCGGGTAGCGGCGACAATACGATCGAACTCTGGAACATTAAGGGTGAACTGTTAACTACCCTAAAAGATCATACTGATTCAATTATGAGCATTAAATTTCATCCCAATTCCCAAACCATTGCTTCAGCCAGCGTCGATCGGAAAATCAAAATCTGGCAGTGGGACGGCAAAGAGGCTAAGTTAGAGACCACCCTAATAGGACATAGTGATTCTGTAGAAAGTATTGATTTTAGTCCCGATGGTGGAAGTATAGCTTCGGGTAGCGACGACCGAACGGTAATTCTGTGGGATCGGCACAGTCTCCTTAACCATAACTCCAACGACCTACTTAAACATGGCTGTACCTGGATTAGAGATTATCTCAACTACAATCAAACGCTAACGCCTGGCGATCGCACTCTCTGTGATGGCATTCAACCAGAACAATAATATCCTCGCTATTTCTTAATCAAAAATGCCCGCTCACAACCAACAACCAAAGCAAGTTCTACTCTTTTCTGGACATATGCTCGATCGCCGCGATCGCCCGCAGTCGAGATTTCCCGTCCAGATGGTACCAGAGGCAGCAGCAAAAATTCAGACAGTGTTAAATCGACTAGAAGCTGATTCTCAAGACTTGGCGATCGCTCCTGGCATTGCCTGTGGGGGGGACATTTTGTTTCTCGAAGCCTGTCTGCTACGCCAAATTGAAATACAGGTTTATCTTCCCTTTTCAGCCGCCGAATTTATCGCTCAATCCGTTGATTTTGCGGGTTCTGATTGGGTCGAACGTTTTTACCAAATCAAGAATCATCCTTTAGTTACAACTCACCTTCAATCTGAAGAATTAGAACCTTTGCCTGCGGGCGAAAACCCCTACGAACGTAACAATCTTTGGGCGCTTCATTCTAGTTTGATTTATGGTAGCGAGCGAGTACGGCTGATTGTACTGTGGGACGGCAAAGGAGGTGATGGTCGGGGTGGAACGTTTGATATGGTCGAGCGAGTGCGGCGAGTGGGTGGAACTGTCGAACACCTAAATACCACTGAATTTGATTATTGGCAGAAGGTAGATCGAAGTCAATTTGGGGAATAAATAAAGTTAGAGGTTGTTGAAACAGCAACGTTTAAAGCTGTAGCGATCGCTATTAGTCACTATTTCTCAAAAAATTGACTTTCAAACTAAACTTTACTCAAGAAATTACAGATGCAAGGTTACATAGAAGCAAACGACATCGAACTAGTCACCAAGTCGGCAGAACCCAAAAGTTATCGCGATCGCGTCAAGCAAGAAATGTCTTTCCTGATTGAAAATATCGAACTATCGGATTTGCAGCGACAGTTTATGAAATCCCGCTGGCTGTCACAAATGCTGTGGTTAGAAGGTAGAGCGCAGCAAAATCGCAATCGCTATTACTTCCTACGTCTCTTAACTATTATCGGAGGGGTAATTGTTCCTGCCTTAGTCAGTCTCAACATCAACGCTAATAATATTCAGGTAATCATGGGTTGGATTGCCTTCTGCTTAAGTCAAGTTGTCGCAATTAGTGCCGCTGTCGAAGAGTTTTTTCATTACGGCGAACGTTATCGTCACTATCGTAATACTGCCGAGTTGATGAAGATTGAAGGGTGGCAGTTTTTTCAGCTAAGTGGGGCATACCGCAACAGTCAGAGTCATACTGAGGCGTATGTTGATTTTGCCGAGAGGGTAGAAAATATTATGCAAAGAGATGTAGAAGGGTATCTTAGTGAAGTTCTTAAAGATCGAACAGAGCAAAAATCATGATGCTAATTGGGGTTAAACTAAGCCGAGAAGTTGCCTTCCCGACTCGTCTTCAAAACCGAACGTAAACATGCACGGTTTATTCGGCTCCTCAGAGATTTGGTGTTTGTCATACATACCTTTTTCTTCTGTCCACCACTTTGTCTACCAATAATATCTTGTTTGCTTGGAGTCATGAGGTCATGAGGGGTTTAGAGGCTAAAATCTGTCTACCAATTTTAGCTCAAAACCCCCTGAAAAATGCCCAAAATGCCTTACTTATTGAGAATCAGGAAGGGTGTAACAGTGCCTCTAAAAACGACAAAACCCTCTCCCAGAGAAGGTTTGAATCTTATCAGAGCGGCGGGATTTGAATTCACGACCCCCACTACCCAAAAGTGTACAAAATAATCTTGGATAGCTTTTGCCTATTAGTTTTTAGTTATAGACAAGAACAATGTCTACCAATTTTCTACCATTTCGTGATGTATTAGATTATGTAAAGCTTGTATTTTATCAGTCTTTTCAATTAGAAATATTAACCAATCAACCATTGCTGATTCAATGTGCTGGTCATGGGAACAGGCAAATGTGTGGAACAAATAAATATGGATTCCCTACTCGACATAGGAC
>JASJEI010000017.1 GCA_030064795.1 Pleurocapsa sp. MO_226.B13 | reverse complement strand
TCTTTGTTCTAGTTCGTTGCTTAATGAAGAACCAAAGCCATCTAGAGCCGAACCTGCTAAATCTCGTCCGACACTGTTACGACTTTGACTAGTGACAATGGCACTGCCGTTGGATACGGTGCTGTTGGTTTCGGGTATCAGTATTTGTTGACCGAAGCTGCTGAGGGTATCTACTCCGCCTACTAAAAGCCGATTACCAAAGTTACTACGCTTGCTGGCTTTAGCAACTAGTGCATCTTTGTTTTTGTTCCGTAGAATTAGTTCTCCTGGGTGAAAGGTAGTATCGTTAATTTGGCTGACATAGGCAGTAACCAAGCCATTAGTATCGTTGATTGACTGGACTTCAACTATGGCTACCGAACCGCGCTCAAAGATAGTTTTACCCTCAGTATCGTAAATTGGCTCTTCCAGAATTACCGTAATCTGGTTCGACTGTTGCTGTTCGGGTGCAAGAGAACTATCCCAAACTAAAGGAAGTTCGATTTTTCCTTTGAATATACCTCGATCTATGGTAATTGCTGGGGTTAAGCGATCGCCTTTGCTCTTAATGCGCCGACGGTTGAGGATGCCTAATTCTCCTTTTGATACAGAATTGTTAACTAATAGAGCTGGTGTTGGTATAGGGGTCGAATTAGGGGAAAGTTGAACTAACGATCGGGGAATAGAGCGAGATGAGACTCCCGTACCAAAATTAGCTAAAGCAAGCCATTGTTCCTGTGGAGGTATTTCTGGTTTGGTTGCTGCTGGAACTGGTTGGGTAACTGGCTTTGGTGCTGGGCGATAAGTAGAATGCGGTATGGGACGGGGAGCAGCAGGTTGAGGAATGGGACGAGATACAGGTTGAACGGCGGGTTGAGTTGGCGGTAAAGACTCAGGTTTAGTAGCAGGAGGTAACTCGTTAGTTGCCTGTTCTATTTGGGGTTTGGGTTTCTTTTCTAAGGAATGAAACTGATCTCTAAAAGCTAACTGGGCTTTATAATCGGGTTCGGCTTCAACCGTTTCTTCAGCTTCAACTTCTTCTACCACTTCGATTGGCGTATCGGGAGAGAGAAAAGCAAAAATACCCCAGAGAAAAAGACAGATGATTCCCATCACCCCACCGATTACCCCCAAGCGTAAAAAAGGATTATCTTCTCTTTGAGCCATAAGATCTTTGATGGTAGGACTTTCAAGCTGCTCTGTTCCAGTGTCAATTACATCGGGTTCGGTTGGGGTGTAGCCAGTTATGCGAGAACGGCTTACCGCATCAATGCCACTAGGGGGCAAGTCTTCAATTCCGTTGGCAAAATAATTGTTATCGTAGGTCATAGTTCTCGATCTCTATAATTTGTAGTCCGTATTGGTTGATTTCATTGACAATGCTTTGCAGTTGGGTAATCTCTTCGGGCTTGGTAAAAGTGGGTTTACCTGCAATGGGTATGCTTTTAAGATGTAATTTCTTATTAAACGGGATTTGAAATATTTCCTTTCCATTACTCGTATCGAGTCCCGTCCAGGTAGAAACTACCGTTACTTCCCAAAGTCCCTCGCCGATCTTGGTAGGCTCTTGGGAAATGTAATCGATGCTGATGGCAGATTGAATAGAAGATTTTTTCTCAGTAGCCTTGTCGATTAATTCGGCAAATTGTTTAATATATTGCTGGCGGAAATCTTTTTTCATAGTGATAGCGAAGGTCGAAGCATAGACGTTGCCAGGAACTTTCGACTTGGTTTTTTCTATCTCTACAGTGAGGTCGTCTGTAGTCCAGTTAAAGGATAGGTAGAGCCATTTTTCGACAAAGTTATTTAGAACTAAATCGGAACGTTCGTTGACTTGGGAAGTTTGAGCTGTAACTACCTGTCCGTCAGCTAACTGAACTCCCATAATTTGTTTTTGATTAATCTGACCGATCTTAGTGCTATTGGAACAAGAAATCATTCCATTTATCATCACTACTGAGAGTGTTATTAACTGATATAAAACAGTTCTTTGATTGCTATTTTGAGTGAGTTTGGTTTTGGTAGTGTTCATCGTATTAATTGATTTGTTGAAAAGCTTTAAGCTTTAAGCTCTAGGCTCTAAGCTTTTTGATTGATGTTATGCCCTTGTGGTACTACCTGCGTCCTAAAGGATACCGCTCCGCATATAGTAGCTTGAGGGTATTAAATCCGAGACTTGACCTTCTGTGCAGTGTCTGCAATCTAGCAGGTTAAATACGGGCGTTGTATTGAGCTTATAGCTTATGGCTTATAGCTAATAGCTAGGGGCTTCGCCCCTTAACTGCGACGGGTAGTTCTGCGAGCTAAACCTTTCTTGCCGAGATTAAATAAAGATTTACCCGCCATCAAACCAACTTTGCTAGCTCCTCCCGTAGCTAAGGCTGCTCCACCTTGAACGGCGTTAGACATGGCAGAAGTGACTTTCGAGGAAACAAATTTTGCTAGATCTGCTCCGCCACCTTTTGCCATATAAAATGCCAGGGCAGGTCCCATCACCGAACTAAAGATTAAAAATCCAACTCCCGTGGCATACTGAGCTTCAGACCTGACGATCGCCTCGGCAGCCAAACCAATCACAGCAATATAGAGAAATTTGATTAGCACGAGCTGGACGTAGCCTTTAATCCAGGTTTCAACATATTTTGAACCTATAGGAGTGAAGACGACGGCGATGACTAAAGGTAGCAACAAAGCGTGGAGGATACCTGCTACTTCAAGAGCAAAGTTAAAGGCTAGTTGAATGCCGCCAAAAACTACTTTGATTACCGCCATCATTACGGGATTGCCCGTAAACACGGTATTAGTTAATTGGGCTGCAACTTTTAGCCCGTCTCCGTTGACTACGTTAGTGCCTAACTCCTGAAGATAGGACAGGATACCTTTGGCGTATTTGGCTGCTGGGTGTTGGGCGATGGGATCGTTTGCCTCTGCTGCATCGGCAATCTTCTGGATTTCAGGTATTTGTTTTTCCATACATTGAAGTGCTTCATCTCCCGTCAGTTCGTTACACTCTGCGAGTAAGCGATCGACTTCATCGCGAGCGTTGTTGCTCAGACTAATGTTTTTTAGGGAGTCGGCGATGGTAAGGTCGAGAATCTGAGTGTTTGCCAGGGTACGAGTTAGGTTTTGGTCGAAGCCGTGGGTGATTTGCAGTATGTTGCTGGTCAATAGACCATTGCCACCCAGGAGAATACTGAGGATGATGACCATGACTATGCCGTCAATGGTGTACTGGTGGCGTTTATTTTCTTCGACTTTAAACCCGTCCCAGGCGTACAAAATCATTCCCAGCAGGGCAAAATCTAAACCTCCAGCAATTACGGCTTTCCAAAAAGACGAGTTGGTATTGAAAATAACGCCATTCCATACGGTTTGAAATGATTCTGCTAGCTGATTGGAGATAAAGCTGTGGTTTTGCAGAATATCTAAGGCATCGCCTACTGCGTAGTCGGGTATTTCTGCCAGAATTGAGATGGGCGCAGTCGCAAATATTTCCATGACTAGGGTTGTTCGTATAAAAATGTTGGTGTACCGACAATGCCCCAGGCATTTCTACCCAAGTCAGAAGCAGCCGAAGACTCTCGGCGACGGCGTGTAGACTCCATCGACAGATGACGAGCCTGTTGCAGTGCTAGATTAATTTGATTAGCTCGGTCTTTTTGTGCCTGGATGTTTTGGCTAGATATCGTTCCCAGTAATTGAGTATTGATGCCCGACTGTTCGGATAAATTCTGAAGGATTTGCTGGGAGACATCGGTGCTGGCGGAATCTTGAGAAAGATCTCCACTCTTTTTTAAGGCATCTTCTAGTTCGACTAAGGATGCAGCAGCAGCTTCTTGAGCTTCCTTAGAAGTAGTGCTGGTAGAAACCGAATCTTGAATCAGCAGCCGTTGAACTTGTTCTGCTTCATCTCGGTTGATGCTAAAGCTATCACTTTCTCGGTTCTCTAGCTGCCGTCCGAGTTCTTTGCCTCTAGTGTCGTTGTCTTCAATGGCATCCTTGACGATATTCCAGTCGGGAGTTTTAACCTCAAGGATTTTATCGTTAGTATTTTCAATTCCCTCTAAAAAGTCGAGAACGCCTTGAAAAATATCTCCCAAACCCAATGCGTCGGCAATAGTTTCGGCGATGCTGCGATCGATAGTGGGCAGGTCGTCGATCGCAACATCTTTGCCTTCAGGTTGGGTACTGGCTGTGGCAGTTAGCTGAATTGAAGTAACCAAACAACAGCTTAATAAAATTGTCAAGATAGTTAATTTATAATTTTTCATAATTAAATTTGTTTAAAAAGTTATTGGTATAAAGATTTAAATCAGTCAACTACTCATAATCGCCTGGGCATACTGTTCTAAAGCCTCCCAACGACTGGTTTGCTCGGCGATCGCTCGATCCATAATTTGGGTGCGAACTCTGACTTCGTTACTACCGTTAGCCACTATCGCCAGGTTGGAGGGAGAAGGATAAAATCGCGTCTGCCAAAATTGGTTTTGGATCTCTAAAAGCCAGTGGGAGCAGCCTTTTTCCTTATCGGTTTTAAAGGCTTTAGTCGAGTTTTCATAAACCAAATCGGGATACTTTAAGGCTTCAACTAAGCTAGTTGCCCCATCGGTAGTGATTCTGCCAATCAGCTTGAAGGAAATATTTTTAAGGATATCCGCTGCTGCGGTACACTTTTGAATTTCTTCAATGTTCTGACTGATAGTAAGTAGAGAAATGCCAGATTTGCGAGCCATAGCGTGCATCGCTCCCCAGGTTTGAGCAAAGCCACCTTTTTTCAACAAGTCGGCAATCTCATCACCCACAATCAAAGATTTGGGATACTGGAGGGCAAGACGGACACAGGTGCTTTGAATAGTCTGGGCGATTAACACCTGCTCTCTTTCCGAGTCAAGATTGACAATGGTAAAGAACTTAATGCGACTTTGGGGGTCAAAGGTACTGGGACGACCTACCGTGTCTCCCAAACTAGAGCTAAGAAGGGTAGTAATTTGAGTTTGGATTTGGTTGATAGCTTGTTTATCGAGTTCCTCGAAGTTACGTAGATTGAGCTTTTCTTTGGTACAGAATTTTAGCCAATCGATTAGAGTGGGAATTTTTAGCCATTCATCCGAGCCAAAACCCGCGTCAAAAGCCTGATTGATACGCCTTCTAATTTTATTGTCGTTGATGAATTTTTCCGTAGTAGCGACAACCAGATTTTCGACTCGTTGAGTTAGTTTGGGGTCGTCGATACCAAACATGATGTAGTTGGTCAGGGTGTTTTTAACTGTCCCCTTCCACTGGTTAAATCTGGTTTTGTAGTCATCATCTTTGTATAGTCGTAGATCTGGAGGTTCGACAATATTGCTAGAGTTGCGACTAATATCGATATGCGCTCCGTTAAGCATTTTAATTGCCCAGCGGAAGCTGCTATTCCCCCCAACAGCCGAGTCCATACCGATAACGGGAATGTTATTAACCAGAAAATCAAGAATTACTCGCCATGCCAGAACCGATTTACCCGAACCAGATTCGCCTATAATCAGTCCCCGCAGGGTATCTTTGCGGTGCAGATCGAGATAGATGGGTTTGCCCCCTTTGGCGATTAGTTCGATACCGTCTTCGTGAACGTCTTCGGGTGCGACATTGGGTAGATAGCGGTAGTAGGAAATGTTGTCAATTTTGAGGCGACGGTCTTCGACAATACTGGTTTTTTGTAAAATTCTGCCAATGGTAATGGGTAAGGTTTCTAACCATAATGCCCACACGGCACTATCCTGTCGCTTGAGGTTACTGTTGAACTTACGACTGAGTTCGGCGCAGGCTTCATCGAGAGTTTTGCGGTCTTGCCGATAAACTTTAGCTATAAATGACAGGTAGATACCCGCTCCGCCACCACCGACTAGTTTTTGAGCTTCAAAGGATTCTTCGAGTAACTGTTCCGACTTTACATCTCTGCCTATGGCACTTTCTTCTGCCATTAGTTTGGCGGAGTTGGCTTGGGCAATAGTCTGTTCGAGCTGTCGATCTAGAGCTTGAGAAGATACGGTGTTGAGCTGAATGACAAATTCGGTATTAATTACGTCATCGCATTCAATAACTTCAAACAGATGAGTTAATTGCTCTAGTTTGGTTAGTTTGCGTCGGGAGATTTCTTCAATGGTCATCAAGCCACAGATTTGCTGACGACCAGGCAGGACAATTTCATCCTGACGCTGATTGTGCTGGGGAGTAGAGCGGGTATGGGTTACTCCTTTAGAAAGTATCGACAGAGGATGGACTGGGCGTTCGACTACTTCGCCAAATTCTCTACCATCCCAAGTCCAGTAATTGGGTATGGGTTCGGGCTTGGTCGAACGGGAATTAAACTGATACCAGAGATGACTCCAGGTATTCTCTAAGCTCAAAGGTTTGACATCTAGTTTCCAGGCAGTTTTTAGTAGGGACTGCCAAATGAGAAATCCTTGCGCGTAAGCAGATTCTAGTGATTCAGCGTAAAAATCCTGCTGTAGTTGAGCTTTGTCCCCCGTGGCGGTAGATAATAATTTATTACCCATCCGAATCAAAGTCGAGACGAAATCTGTCCCGACATCGCCACCACGAGTAAAGCTGTAGGTGCAGGTTACGGTAAAGCTCAGGTTTTGCCTCAAGCCCTGAGCCGATAGAGATTGAGTTCTACCCAATTCAGATTCTGCCAGCAGAGCCACACCGTCAGAATCACAGTTATCTATTACCTTACTAAGTCGGGCAATACGTTCGATATCCGAGGCGTATTTTTCGCAGTAAAAGGTTAATGACTCCCCTGGTAAGATCTCTTTCGCTGCTGTCTCTGTAGCCTCCCAGTATTTTCGTGCCTGCTGGGGTGTAAAGCTGGTGTGCCAGGGAGTTAGTTTGAAACAAAAGACGATCTGATATTGCTGACCGTTTTTGAGAAATAGCGCACCACGATCTTTTCCGCCCTGGGTATATTGGATCGGGGAAACTAAGTGCTGAAATCTATTGAAGGCTGGGTAGACTTCTTTTTTTCCGTTCTGAGCCATTTCGACAGAGTATTGAGGTTTTAAAGTCAGTTCTTCATCCTTAATGAGCGATCGCAGTTCCGCTGGACGATGTTCGGGTATGGGTGAAACATAAGGTAGTTTGTTGTATGCCCAGTTTTTGCCAGGTAAAGGGCGCATCCTATCGGTCATGTAGTGAGGGTGAGATCCTGTAGCCAGGAGCCAAGTACCCGTCATGAAACCAAACATCATGCCAAAGTGCTTGTCTTTTCCCCCCGATGCCCCCACGATTAAAAAACAGAGGAAGGCAATTACTCCAATCGGCATTACTTGAGATATGGGCAAGAAGCCGAAGAACTTAGCTTTGCGATTTAATGAGGAATTGATGGAGATTAGTTTTGGAGTTTCCATAACTTTGAAGAGTAATAATTGAACTTATTCAAGAAATAGAAACTAGAATCTACGTTCCCGTAGCAATTACCGCAGTCATGATGTCGATCGCCAGAACAATACCGAATAGACCACCGACAAACATAATGATGGGGGTCATACTTTGTCCTTGCTGCTGTTGTTGCCAAGCTGCAAAGCCTCCGCCAAGACCGACCAAAACTAGAGCAATTCTGACAAAGGTAAACAGAGTGGCAATTTGGGCTGTACTAATACTGCCTACTCCTCCATTCGTTACCAAACCGTTAACCGCGTCTTCTAATCCAGTTAGAAACAAAGCGTGAGCTGGCTCAAAGCCACTAAAGACTAAAGTTAAACCACAAACGACTGTAAGTAGATGCCAGATAGAGATTCTGAAATTAAGTTTTTTGGAAACTAGAGGCAGACAGGCGGAGATAAAATATAGGCTTCCCGCTATGGCAAAGCTAGCCAAAATAGTCGCCAGTAGAGCAAGATCGGTAATGGCAAGATAAATAGCCATGCCGATACCACCCACCACAAAGATTAGGTCCTTTTCTTCAATACGGAAGCTAGAGAAAAATTGCTTGGAGTATGGTTTTTTAGTGGTATTTTTATTCGATCTAGATTGGAAGGAAATAGTCATTTGCTTAAAAGTTGTAGTTTAGATGCTTATGTATTGCTTGTGTATCTAAACTAACGACGAGTCAACCTTATTCGCCCTAAGATTTGACTCGTCTTCAATCGTTATTTTGTTTTATGCGATCGCAACTTTTGTTGGGAAAAATCGTACTAAGGTACGAGGGAACATGACAGTAGTTTTATGTCGCTACACTTTTACTTTTAGATCCGTCTCAGTTCCAGCTAAACCAACGCTTTGTTTAAACTCAGCTAACAAACGATAAAAAGATTCAAAACCTATTTTCTCATTGTGACAAGAAAGCATAATTAACTTTGCCCAGGAAGTAACCGATTTTACTCCTAGTTTTTCCTGTAACCAAGGCTGAAACTCTTCATAGAACTTGTTCTCAGCTTCAGTCAGCTCGATATCCATTTCACTACGAGCAAATTCATAACCGACGATAAACATAAACAAGTCGCTGACTGAAGGACGACCAATATACATCCCTGGAGATTTTTCAATTTTTTCTAAAACTTCAAATAAATCGCTCATACAACTACTTTCTAATAACCTACAAAGATGTTAAAGATGTTAATTCATCGATGATGAACTTATTGCTACGGGAATGAAAATCACTTAACCAATTCTCTCTCGATAAGCCCTCTGTAGAAAGATTATCAAATACTTTGCCAAAAACCTCTACACCATAATGAATGCCATTTTCTGTGATAGATTCGTTACTTCCATAGCGATCGCTAATAATAAAAACCTCACTTCGTCTTTTAGTTCTTAACCTCAGAATTTTGCCTTCTATTTCATTATCCCTTAGCCAGTTCATCACCGAAATAGCGCAGCGATCGCACTCTAGTAGTGGATACTCAGCAACAATTCGGCTGACATTCTGCCAAACCTCTTCTCTCGTCATTATTTGGGCATTTTTTCTGGTGTATCCTGATAGTAATTTTAGCTTTAAGCGATTGTTGTTTCGTCAAGACGCGATTTTTTAGTAGAAGTCTATTTAAGAAAATTATTGTTTCTGACTATAGAAGACACTACCGCAAATCTATTGAGGAGAAAATGGATGACGAGCGCGTATCTTAAATCTACCAGAGAAAACCTATAAGTATCAGTTTGTGAGTAGCTTTATAAATTTATGGAGATAACACTCTGATTGACTGACAAAACTTTCAGCAGACATTACAAGAATAGGTCTGAACTTGAAACTCTAATTGATAAAGTCGTTGTTGATATTGTTTAAGTGATGCGATCGCTGGTTCGGGATCGTGATGACTAGAAAAGGCAACAGAATAGATGAGTTTCCAGCCATTAACGAGTGCAGCCTTGACCCAATCCCAGCCTATGCGAAAATAACTATTACCCCGAAACCAATGAGTATCGACCCACCGTCGCTTACCGCGATCGACGACCTCAACTCCTTGTGCGCTAACGTAGAGGGTTGCAACCGATAAGATAAACCACAAACGGGACAAGGCACAAACGTCTCGAATCATTGAGCGTTGTACATTCCAACCTGCGGACTGATCGTCTAGAAAGTTTTCCTCAATATCGAATCGCAATCCATATTCAGCAAAAGTCTGCAACGTTGTTTTTTCATCGCTGACAATCGCCCACAATTCACCGTTGACGTTATTACGAGCAATAATTACATGAACTGTACCGTAGAACTCTCCTTTATGAATTTGTACATTATGTAAGCAAATTGCCTCTCCACAATTGAGATGAAAGCTTTTAGGCTGACACCAATTTCCCTTCCAAATCCAAGTATTGCTTTTAATTCGGATCCGATAATGCCATCCCAGTTGAGTCGTTAGTATTGTCATCAACTCAGTATGTACAAATCCGCGCTCGGCTAATAGAACTACAGTGACTGATTCTGGCAACCTTGATTGTGCTTGTTGAATCATTTCTTGGTAATCAGCAAATGACACACTTGCGCTTTCATGCTTCATTACTCTCCAGACCAAAGGCAAAGCTCGACCTCGATGAATTACCGAGAGTCTCATTAGACAATATTCGTCCCAAAATAAAGAAGAATCTAATGCCAAAAATATTTTTGATTCTGACCAATTAGCAAGAGTTGCTTTAACTAATGACCCGTAAATGCGATGAACGTTAATTCGAGGATTATTGAGCCAACGCTCTCTTACGTCTTTGTCGGCTTTGAGCAAAATGACCACGACAGGGAATGTACATAGACCATTTCGTTAGATTCACATTTCCTGCGTGTATCAAAGCCACAATCATCCAGATACAGGTTTTTAAATGGCACAAATGTGACCAGTCTGCTGGTTGACTCATCCATTGATTCAAGGCATTGTAAAGACGGGAGTTTTTTTCACAGCATTCTGAAATAGTGAAGTGGTATCTAATCTTAGAATGCTGACTCCCCCTCATCTTTGTCAACTCCCCAATCCTTTTATTTCTCTACGCTTTCACACTTCTAATTCGATCTTTTGTCAGTCAATCAGGATAACACTATATTGATTAAAGTTTTGGGAATTATATAACTAGCTCTAAAAATATAACCATAATATTTTTGAATAAAATTATGTTGCCCATTACTATATCAGTTTTTAATAATAAAGGCGGTGTTGGCAAAACTAACACGATTTGGAACTTGGCAATGTCTCTTTCTGAAAAAGATAAAAAAGTTCTGTTAGTAGATTTTGATCCACAATGTAACCTCTCGATAGCTTGTTTCGGAGATCAAAAATTTTCTGAGTTACTAGAGAAGTCGCAAAATACACCACATGGACAAACGATTAGAGCATTTGTTCTCCCTTACATACAACAAAATACTTTAGGAAATGTTTACGTTCACAGCCCATTAAAAGAACCTGAAGCAGGCAAACTTAAGATTGTTGCTGGGGATTTTTGGCTCAACAATTTCTCTGATATTTTGAATGTTGGTACTGATGTTATTGGTGGTTCTGGTCTCTATAGGTTTCTTTTAGTTTCTCAGTTAATTTCTCAAATTCAAAAACTCTATGAAATTCAATACGATTTTGTTTTAGTAGATTTGCCTCCGTCTTTTAATACTCTTGTTCGTTCCGCACTTTATTGCTCTGACTATTTTCTTGTTCCATGTACTCCGGACCTGTTTTCTGCTTATTGCGTAGGTCTAATCGGAGAGGTGTTGCCCTCCTTCATTAGTGACTGGGAACAAGGTAAACAACGCTATATGAAGTCGAATCCATACGACACACTCATACCTGCAAAGGGACAACCAAAGTTTGGTGGATGGATTTTCAATGGCTTTGATACGAGAAAAAAAGCTGGAACACAAATCATTGCAGAAACAGGTGCAGATAGAGCGCAGTACGAAAAAATTAATCATAGTATTGTAAATAATCTAATTCCCTCACTTAAATCAATTTCATCATATAGCTGTGTTCCTAGCTTTGTCACTTCAGAACCTGTAGCAAAAATTGAAGACTTGAATGTAATGGCTCCAGATAGTATTGTTCAAAATATACCAATAAAGTACTTAGCACAGAGTAAACCAACAAGAGATATCGGTAGAGGTTCGTGGTCAAAAGAACAAAAAGCTCTTATGGGAAAAATGGATCAAGTCGTTGATAATCTAGCAGATTACATAATTACTAATTTTCAAATTTAGGGTAGATTTAACGAAGTCTATTTGTCAGGATTTTCTTTGAATACTTTGAATACATAGCATCGTTAAAATTTTACTAACGAGGTTTAGTATAAGAATATTATTAAAGAAATTATTAAATGGTTTTCTTTACAAGAAAAGAGAAGGTTCTTCCTTTTTCGCTTTTTTTGACTCTGGTGTTTGTCCTGGCTGGTTTACGAAGTTTGTAAGAACCGCTCCCTCTGCCTCTACAAAACGCTCTAGGATATCTAATTTGACAGAATCATTAATCTGGCTCGATACTTTCCAGCCCTCGCTATCTGCCTGAGCCTCAAACACCGAACAAGCCATGCCATTGTCTATCTCAGAAACTGATAGTCGTTGTCTGTCTTCTGACAAATTAATTTGCAGCTTATGGACTTTTAGGCGATCGTTGAGTTGGTCTAAATCTCCTTCATAACTAGAGATTAGATCGACCATTTCTCTATCTATGTCATAATCTGGTGCTGAATCGACAGTTGTTTCTGGTACTTCGATTTCTTCTGCTGCTTCTGTTTCGGTTTTAGCCTCGGCAACAATGTCTGTATCTATTTCAGTTTTGATTGGCACTTCAGCCATAGGATTATTGGCTACCACCTCTACTTCAGTCTTAGCCTCAGTTTCTATCACCATATCTTCTGGATTAGGTATAGAAGTAGGATTAGTGGCTTGAGCTTCAGATTGGATGGATGCTTGAATTGTTTCGAGATTTTTTTCGATCTTAATCAACTCTTCTAGCATCTTGTCGAGGGTTTTCTCGATCGCATCGAGCTTTTCATCGAGAGATGCGTTGGATTTTAGAAGTTTATCGATTGCCCTATTTGCGGATCCTGGTTTGGACGGTGCTGGTATGCTAGGACTAGTAGGAGCAGGAACAGTATCTTTAAACTTAGTTTCGGGCTTGGGAACTGATGTATTAAAAACATCTGTATTAGTTACGGGTGGTTTGTGTTCTGAAGCGATAAAATCATTTCCTACTCGATCCATTTTGAGATCGATCGCCCTTTTTTTATCTTCAATCAGTTTCATCTGTTGGGCGATGCTTTTCAACCGAGCCTCCTGAATTCCTGCGGGGATTCCGTTGATGAAGCTGCCAATGATGTTTAAGGTATCGCCATAAAGCTGTATGGGATTGACTTCTCCTTTAGCCATATCTTTGAGAGCCTTACCAATATTTTGATTGAGGTTGCCCGCAGTCTGTAAGTTTTGATTGGTAGTTTTTATTGCCTTCGCTATTCGAGGATTATGGATGGGATCGGGCTGAGGAACAGGCGATAGAGGAGGCGCAGTTACGTTAGCATTGGGAATTCGCTCGGCTATAGGTGCATTACTACTATTATTGAGTGCAAAGTTATTCTCTTCGATAAAAGCAGGAGGATTCTGAGTATTTGCCTGAGAAGGTGTAGCCAAAGCAGCAAGCCCAGCTACTGCTGAATTGATAGGAGTAGGGTTTAAAGGTTGAGGGGTTTCTGGGGCAACAGTTTGTGCCATCGCCTGAGCTTTAGACATAGTTGTTGCGTGAGAAGTCGGTATTGCTCCAGGCATAGCTTGAGTAGGTACAGTTACAGTTTGGACTGGTACTGGACTGGGTACACCTCGATCTATTGGTGGTATGGTTGCAGAAGTTGTAACGGGTGGGGGTTGAACGATACCGAGATTAGCTGCAATACGAGCCGACACTATATCGGGACGCAGATGAGTTAACTGTTCTGGACTAGCTTTTGTTCCCTGGGGTAGAGAGTCTTTGATGAGAAAATAACTGGTGCTGGTGCGATCGCCAATACTCGCGGTAAGTTCGGGAACGGGGTTTTGTTGACCCTTTAGCTTTTGTTCTTTGGAATTGAAAGTAATGCGGGGATAATTACTGTCTTGAAGAGAGTAGGTATCGGCTATTCTTTGAGCGGTAGCAATATATATTTCTGGGGCGTACATTCCACCCTGCTGACACTGCTGCACCGAAGCTTCTAGGATGCTTTTGACGTAATTAATTTGGTCGGGGTCTTGAATGCGAATATTTTTTCTTTTGCTATAAACCATGATGTTGCTAATTGTTTGAGGTTGTTAAATTATTTAAATCTCTAGCTGATTTCGATTTGGTTGGGGATCGTCAGGGCGCTCGCTCTGGATTTGTCTTTGCTGTTTTGGTAGGCTTTTACGGTATTTTTCTCGCTTGTTAAGAATCGAACTCAAGCGGTCTTGGTTTGTTCTTTGAGTCTTAGCTGTCTCTCGACGGCGAGCTTTACTGCGTAACTTTTTCGGACTTTTTGGCAGTTCTTTGTGGGGAACGATAATCGAACCAGGCTCAATCGAAAGCTCAACAGTTTTACCGTCGGAGGTTGCCTGAGCCGTGAAGTTAGTCGATACGGGGAGTTTATTTGAATCTTGGGCGAACATTCCCAAAGAGTAATAGTTGCCGTCTCCAAGATGTTGCATATAGACCATCGGATCTCCGTGACGGTCTGAGTTAGGGTCGTTGAAGGTCGAAACGAAAAAGTTAAGTTGGCGACCCTGGTAATAAGCCGAATTGAAGTCGTGTTGGGCGTAGGCATTTTTGTCCTTACCCAGTAACTGAACCTGAGTTATATCCTTTCCCAAAGCCTGAGAGACTCTTTCTGGCAGTACGGAAAAGACTAAAGAAGCTTTACGGCTTGTCTGACCCATCAACCAGTTCATGTGTCTGGGGGCAACGATACTTACTGGGTTGTATTTCTTAGTGCCTGAAGTGAAGGTGAACAGTTTGTTGTAGAGCTGTCGGTCGCTGTTGAATAAGGTCTGTTTGGCTTGTTTAGTGTCGATAAGATCGTGGTGGCGAGCGATCTGAGGATCGTGAAAAGGCTCGAATAACTGCTTGACATGGGGAGCTATATTTTTGATAGCAAACACTACGCAGGGTTTACTGGAATGAACCGTAGCCTCAAACTCCTGACCTTGAGCATCCAACATTTCCTTGATGTAGACGGCACAGTCTTTTCTGCCCTGGCTGGCAAAGAGACTCGATTCAAAGGGAGCTTCGACGATATAGGCAGACTGGTCTTGAATTAAGTCTCGTCTGTATTGGTGTTTTTCCTTTTGATAGGTGTAGATACTCGGATCGAAGTGACGACAAATATCGATACACTTACGACGACAGGAAGTTTCGGAACTATTGTTGTGTTGTTTTTGCCAGAGAGTTGCTGCCAGTTCGTCTTTAGCAACGCTACTCAGTTGAGCCGTCATAATTTGCTCTTTGATTCCCGCGTAGGTTCTGGCAAATCTTTCTTTAATCTGTTGAGAATCGCTAACTTTCTCTCGAACGATTAGTTTTACGTTGTCGTTGTATTGCTGGAGGATGTTTGATGACAATCGAGCGATCGCAGCTTTGGCAGTGTCGTCTAAATTCTCATGACTCTGTAGCAGGTGCTTATATTGACTGACGGGCATTTCTTTTAGCTCGCAGCTCTCCCAAATCTGGTTGATGTGATGGGGTAAGATATCTACCACCGAACTATTTTCAGGTACTGGCATGGGAGCAGAGTTAAATACCCTGTCATCCTGTTTAAAGTCGAAAAAGGGTAGGGCAAAAGCCTGACTGTTAAGCCGTCTATTTAAGTCTGGATAATAATCCGTATAGCGAGTCGAAGATTTGGGACTGTCTACCTCAACCTGCAATGAATCGAATAGGACATCCATCAGTTCTCGCTTGAATTTTAAGAAGTACTGTTGGTCTTTGATGTCTGCTTCGGGGTTGGGTTGGGCGCAGTTTACCCGACCAATGGCGTTGGCTATGCGACCGATAGAATTTAACCTGACAGCTAGTGCCATGTGTTTGAGGTCGGACTGAGGGTAAGCTTTTTTCTGCTTCTTAACTACAGGATTAAAGTCGCGGTTGAGATTGTTACCTTCGGCATCCAACTGTACTCGTGCTGTGCGTGTTTCCGCTGCAATAGTGGGAAGCAGATCGCAGGGAGTACAAACTAACTGGTCGCCATCAAAGTCACATTGGTGATATCTCATGGCATCGTCGGGATTGATAAAAACGCATCCTCTAGTATCAATTAGTTCTGGGATTTGGTCGTTGTCTACAACGTAACGACGGATATTATCCTTATTAATAATGGGGTAGCGGGTGACGATGACTTCAGTGCCACTAATTAGGTGCGGGGCGATGACCGTACCTGGTTTGATGTCGGCGGGTTGAGCCATCGCCGATTCTAAGGTGTTTGCTCCTTTGGTTGCTAATTCCAACCAGCGTTTGCGTAACTGGTCGCGACAAAACGAGACAATTTTAGGATGGTTGGCTAATTCTCCTCTAGTATCGGCACGCAAAACTTCAATCAAACCAAACTCGTTTTTGTCTTCAATCTCTTCTTCCTCCAAGTTTTTTAGCTGTTGTTTTTGGTCGTGGTTTTTAACTAAATATTGGGCTAAAAGCTGATAATCATTTTGAATCGACTTCAAATATTCAGCCTCGGCTACGGTAGCGGGGACAATATCCTGCTCGATCGCCTGGGGAGAATACCATTGAGTTAGCTGCCAAGAATTGCGATAATCCTGAAGCTCGGCGTTGGAATTATTTCCCAGCACTACTTCTGGCATTTGATATACTCCACAGGCAAGGCGATCGCGACCCCAATCATAGGCATGGGCGAGAACGTCTAAAGCTTGTTTGCTCGGCCGATCGAGGATGTAGCTGCGATCGCTAGGATCGATTTGATACTGGACTCCTTGGTTTTGTAGGATAGTCGGTAAATAGCCGAGATCGGCAAGCTGCTGCGGACTGAGATTGGGTTTTGGAGTCAACCGCCACTGGTTATTTATCTGAGTGACCTGTATTGGTCCCGTGTTGTTTGCCCATCCTTTAATCGAACTGCGATCGAGAACTAGGTCATAACCTCTATTTTCAGTGCGTCTATTATCTATAGCTACCGTCCCTTTAGCGATAAAGGCAGGTAGAGGGCCATCGGGACTATAATTTGCCAGACGAAATTGAAAAGGAGTATTCTCTTTTCCTCCCAACATTTTTGCCAAGCGTGCCGAAATTTTGCCATGACAATCCCCCACCCGCAGATCTTTAGCCACTTTGCGTTCCATCTCGCTTTCATGCTCGAAATCGACTATCTTGATGGTAATAGGTCGATCCAAACTAGCAATGCCTTCGGTACAGCTCGATACCAGTAGAGAACCGTATCTACAGCAGTGGTCGAGCTGAGAAGCAAAGAAGCGATCGCGTACCTGAGCTGCTACTTCGGGTTCGCTCATGTATACCGTACCCCCAGAGGCTAACAGGACTTCGGTACAGTTACCTAAGTTGAGGCGATCTAGCTGGGAGAAATAAGCCTGGAGATTGTAGTCGCGATCGCCTGTAGCCCTGAGCAAGTCATCATCAACCTTAACAGCTACGATTTTATCTTGAGCATCGGGAACTAACTCAGATAAAACACAATTTCCCAAATCTTGATGTCCGTCAAAATTTTGATGAGCGATATTATAAACCCTGACCTTCAAGCCAGGATCTGGGGTTTTGCTCATGGTTTTCTCTTATAATCTTGAAAGTTACATCCGCAGTTTAGGTTGGGTAAGTTCTATCAGCCCTAACTTGTTTAATAAACTGGGTCGTACTAAAGTCCCATACACAACTAAAAACTTATTTGCCATGAGCGTTGGATGCAGTAATATTCGAGTCAAAGTTCCCAAAGGTTTCAATTACGACGCGGTGGAACGAGCATTAGAATGCCAGAAGCCAGTTTCTTTAGCAGATGAGGCTTGTTATGTCGCCCTGCAATTGTGCATTCAGGATTATCGCCGAATGTTTGAGGCTAATTTTATCGATGGTCTAGATGGTGCTTACACCATTGATTATGAATACCAAACCTTTCCTTTCTACTATGTGCTACATCCGCCCACTCCTGTAGACTGGGAGCGTGATTCGATGGAGACAATGATTGATAAATCTACCTTTTGGGATCGGTTGTGAATTGTCTTAGGAATATCTGAATGGGAGCAATTAATATCAAAGAATAAATTATTTCACTATCAACTAATGGTTAGTAAAAAAGTCTTAAAAGAAATTGCTGCCAATGTGCAGATATTTTCCGACGTAGAACAAAAAGAAAGGTTTCTCTTTGTAGTCGGAGCTTTAGTTTCCAGGCTCATCAGCTTGAAGAAAGCAGCAGAGATTATGGGACTTGAGGTCGAAGCTCTTCTACAAATACTAGAGTCTATGGATATCGAATTTTCTTATCTCGGTAGCGAAGATATCGCCATAGAGAGAAGCTGGTAAAAAATAAATGAAAATTGTATAGCGGTTCTCAGACTCATGAGGTACAAAGTTGATCGTTTTGAGGCAGAAGGCAGAAGGCAGAGGGCAGAAGTAAGATGTACCTCACCATTGTGAGAATTGCTATATTCAATTCTTCTCCTCTAATTTTTTTGTCTCGGTTAGATTATTTAGATTTGTTTATTCATAATCTCAACAATTCAAAAAAAGCACAGATAGTTCAACTGTCATTGTTTGAATAATGCTGTCAATTAATGATATGAATCTCGAACACGAAAAACTGGCATTTTACTCTTACATCTTCAATAATTTTGTGATTTTAAACTACTGAAAAACCCTGAAAATTGATTAGTGGGATAGGTGGTAGTCCCTACAAAATAGTGGAGGTACGAAAAATCAGGAATTTTAGAGCTTTTGAGACTCTTCCAGTTACAATTCGTAACGAATCTACTTAGTTTCAGCCAAAAATTGCACGATAATTTTAAGGGCTTGCAATGACCTCCAATGCTCTGCAGGGACTACCGTATTTGGCGATTGGCGGTTGCGAAGCAAGTCGAAGACTTAGCCTAGCCGAAGGCATCGCCCGATCTCTTTAGTCAAACTAAAATAAGAAGATGATTTTTTCACTAAAACCATGAGTATCATCAAACTTATCAGCATTAGTCAATACATTTTAGCTGTTTACTATACTTCAGCAGAGTGCTACAAATATTCCGTCATCGACGATGATGGCATTATCTTTGAGCCAGATGATATTTTCTACACAAGTTTCGCAGCAGAGCAAGAAGGTAGAGAAGCTATTAATGCTGTTCTTGATTAGTTTTGGTAAGAGAAAATTATAACTACTGCAACTGTGATATCTGAAACTATTACCGCTGACCCTGGATCCTTTGCTACATTGACTTTTAAATTAATTGGTAGAAAAATAAAAGAAGGAGCGATCGCCAACAAAAAAAGTTGGTAATTCACTCCCAAACAGGTGCGCCAACACCTATTTTTCTTTTATCCAATTAACAAAATGATATCATCTGAATTGCTTCTCGTTCAACTAGCTAAGGTTGATGACTATATTTGCATTGTGGAATTAGCCATGTCTCTAGAGACTTCTGTCTCTCAAGTAAGACATAGACTAAAGGAATTAGGAGAGCGGGTAGAACACAACGATAAAGATGAATGGCGGGTAGTTAAAAACGTTGTTTCAGAAAGCATACTGTCAGAAGCAGAAAAAGTAGAACGAGATAGTCTAGAGCGTACCGTTCAACAGGCATTTTATGTGGCGGGGGAAGCTTTAAAAATACTGAGAGATAAAAGATTGTATCGAGAAACTCACGCTACTTTTGAATCTTATGTACGCGACCGCTTTGACTTTACCAAACGTGCTGCCTATTATTTAATAGATGCTCACGAGGTCGTGAACAATCTAAAAGCAGTGCTACCTAGTGCGTCTTCGGACGCCCTAAAGGATATATCGAAGTGTATCCCTTTAGGGACACCTTCGGATAACGCGGAGTCGCTGCTCAAAAGTGAACAAATTGTTCACTCGAACAAAAGTACTATATTGCCAACCAAAGAATCTCAGTGTCGTTATCTTGCTGGACATCCTCCAGAAATACAACGCAGGGCTTGGAGTAGAGCGGTAGAACTAGCTGGTGGAAAAAAAGTTCCTCCTGCCAGACTGGTCAAACAAGCGGTTAGAGAAATAACGCAGAGCGACGAACAAGAGCAAAACTCAACTCTGAAAGTTAAAGGCTTGGTCGAACCTAGTTTTCGTGAAGTTAACTACCAGCCAGGAATTGGTCTTGAATATACGGTTAAGCTAGATGAGGAAACATTTAACCGCTTAAAGGCTTATCAAGATAAAATAGGTTCGGCGACTAAATGTGGAGCGATCGCGAGGCTATTGAATGCAGTTGAGTCAGAGTAAGCAAAAAACAGCCAAAGATTTATTGCATCTTCTGTATGTAAATAAGCTCAAATATTCTCCTGAGTGGGAGTCTTGGGCAGGTTATCTGATCGGCAGTGACGACCGATGGGAGCTTATTGACTATTCTCAGCTTGTAAATATCGCTGCTTTAATAACCTCTGGTTTGACGCGAACGCAAGCTAGTATTAAAGACACTAAAGCTTTGCTTCAGCAAATAGAGCGTTGGGTTACTCAATCAAACGGGAAGTTGATTGAAGTTCAAGAATCAAAACACCGCACTAAATGGTATCCTGCCTGTTTGATAGATGTTGCGCTAAGTGAAGATAGAAAGACAGCTTAAAGCTCTAAATCAAATAGCCTAACGGCAAAAATTAGCCAGATAATTATTCTGGTTAATTTCCTGATGGCTAAAAAACTTAGATCTTTATTGGATAATGGCTTCATACCAATTGAGTTCAATTCAAATCTAGTTTGTCACAGTTGGCAGGAGTTAGAAGCTAATACCAACAATTGTCAGGCTTGTGAATTATATAAAGGAAGAACTCAGGTAGTAGCTGGTCGCTATAGCAAAACTAAAAATGCCGATTTGCTCATTATCGGTGAAGCACCAGGACAGGTCGAAGACGAGCGAGGGCTGGCTTTTGTCGGCGATTCGGGCAAGTTATTAGATATTATGCTCGATGCGGTAGGCTTAGAGAATTATTACGTCACTAACGTAGTACGATGTCGTCCTCCAGATAACCGCAATCCTACTAAAGGTGAGTGTCAAAGCTGTTGGAGATTTCTACAAAGTGAAATTGCTTTAGTCAAACCCAAAGCTATCCTTTGTTTGGGCAAGGTGGCAGCGAAGACTGTCTTTGGAGGAATAGGTAAATTTGAGAAATTGATGCGAAGCAGACATCAGTTTTTTGAGTATCCAGTTTGGGTAGCATATCATCCAGCCTATTTGTTGCGACAGCCTCAGTTGAGTCCCCACAGTCCTAAGTGGGAAACTTGGCAGGTTTTGTGTCGGGTAAAGCTTTATCTCAACGGCTTGCGCCTTGAAAGTAGCGATGAATAATATCCGAACAATAAATTAATTATGGTAAGAGCTACTAAAACACCTTCAAAGTCTTCTGCTGTTAAGAGTAAAAAGAACGGATGTACGTTGACTGTAAAACCCAAAGTATTGCTAAATAACCTGACGTTGCTCAACGCAGCAGTAACCAGCAACCAACAGGGATTAGATCGCTTGAGTATAGAGGTGGGTAATAGTCAAAGTATCTTTAGCGTTGGTGGAGATATTGGAGTCAGAATTACCCATAAAGCTAACAAAACCTCCAGTTCTCCTCCAATTCAGGTCAGTTGTAGGCAGCTAAAAAATTATGCTGGTGCGCTAGACAGTTCCAATCACAAACTACACCTATCTCCCGAACGGGTAACTATCTACAATCAGAAACAGACTTACCAACATACTCTGATTACCTATAAGGATGTAATTCCAGAGCATAATGCAGATTTTACTCCCGTGGCTGAAGTAAAGGCTTCAGAATTTAAACAGGCTTTAGATCGGGTTGCTCCTTTTACCGACAGCGATCTTAAAAATATCGTCAGTGGTATCTGTCTTCAGCTTAAACCAGCGACGGCTGAGCTAGAAGAAGATTCTGGCTCTTTAGAATTGACCGTAACGGGTATTTCAGAACCAGGAATGGGACATATCAGGTTACGGGTAGATCCAGTAAAAACCAACGATCTAGGTGGAATAGACGATCTGGTCTTGGTTTTGCCGAAAAAGGCAGCGACTTTTATTGCCAATAATGCCGATGACTTTACTTTGTCTGTTTCAGAAAAATCAGTGAGATTTAGCTGGGGAAATGTTGAGTGTATCGTGCAAACTCTCAAAGGTAAGTTTCCTGATGTGGAAAAAATTAAAGCCTCGATCGCCCGAAACGATACCTCAGTAGAGTTTAACCGAAACGAACTCCAAGCAGCTTTGAAAAGACATCAGGTAGCATCCTCTGAGATTGAATTTAGGATCGATGGTGAAGAATGCACCCTGATTCAATCTACTGAAGCAGGTAGCGGTGCGGAAAATATCTACTGTAGTAATGACGATGCTAGAGAACCCATTAGACTTAGTTTGCCGATTGATTATCTAGTTAAGGTAGTCGCTTCAGTTAGATCGGAAACGATCGCGCTTCAGTTGGATCTAGTACCTGAAGAGGGTGAGGACATAGCTTGCAACAATATTTTGGTAGAGGATGATGATGCTTTATACTGCTTAACTCAGTTGGTTGCAGAGTAGTCAGGAGCGATGCTCCTAGCCGTAAGCCATAAGCCATAAGCCATAAGCCAATCAGACAAGGTATTCGATCCAGCCTGATTATAGAAAGGGCTAGACCGCATCTGCACCAACCTGCGTTTACAGGAGATCTTAAACCCATTAGCTACAAGTTTAAAGCTAGTCAATTTAAAAGCTTAGAGCTTGGAGCTTAAAGCTTACAGCTTTTTAATAAGTCCTGTCGGACGGGTGAAGTGAACAAAGGTACTCGGACTTTAAGTCTGGGTACGGCAAAAAATCTTTGAAGAGATGAATTTACCAATAAAATATCGACCCATTAAATTTGCTCAGGTCGTTGGACAACAAGTCGCCGTAGCGATCGCTCAAGCTAGTCTGGTGCAGACACCATTACAAACTACCTTTCTTCTAGTTGGGGCTTCTGGTTCTGGCAAGACTACTTTAGCTAGAATCATGGCGAGAAGCTTAAACTGTAAGGAAAAAGTAGGAGTCGAACCCTGTAATCAGTGTAGTAGCTGTCTGAGTCACCTCAGCGATCGCCATTTAGCGATTAACGAGATTAACGGTGCGGATAAAAATGGGGTCGATGATGTACGAGGCATTATCGAAAGGTGTCAAATTAATACCCTAGACTCAAAGTATCGAATTTTCATCGTCGATGAGTGCCATCAAATGAGCAAGCCCGCCCAAAATGCGATGCTCAAGCTGCTAGAAGATCCTCCTCAAGACACAGTATTTATTCTCTGCACTACCGAAGAAGATAAATTACTCGAAACTATATGTTCGCGGGCAAGAATTCTGCGGTTTGGGACTGTACCCCGCGATTTGGTTACGGGGTATTTGCTAAACGTTGCTTATCACGAAGGGATTGCCTTAAGCGAACAAGAGGCACAAAGGATTTACGAATACAACAAAGGTTCGATCAGACAGTCACTACAAACTTTAGGAACAGTTTGCGAAGGGGTTTCAGTTGCCGATCTCTGTCCTCAAATTGCTAGGGATAAACTACAGAGTTTATTTGTCGCTTTTGAAAACCAAGACTATTTAGAGATCGACAGAATTTTACAGAGAGTTTGCCAGCAAGGATTCTATCCCAAACAGCTACTAACGGACTTAATAGATCTAGCAATTGAGATTATGGCGATGCCTGAAACTAACCCTCATTTCGTGGGTAATGCCAATCGAATTTTAAAGGTAATAATACCTGCTATTAGTAAGTTGGGTGGTAATTCTAATGCTCAAGCCAACTGTCGCTTGGCTTTGTATCATTCCTTAACAGTGTGGCAACCATCGGGGTATAGAGAGGTAGAAGCGACTCAGATCGATTCATCAAATAATGTTTCTAATTTTGCTGTATCTCAGCCTTCATCTAATGTATCCGCTAACTCAGTGCAGACTCAACCTCAATTATCTTCAGGTTTACAGGCTAATTCTCTAACTGTTGTCGATCATCAACCGCTACAGCCTTCTGTACCTACAGCACAACATCAGTTTGCATTTCCTACAGGACACAAACCTTACGTTCCTTCTCAAAAATAAAGCGATGCAGCGCGGTCTTGAAGGTTTCCTTCTTAGAGCGACTGCATCAAGAAGCGAGTAGCCAGCCATAAATATTGTTTGAGGCTGGCTGCCAAATATTAAATGTTTTTCACCTCATGCTATTTATTTTCACAGGAAACGATCGCGCCTTAATCGAACAACAGATAAAACACATACTAGCCAACTACAAATTAGAGAAATATTCGACGCTAGAAGACATCAAACAAGCCTGGATTAAATGCCTTACTCTTAATTTGATGGGCGAAATTACCGCCACGGTTTTAGAATTATCCGAGCGGGAATTAAAAAGCCTAGACCTCAGCCAAATCCCTCGACTCCACAAGTCAAAAAATCTGCTTTTTCTAGTCTTAGAAAATCTCGATAGCCGAACTAAGCTAGGACAGGGTCTGAAGCCATATCTGGTTAGTGATTCTAAATTACCTACCAATTGGAACAAACAGGGAATAGATCGAGGAATAGACTTTTATGCCAGCCAATATGGATTGAATTTGTCTTTCGAGGTCAAAGAATATCTGCGCCACGCACTTAACAACAATTTTTCCCTGCTGCGTAACGGTTTGGCGACTATTGCCGTACTGTCTGACAATCCAGAGCTGGCTTTGGTTAAAGAAGTGATTCCTTCAGAATACGCTAGTGCTATTGAACTTAAAGAAATGATTTTGCAACGCAGGCGTAGCGAAATTCCAGCTTATGTTACCAAGCTATCGGCTTTTACTGCCGAGCGGACGATCTTAGCTAGCCTGGGAACTCAGTTTGCTATGTTGATGCAAACTGCTATTGGAATCAACAGTAACCTTAATGATACCGAGATTGCCAAGTTTGCCCAAATTGGGAATGTCAAACGACTGTACTTTATGCGTCGCGAATTACAGCAAATCTCGGTAGAGCAGTTGGTTTGGCTCAATAACCAAATTGAAACTACCAAACAAGAATTAACCTACAATACTTGTAACCTAACGGCTAAAATAATGCTGATGTGCTGTTATTAAGCTTCAATAGACTTTAATCGACCGATCTGATACTTGGTGATAATCTCGCGATTAGAATTAACCTGAAACTTACTTCTAATCGATTCCATGTGAGTATTAATAGTTGATTTAGAAATCTGTAACTCTTTCATAATGTCAGTCAGAGATAACCCTTCTGTATAAAACTCGGCAATTTCTCTTTCTTTAGGCGTGAGCTTTTGCTTCGTCGAATCTAGTTCTTTAAACAGTTCTAGTAAAGGTCCGAGTAAAATCATTTGACTGTTATCAAACAGACCTTGAGAGTAGTAAGTTCCACCACTCTTGACTGCTTCAATCGCGATCGATAATTGTTCTTCGACTCGTTGCTGCTCGACAATTCCCTGGCAACCAATTGAATATAGCTGGGTAATTAGTTTGTCTTGGTTGTGAGCTAAATAGATGACCTGGGTTTGATTTTCCAGAATGGATTTAATCAAATCTATTGTCTTTTCAGGCGAAGCCAACTCACTATTAACCAAAACCAGATCGATTTCTTTTAAAAGCTCTGTGAAGTCTCCTTCGAGATGCTGGGAGGAGATATTTTTCAATTCGTAGTCGGGGATATATTTCTGTAATCCCAGACCATAAAAAATATTGTTACTGATTAAAGCAATAGTCTTGGACATTGGCTGAATCTAAATTGGAAAGAGTATTCACTATTTTAATCGGCAAAACTGGGATTTAGAGTTGGCAACTGCAAAAAGGTGTACCGATAACCTTTTTGTTATTTTGAGCTTCAATACAGTCAAAGGTAGCTCGACAAAGACAGGATTGGCAACACAAACTGGCTTCAGAAATAGTTAGCCGTAATAGCTTCGTAGCCACAGAAAAACTCAATCTTAAAAACCTAACCCGTAAAGCTAAGAAAGGAAATAAAAGAAAAAGGCAAAAAACTGGTCTTAATCGCAATCTCTTAGATGTGGGAATAGGTAATCTAAAAAGTCTAATTAAGTACAAAGTAACCGAAACTGGCGGTATTTATATTGAGATACCGACTCATAAGGTTGCTCCATCTCAGACTTGCCCTGGTTGTGGTATTAAACGCAAAAAGGATTTGAGTGAGAGAATACATACATGTAATTGTGGCATCAAGCCATTAGACAGAGATGTAGCAGCAGCCCAGGTCATGCTTAATTATGCCAGGGGGCAGGAACTGTCCTCTTCAGTCGCAGAGTCGCCAAGCTCTATCTTATGTGGAAGCATGAGACAACTTGGGGCGAAGAAACGACAGAAACTTATTTCAAATCTTTGATTTGGTGTAAGTAGTTCATTTATTTTTCAGTTTATACTTCGGGCAAGAAAAAATCAAAATTATTGTTTTGACAGATCTAAAATTTGCTTAGTTATTAAAGTAAATTAATTTCAGAATTTCAAAATTACACAATTACAACAATCTATAATTGTATAATTCCAAAATTTGCTGTCAAAAAGCTAATTACAAATTCAAACGAGTCAATCTATAGCAGAGATTAGAGCTGGCGTTACCTTTTTTTTGATACTGTAATTACGCAATTCTATATTTCCATAATTTCGTATTTTTATAATTATGCAATTACAGTATTATGTTTCTTGTTCTCGAACAAAGTCTTCCAATAAGTTATTCAGGAGAGTTTGCAAGTCCATTTTTTCAGGCTGAGTAGATAATATGTAACGCGCTTTAGCTTTGATCTGTTTGTGAAGTCTAATAGTTGTAGACTCGTAATCGGGATTACTTCTTATGCCTTTGGGTCTACCAACTTTTTTTTGCTCTTCAATCTCAGAAGGTTTTTGTTCTGGTACTACTTTAAGTTTTGAATTATTGCTGGATTCAGGTTTGCGCTTTGGTTGAACAGAACTGGTTTGCTCTTCAATCTCAATAGATTTTATTTCTTCTACATGAGGCTTTTGTGCAGTCTCAGCTTTATTACTTTGTTTAGCCTCTCTTCGCATACGGCTGAGATCTGCCAAACTGGGATTACTTTTTGCCATCGTATATCTCTTTTCCTAAGTTTTCATAGCATTGCCAAGCGATCGCCGAGTAAGAGTCGTCGTATTTGTCTACCGTCACTCCAGATAAAGGCGATTTTTCTACCGCCGTATATTGATAGATCGTAGATTTGAAGATCGGAAGTTCTTCCATCTCTAATAATTCACGAGCTTCTTTCTCTTTGGTGCTGGGAATTTTTTCTCCTCCTCCTGGTCTTCTTCTGGGTGGAGGGGTGATAGTCAACAAAACTTTGTAGTTTGTTCCATAATCAATCAGCATATCTCTAGTTTTAAGTAAAGCCTCCATGTCCAATGCTTTTGGCGGAGTAGGCAAAATTAGCAGATCGTATTCTTCTGCCACCGCCTGTATCTCTTCCTTTTCTGGTCTGGCTTTGGTATCGGTGATTACGTGTTCTGCTTTTCGGATGTGTTTTACCGAACCCTCTACGTTACAGACGTTAAATGGCAATAGTCCTTTCTCTGCCCACTGTAAAGCAGAACCATTTTTATCAGCATCAATCAATAACGTTTCCCCAAACCGTTGCATATAGGCAGCAATATGAATTGCTGTAGTCGTTTTGCCTATACCTCCCTTCAACCCCAAAACACAAATGTCCATATTGTCGTGTTGAGCTTAAAATTTTACACCGCCTAATCTAACACCTGTAATTATAAAATGGTGAAATTCTATATTTATGTAAATATAGAATTATGTAATTACAAAATACAAATTCATTTAATTGTTTAACGGTATTTAATTCTGAGCTTTTGTGGTCAGAGGCTACAGCCAGATCGATATATATATTGTAAATTTAGATTTACACAATTTTGTAGTTTTACAATTCCGAATTCACAATATATCTAATTAAGCTATAGATTCAGATTCTTCAGGCTGTTAAATTCAATATCTGTAATTATATATTTATGAAATTATGTAATTGCAAAAGTATAGTTGAACCAACATTCAAATTTGCCTTACTCCCATCCCACTCAATAATTACCTAGCCAAAACAGAGATTATTGCTGATTTATCCTTATCTACTTTCGGTAGTCTTAAGGCGGGATGGGAGTAGCTATTCTCTGAAGGTGAGGTTTGGTAAACTGATAAATTCTAGATCGGGATACTAGTTTTGACTATTTTAAATAGTATTGTAATTATGCAATGCTGAAATTGTGAATTTATATAATTGTGAAAATCTGAATTTGTTTAATAGCAGGTAATATATTTGTCTATTAATAATTTCTGGCTGAGATTTATTGCCAATTTAGATTGGTATGATTTTGCAGTTTTGGATTTGCGTAATTCTATAAATATATAATTATAAATTTACAGTTTGGCAGTAGCCATATTCTGTTCGTAGTTGCTATATTCGGATCGCAACGCATGGTATTTAAAAAACCATGCAAAATATCTATTATTTTTATGCAAATTGTAGGTAACTCTTTGATGGCGCATTTCAAAACTTTTTTCTCATATAGCCTATGGAATTGAATGGTAAACACTCATCTCTTGTTGCATTTGATTCGCTTACAATTTCAACAGGATATTGGACACCCGACCGAGAAAATATAAAAGCTTGGCTAAATGAGCAGTCTCTATCTTTAGCACAACTGTATCAAAGTGCAGTCGAACTAATCAACAATCAATCTATTCCTATTCCCAGTTGTACAAGACTAGTAGCTCATTGTTGTAGGGAGATTTGTATTCACTTACTTAACGTCAATCTCACCAATCAACAAGGTGGAAGATTAAATTACAACAAATACGTAAATAAGATTACGCAAAGATGGGTTCAAGAGGGTTTTACTTTAGACAGCTCATTTCCAGATACTGAAGTTACCTCTCAGTCTAATCTTTTTTCTTCTTCACCAGATGTTGTTATCTCACGTGAGTTGTATCTTGAAATTGCGGAACTAATTCAAAAAAATAATGAGACAACTTCCAAGGTAAATAATAGAATACTTCAGTTTTATCTGAAACAGTTCCCTGAGAATCAAAACGATCAATCGTTGAAGCCTCAAGCTAGTCAATGGAAAAATGTTTATGACTGGTTTGTAGCAAGAGCGCACGATAACCAACGTGTGGAGACACAAGAAAATAGGCAAGAACTTCTATCTCAATTTGCAGTATTTGAGTCTTTACTTAGCAATTTAGCTCGCAATTTTTACAATACTACTGATGAAATCGACAAAATCTTGGCAGAAGCCAACTCAAGAACAGATAAATAAAGCCATTGCGTCACTACCTCATCCTCAGCAACGTTCCTATTTTTTCAATCATCTTGAGAATCCGAATTGGATTGCTCCACTGAAGAAAAGGGGATTTTTTCAGTCTCCTCCAGATGTAATTAATATTCCTGAAGATGGTGCGATAAGATTTCCTTCATGGTCAGAGTCAAGCTATTTAGCACGAATGGCTAAATACGAGCCAAAAGCTGTTCTAGACATTATTTTAAAAATAGAAACCAATAATCCAAGAGTTCATGAGGATTTTGTTGATGCAGCACTTCAAATGCCTATTGAGATAGCTATTCAACTTGCTCCTAAAGTAAAAACTTGGATTCAATCCCCATATTCATTATTCTCTCTATCGGAAAAAATTGGCGATTTTACAGTGTATCTCGCTAAAAACGGTCAAGCTAAGAAATCACTTGATTTATGTCGTTCATTGCTCGCCATAAGATCGGATTCTGAAAGTAATGTCAGTGAAGCTAGTAATTATCAAGCAAATAAATTCTCTCTAGATTCACAAGTTCACATGGATTACTGGTACTACCAACAAATCCTCAAAAAGCACGTACCAGAGTTAGTAAGATTTGTAGGTAAAAATGCGTTAACAATGATTGCTTATTTACTCTTTGATGCGATTAAGCTCTCTCAGAATTCACACAGCCGTAAAGAACAGGATGATAATTTACTTATCTGGGAAGATGATTCGCGATACTGGCGACCTGTAATCGAAGAAAATTCTCGCAACTTCAATCCTTATGATTTCCAAGAATTTTTAACAGTCGCAGTTAGAGATGCTGCCGAACAAATTGTAGAAGAAAATACGGCTGAAATTAGAAAAATTATACAAATACTTGAAAAGCGGAAATGGAGAGTATTTCATCGCATTGCACTATATCTAATCCGTAAGTTTCCAGATGCAGATCCTGAACTTCTTGCTGAAGAGTTAGCTGCATCTAAATACTTTGATGATTCTGATTATCAAGACTACGAGTATGCTTTTTTATTGAAAGAACATTTTGCCAACCTTTCCACAGAATCACAGCAAAAAATCCTCAATTTTATTGAAAATCCTAATTTTGACTGGTATTGGATAGAAAATGAAGAAGATAAATTAAAATATTTTAGATATTGGCAATTAAGAAGATTAACTCCATTAAAAAATAGTCTTCCTGGGAATTGGCAACAAAAGTACGAGCTGTTAATCGATGAGTTTGGAGCTGTTGAAGACTCAGAGTTAGTTTCTGAAGGTGTAGGTGAAATTAAGATGGGACCTGTTTCCCCTGTTACTTCATCTGAACTGGCTTCTATGGAGGATGAGGAATTAATTTCTTTTCTTAAGGATTGGCAACCTGCTTCAAGAAATCATTTTGAGCCATGTTTTGCAGGGCTTGGACTGGAATTATCAACTGTATCTAAACAAGAGCCTCAACGTTTGGCGATGATAGCAGACAAATTTCAGGAGCTACATCCAATATATGCGTGTAATTTGCTGTCAGGACTACAAAATGCTTTGACTAATCAGAATTGGCAAAAGCAAGAATCTACCGAATTTCCTTGGGAAGCGATTTTTCAGCTTTGTCTTTGGATAGTGGAAAAGTCCCAACAAATTGAAAATGACGCAGCTATCGACCAAATTATAGCCAATGAATGGCGTGAGGCTAATCAAAGTGTAGCAAGCTTTTTGGGAGTTGCTCTAACACTTAGAGACACAAAAAGAATTCCGCTAAAGTTCCGCGCTCAGCTTTGGAAAATCTTAAAACCATTAACTAATCATCCTGAACCCACTGCTGAATACGAGATTGCTCATCATCGTAACTTGATTGATGATCCAAATACACAATCACTTAATACAGTTCGCGGTCAAGCCATGCATACGCTTATACGTTATGCTCTCTGGATTCGAGGATACTATGAGCAATCTGCTGACGGAGAAGATCTAATTAAGCAAGGATTCGCCCGAATGCGTGAGGTAACCGAGGTTCTCGATATACATTTAGATCCTTCTCAAGAATCCTCAATAGTAATTCGTTCAGTGTATGGTCGATGGTTTCCTTGGCTTACTCTATTAGATCGGAATTGGGCTAGTCAAAATGTTAGCAATATTTTTCCTCAAGACGAAACCTTAAATCATCTATATAGTGCTGCTTGGAAAAGCTACATTACTTATTGTTCTTTGTATAACAATGTTTTTGACATATTAAGAGCAGAATATGAACGTGCTGTAGAACAGATTAACAAAGTTGCAATTGATCGAGCTAATTTAACCACTGTCGAACTTCACCTGACCCAACACCTTATGAATCTCTATTGGCAAGGTCAGTTAAGTCTTGATAGTCCAGAAGGTATGCTAGTAAAGTTCTATGAGCAAGCTCCTGATGTTCTTCGAGGGTATGCTTTAGAATTCATAGGCAAAAGCCTAGAGCGTACTAAAGAAAAAATACCTCCAGAAATTCTGGATACTTTAATGTCTCTTTGGGAAAACCGATTTTATTGGGCTAGTAACTCGAAACATACGAATTTATACCAAAATGAGCTTGCTGCCTTTGGCTTTTGGTTTATTTCCGAGAAGTTTGACAACGATTGGTCTATGGAGCAGCTTAAAAAAGTTCTTGGACTTATTAATAAAATTCAGCCTGACTTTTTTGTAATTAAACGCTTAACTGTACTTTCACCATTAAAACCAGAATCAGTGTTTGATTGTTTTAAGTTGATGATCGAACAAGATATAAGCGGTATGAATATATACGGTTGGAGTAGTGAAGGCAAAGTAATTTTAGATAATGCAATACAGAAAGGCAATAATGCGACAAAAGCTTTAGCTATAAGACTTATTCACGATTTGGGTAGAAGAGGTCATTGGAATTTCAGAGATCTTCTTCCTAAAAATTTAGAAGAAGGATAGATCATCCCCAAATTATTACAACCATATCCTTGAGGTGATCGTCCTTTCCTCCTCCCCAGATTATTAGCATAAATGGAAATACAAATTCATGGAGAGCTAAAAAAAGTCAAAAAAATTGTTGCTCTTCCTGTACATTTAGTGTGGCAGACATAAAAAAGCTATGGATTTTTATAAATTTAGAATTTTAGAATTGTGTAATTTTGAAATTACAGATTGCTACTTATCATTACTAGGTGGCATTGGCAGCAATTCCTCCGCAGCAGCAAGCCTGAGATTTAGCTGTTCGGTCGTCCAATCTTGCTTTTGAGTTTCATTTAATTTACTCAAGTCAATATAATTTTGTTCGCGAAACTCAATTAGTTGAGCTTTTCGATCGGCTAGAACTGGACGAATTTTTTCTTTCCAGATTACGGTTTCTGCTTCAATTGCTCGCTCTATATCTTCTTTGGGGACACCAATTCTACCCATGACTGGTCTTTTGACATCGTTTTTATCGCCGTAGCCAGGGTTTAAGATGATTGCTTTGCCTTGAGGAAAACGTTCGATGGTATCGACACTTATCAAAGGGATCTGGTGAGTCTGCTGATTGACAGTAGTAGATGCTCCGTTCTGGGATCGCGAACGAGATACAGAAGTGGTAGTTACAGTCTTGTTACCAATTTTCTTTGAGTATTCTTCGGCTGTTACCGAGTCGTTTGGTCCAAATAGGACGTGGGTAAATAGACCTGAAACTAATGCTTTGCCTCGTTCTTTGCCGTAAAGTTCAAAAAACTGATTCAAACTTTGCGCTCCGAGAATAGGAATACCGCCGTTAGAACGGTATTCGTTAATGTGTTCGCTTAGTTTGGCAAATACCCCTAGACTAGTAACTTCGTCCAGGCAATAGCAGAATGGATTTTTCCTTTTCTCACTCAAATTTTCGACGATAGTGAGATGCATACACATCGTAATAAGAGGAGCGATGATGCTACGCCTGCGGTCGTCTAACTTCATTACCAATAATTGTTTGGGCTTAAGATAAAGAGGAATGGTACTTTTACCAATCATGCAGGGTAAAAGGTCATTTTGAATAAAACCCGTAAAGGTAATTTCGGCAGTAGTCTTAATCGAAGCTGCGGTTTTTTCTGATTCTTTAGAGGAGAGGAAATTGGAAATAGTGGCAGCAATCCACGGGTCTAGTTTGCGATCGTCGTCCCGTCGTACTGCCCAGTCAAGACGCTCCACCAAATTCGGCAGTTGAGTAATGGCATAAACCATTGGCAGATCGGGATATTTACTGGATTTAGCAAGCTGCATCAACCCTGTCGCGAATATACCTCCAGTCTGGGAGAAAAAGTCTTTTTTGCCGTCGCCTTTTCCTTGAGAATCAATCAAGATTTTGCCTAGTTCCCCTGCGGTAGTAGCATCGCGAGGATCTTTCATAAAGTCCAAGACGTTAATGACGCAGGTATAGTCTGCTCCAAGCGTATCTGGGTCTTCACCCGTTTCTAATCCAACTCCTCCAGGAGCGAATACATCTACGGTATAGCCGTAACGAGATGCTAAAGAGGTATGCAGCTTCATCTGGTCGCCTTTTTTGTCGTAGAGTAATACGCTGACACCTTGGGCAAAGAGTGCTTCGATGACGCGATCGATAAAAGAAAAGGTTTTACCCGAACCAGGCGAACCCAAAACTAAAACTCCCCGACCAATATCGGGAATCCAGGTAGTAGGCATGGTGTTGTGTAAAATCACCTGTAGTCGAGATGCCCACTTGAGTCCCAAAAATTTGTATGAGTATTTAGGCGTACCGCACCAGGCTGCACTAGGAGTGCATTTGTGGTTAGCCGTAGCTTTCATGTGTTCCAAGGCTCGATTGGTAGCGTACAGTTTGTCCCAACGATTTGCCATTCTAGCTGAAGTAAGCTGAGGCTTTTTCTTTATCAGAGAAGCCCAAATCATTAGCAGGGCAAGAATACCTGCCATAGCAGAGAGTTGAAAGAGTTCGGTTTCCCAGAGTTTGGGTTGGGGCTGAGTGGGTGAAACTGCTGCCTGAGTATTAGTAGTTTGAGCAACCGTGAAGAAAGAATGATCGGTCATCGGTTTACAAGAATATTTCCCTTAAGAATCCGAATTGCCATAGCCAAGAAGGTAATACCCAGCCAGATACCAAAGTGGCTGTCGCCAGCAGCAGCAAAAAGATTTTGGGAGTAACTAAATTTCGGGACATGAATAAAAGACACGCTTTCTTTGGTGTACGCAACCAAAATAACCAACAGCAAAACTCGATCGCCCTGGGATTTAAACGATCTTGAATCGATCTTCAGTAGGTCGTATTTTTATTCGGTTAAAAATATCCGAGCAAAGGTACTAGCCGATTGCCAGAAAATATTTAAGAAAAAATGAGCCATAGATTTAGCTTTTACAGCAAACAGCAGAGCCAAGCGTTACTAGAACGATTAAAGAAAAGGCGATCGCCAAATTTTGCCTATTTAGTAATTGACTGCGAGCGTGAATTAGATGAGTGGGTAACAAAAATAGAGACAGAAAGTTGTTTTATTGCTCTGGATACGGAAACAAAAGGACTGACTCCTGCACCTGGCATGGTTAAGACGATACAGATTGCTCACAGCGCAGATGAGCCTGTATCGATCGTTGAACTACCTAAGATTAAGGATAAGTCCAGTTTGCAAAGGTTGATGGGCAGTCCCAAGTTACTAAAAGTAGGACACCACATCAAGTTCGATATTTTAATGTTGAAAGCAGAAGGGATCGAAGTTCGAGGTCCTGTTATGTGTACCATGTTAGGTATAGAAGTGCTAAAGGCTGGGGCTACCAGACAAGCCAGTTTGCAGTTCACCGCACAAGACTTGCTCAATATAGAACTGGATAAAACCGAACAAAATTCTGATTGGTCGGGCAAGCTATCTAAAACTCAATTACAGTATGCTGCCAATGACGCGGGAATATTAATTGAGATTTTAACCGAGCTTCAGCAGAAATTGGACGAGGCGGGTTTGAATAACATAGCCATTCTAGAATACTGTTGCTTGTTACCGATAACTGAAATGCAGAGTCGCGGAATTTATCTCGATCGCGATCGCTGGCGACAAGTTAGAAAAGAGTACGAACAACAGAGAGACAGACTAGCGGAGAGGATTTATCGCGAGCTAAATAGAGAATTTAATATAGTTTCTTCCTCACAGCTATTAAAGGCTTTGCAAACCTACGGCATAGAAATTAAATCTACCAATAGCAACGTGCTAATCGAACAGGTGAAAAAGCATCCTGTAATTGCTGAGATAATTAAATATCGTAGTCTCAATACTATTATCAACACCTTTCTCAAAGGATTCGAGCCATATATTCAATCGGATAATCGGCTTAGGGGAAACTGGTGGCAGATTGGAACGAGGACAGGCAGAACTAGCTGTCAAGAACCAAATCTAAGCAACATACCAAAAATACCCAAAATCAGAAATTGTTTTGCTGCTAGCGATGGTTATATGTTGGTCGATGCGGACTATTCTCAAATAGAGTTAAGACTAGCTGCTAAAAGAATGAATGTACCTACTTTAATTGAGGCGTTCAAACAAGGACAGGATATTCATTCGTTAACTGCCTCTTATATTTACAATTGCGATTTAGAAGAATTAACGCCACAACAGCGAAAACTAGGTAAGATTCTAAACTTGGGCTTGATTTATGGCATGGGCGCAGAAAAGTTTAGACTCAATGCTGCTAAGAAATTTGGTGTTTATCTAACAGCAGCTAGATCTAAGGAACTACGAGAAATGTTTTTTGCTTTCTATTCAGAAATCGAGCAGTATCATGCCTTATGTCGTCGTAGCTGGCAACAGGGACAACAGCAGGCAAGCTCTACATTAGGAAGAATAAATATTTGGTCGAGTAAAAGTCCCAAACTCAATCAGATTATCAACTATCCTATTCAGGCTGACTGTGCGGATATTTTGAAACAGGCAATCTCAAGCTGGTATTTAAAATGTTTGCATCAAAAGCTCGATGCTTACTTAGTTCTTACGGCATACGACCAGTTAGTCATTGAGGCTAGAGAAGAACAGGCAAACTATGCTGCTCAGATTTTAAAAAAGGTAATGATTGAAGCGGGGCAGGATTTGCTCGATCCCGTTCCAGTTGTTGTCGATATTAAGATTGGTAAGTATTGGAGTTAAAATTCTGCTCAGAAACTTTTTCTGATAATGCGATCGCTAATTTAGGTATTATACAATCGATTAACTATCAATATCGTAGAGCCGATTAATATTGGTAAGTTGGAAACAAATACGAGCGTCTTTATGAATCAAATAAGAATACTTACTCATGCCCGAAATATATGTCTTCGGTGGCTGTAACGGCTCTGGCAAAACCACATTCGCCGATACTTTCTTGTCTGCTTTACCTGGCGTAGAATTTGTTAATGCCGACATCATTGCAGCAGATTTGAATCCACAAGACGTTGATGCAGTAGCGATTCAAGCCAGCCGATTGATGCTGGAGAGATTAAAAGTTTTATCTGTCCGCAATATAGACTTTGCGTTTGAAAGCACTTTAGCTGCCAGATCGTTTGCTCGCTTTCTGAAAGAATGTAAGAGTAAAGGATATAGAATTAACTTAGTGTACGTCTGGTTGGAAAGCGCAGAATTAGCAGTTGCTAGAGTTGCAAAGAGAGTCGAATCTGGAGGACACAATATTCCAACAGACACAATTATAAGAAGGTACGAAAGAGGAAGAAAAAACTTTCTCAAACTATATTTGCCAATTGCTGACCGTTGGATTGTTTATGATAATAGTAAACAAAGACAAAAAATAGCAGAAAAGCCCTTAAATGAACCCATAATAGTCTATCAACAACAAATTTGGCAGCAAATTATTACCGCTCGATCATGAACAATTCTATTCCCGATAAGCTATCTACTATATGCGATCCATTATTTCAAAAAGCTGTAGATGAGGCAATCGAACAGCATCGAATTAAAGGCGAGTCAATTGCTCAGAGCGAAAATGGCAGAGTAAAAATTGTAAATTCAGAGGAAATTATTCCTTTAGCAGAAAAGCTCAAACAAAGAGAAGTAAAAGGGCAGACTCATGTATGACCTCTTTATCCACCACCCAATAAAACTTCCTCTGGTAATTTAAAGGGGCTGGTATCTGGCTTGGATGCGGGTTTGGCAAACCAAGCATTGTTACGCATTGCCTGAATTGATTCTGATGCACGAACAGAAGCTTTGTTAATTTGACTGACCTTACTCAACAGATAGTCAAAATCAATTACGGGAGAAAGGCGATCGCTCTTTCGTTCCTCCTCAGAAAGATTGCAGTACCAATCAGTCAAACAAGTCTTGACCACATCGGCGATTTCTACGGGAGTACATTCTTCTGCCTCATCAATCAGCTCTACCCATTGTTCCATAGTCCAGGGCGTATAGTTTACAAGCTTTAGCCATTGCTCTGTAGTCCAGGTGACGTTATCAGTTGGAGGATTAAAAGTAAATTGAGTCGGGAAGTATTTGGCAAGGTAAATATTGAAAATAACGTATATTTCTCCTCGATTGGGTAAATCTATCATCCAAATACCACCATCATCAAAGCGACGTAATAGTTCTACGGGTAACAGTTCGATCCGATTGACTGTGGCGATAGTAATCACGGGAGAATTATGTTCCTGCATCCAAGTTAAAAACTTCTGTACTATTCTTCTAGCTGCCCCACCCGACTCCCAGTCAGCCAGTCCTTTATCCCAATCATCGAGAAAGAGAATGGCATTACCGATACTTTCTGCCAATTCTAATAGTTGGAAAACTGCCCGATCTGCATTATCCGACCCCAGGATATCGCCAAAAGAAATACCCAGAAGGGTATAGCCTAAATCGCGAGCAATCATTTTTGCTCGTAAACTCTTACCCGTACCTGGAGGTCCGACAAATAGCATGGCTCTGGGCGGTTTGATTCCATAGCGTAGGGCAGCAGGCTCGTTTAGCTTGGCAAGTTTTTGTAAAAATTCGCTGAGATTCTCGTTGCCTCCCACAGAAGAGATTTCGGGTTTACTGAAGTACTCAAGATTGAGTGAGCTGTTGTTGAGCTTTGATTCTTTTAACTTGAGAAATTTGTTGATTAGCTCATTTATCGATTCGTTGTTGGAGAATTGTTTTAGTTCGCCATAAATATCGCCCCATGCCAATCCCTGACAGGCAGAAATAAGCTTTGTATCGGGCTGAAAACCAAGTTGTGTTTGTAAAACTCGTTCTATTTCTTGAGCCTTCGGTAAACCAAGCTCAATTTGCTTGAGTTTGAGACGTAGTTTAGGACTAAGCTGTATCCATTCTCCCAGCAAAATAATCTGGACTCCCGATTGATGTTCCAATCGGCTGGCGCAATTGTAAATTTGCGATTCTCTAATAGATTTTTCTCTGGCAGAAAGGCGATCGAAATCTAGTAGATTATCGAATATGTATAATCCTGGCGACAGTTTGTTTTGCAGGATCAAAGCTAAGGGGGTGTCGAACTGCTCATTGCTTTGGACAATATTGTATTTGAGTTTTTCTTCAACTAGTTCAAGCCTAACAAGATTTTGATAACCGTTATTCCAGTAAAAGACAGGATTATCTTCGTAGCGATCGCAATAAATAGCCAGTAATTGTTTGAGAGCCAGTTCATAGTCACTGGCGTGAAGTTGGATGGTGCTTATATCTGTATTCTGAAATAGATCTTGTAGCTCGGTAAACATGGTCTGTTGCTGAGTGGGGCTTAGTTTTAGGTTGCCCAATTTGTCAAAGAAAAGAGGCTATTCGCCAGGGGTATTAGTAATTAATCAATAGCATTTGTTGAGTTCCAGCCCTGTCGGGCGGGAGTAGGTGAATAGATTAGAGAGTTCTCTAGCTTATTCAACTAACGTTTAGTTCAAAATTTAATTAGAGCACTACAATACATGAATTACGTACAGCCTCAAGGTGCAAGCGCACCCATGCCCCAACAGGTAAACCAACCTCAGCAGGGATATGCAACCATGCAACAGCCACAGGTGAATCAACCTCAACAGGGGTATGCACCCATGCCACAGCAGGTTCAGCAACCACAAATTCAGCAGCCACAAGTTCAACAACCTCAAGGTACTGAATTTTATGGTGCGACTATCGATCCGCAAACTATGGCGGTAGTTCAACAATGCTATGGTGCAAGCAATACTGCTCTCAACACGACCCTAAATGACAATTCTACAGTAGCCAAATCTCTGTATTTTGGCGCAAGAGATATGTTCAAAACTCTCTATGTCAATCAAATTAGCTCTCAACGTGGTTCAAAACCCACGACTCCCGACTACGAGCTAGCTTCAAATGTATTTGAACAAACTTTTGGTACAGTAGGTCAACCCAAAGTAGATCAAATGCAGCTTTGTCTGACTATGAAGACTTTTGCCCCTAATATGCTACCCGATTGTGTGCCTGGAAATAGACCTCATGAGGCTATTTTAAGCTATATCCTTAACCAAAATTGGCATTCTCAGAATGTGCGTACCAATAATGGCGTTAGCCGTAACAACAGCGGTAACGGTAATGCCACCGCTGCTGCTAATCCATTTAACAACAATGGTGGAGCGCAATCTAAGGCAGCCGCTGCTGCTGGATTTGTTCCCCAACAGCAGGTAGGATTTATGGCTCAACCGCAGGCTATGTACAATCCTCAACAAGCAGCACAGACTGTAGCTGGAGCTATGCCTAGTTACGGAGGTTAACTGACTTAAAGTTGAGACTTTGAAAAGACGAGAATATTCTCGTCTTTTTTCAATCAGTAGAGTAAGATTAATTTGACGATTGACTAATTGACTAGTAGTACAATAAGAAGCCTTTTATAAAATTTAATTAGAATAGGCTTAATCAAACATATCATCAAAACCTAGCTGTATAAGGATAGCTTTTTTAATATTTGACCAATATTTTGCTTCGACCGTTCCAAGTTTATTGTTAATTCGCTGAATTGAAACCGAGCGAATATGTGACAAATCTAATCCCCTTTCTTTATCTAGACCATTTTGCGAAGATGGAGCAACATTGACTATAAAAGGATAGTTTCTGGCTTTCAAAAAAGGAGCAACGATAGTTTTTTTTGAATGGCGATTACCTAAGTCGTTCTGAAGAACCAAACATGGACGTGTCTTAGCTGCTTCATCTCCTATCGTTGGATCTAGATTGACCCAGACAATATCTCCTCTTTTAATCTTCGTCATCAATGCCGTCTGCTATAGTTACATCCCAGAGTTTTATTTCAGCAATTTCATCTTTATCTTGACTTTGTTCTATGTAGGCTGCTTCTAATTCACTCAAAGCCTGTTGCTTTTTTAATTTGTCAAAGACTTGATTAATTAATTGACTTCTATTATTTGTTTGAGAATCAATAAAAGCCAAAACTTCTTCATCTAATGTAATGCTAATCTTTCGTGCCATAGTAAAATACTATTGTTTAATCTTACTATATAGTAGCATTAAATGGGCAGTTGCACTTTTTCCAAAATGAATCAAATTCCAGGTCCTAGAATAATCCAATTTTCTCGGTTAGCAGGGAGAAAAGGAATTGGACCAATAAAGTAAGGAGTACAGCCCAGGTCGGGAATACCTCGTTTACAGATACGAAAGAATATAGCCGTACCTGCCTCATCTTTGGTTTCATCAACGCTCCAAAGAGCTACTTTGAATCCAGGACCAAAAGGATTGCGACCAGTCGGTTCTTTGCCACAGTTTAAAACGCCCAGTACACCTTCTCCTCCATCCACGCCCCAAGGGGCTTCAGGACAAATGTTTGCGTTATTAGGATCGTTGCCGAGCATCCATCTGCGACCTTCAGAGATCCAGCGGATATCGCGACCAGAATTCTCAATATCGTCGAGTTCAATGTGAGCACAGCTTTGTTGACAGGGAACTGCGTAACCAGCTTGGTTACTACCAGAGACACTATGACCTGGTTTAATTTCTCCGTGAGCATCGCTCCAAATTGTGTCTACGCGAGAGATAAAGGCTAAAGTCGTAGCAACGGGGTTGGGAAAATCATCAAAGGATATGTCTGCCAATCCTTCGATGTCGCTGAGATACTCGTTTTTCCAATCTTCGTAATCTTCGACAAAGCTATCTCCGATGCCTTCTACATCTTCTAAAGTGTATTCGCTTAAATCTAAATTACCCATTTCAAATTCGGATACGTCAAACTTAGGCGATTCAGTCTGAGCTAATTTTTGAACATTTTTGTTTAAAGATAGTTCTGAGTAAGAGTGTTGACGTTCTACAAGTACCCAAACAGGCAACTTTAATAATGCTTTGCCTCGATCGCCGTAAATCAAGGCGATCGCATCAGTTAAAGGTGGTACGTCTTCAAGCGATCGCTCTTTTATTTGCGGATTAGCCCTAATAAAGCTGGCTACGGTTTGTTTCTTAATAAATCCGAATTGGTCTAAAGTCACTTCTTCTGGTTGGCGATCAGATTTGGCAACTATTTCTCCCAATTTAAATCGTCCTACTCCAAAGCTATCGTCGATATCTCCTAGCTTTAAAACATTAACTACTGCATCTCCTTTGTACCACCTACGACCCAGACCATAACCAGCATAAAGGTCGTAGTCGCTTGAAATAGCACCAGATTTGCTGAAGCTACCCAAAGAACGAAAGGTGATAGAACTAAAATCGGGAACTTCTAAAATCCCCGCCGATGAATTATCTTCTCCCACCATTTCATAAGTAACGGTAGGGATACTCGTGGCTTTAACTGTGCTTGATAAAAAATTGCTGAAGGTAATGGATAATCCCAACCCTACAGATGTAAAGAGTTTTAATAAATTCATGAATATAAAATGTTAAATTATCAGAGAAGCCATAAGCTCTAGGCTTTAGGCTCTTAGCTAGAAAAGTTTAAAACCCCTACTATACAAGTATTGTTTGATAGTCTATATAAAATTCAACTGGCTTACAGCTTATGGCTTATAGCTTATAGCTAGGAGCTTCGCTCCTTTTATTGGCAGGGCGAATCCACAGCGCACACCATCCCGAATTAACTGACTTGCCTTCTAATGTAAGAGTTACGTCTAAGTTAGCTGCTTCCTGTTCGCAAATTAGAGTTTTCCCTTTGCTAGTTAGTCCTCGACTATTCCAGCGAGCCAAATCTTTAGCTAATTTACCCTCATCTGACTTTGCCCAGTGGAGTAAAGCGGTATCTGCGTTACTTAGTCCAGAATTACTGTAGCGGTAATCAACATAGCTACGGGCAAACCAGCCACTAATGCCAGCAAAAATCATGGGAATCAGGATATACAGCCCTAGCCGACTCATTGCCAGCCAGTCACTTACAGCTTTAGTGTGGGCAGCGTGCCTTACTAACTTGGCTACCGAACCTGAAATTTTTGCCTGAGTTAGATTGAGACTGGCTTCCTCTACTGTTTGAAGGTTATTAGTCAAAGCCTGATACTGATTAATCATATCCTGGCTGTAGGTACGAAAGCTAGTGTCAATCCGTTGTTGGTTGGCATTAATCTGTCGCTCGAACTTAGTCTCAAAACCATCAATTAATAGATTGAGAATTTGTTCCTGTTTGTTAACGGAATTTTCAATAGTTTTGAACTGTAAGAGAAATGCCCAAAGCGGGTCATTTTTGTCTAACTGCTGCTCCTCTTTAAATTCAAGTAGAGACATTACTTCTGACTTGTCTGCTAAATTAGCCAACTGCTCGATAATAGACGTAGGTGGGTTTACAGCTACAGTTGAAATAGCATCTGGAGATTCTAGAGGCAGGTTGGGAGGGGGTGGTAAAGGATTCTTATCCCGATCGCGTTTCTCGTTCATTGTTTAAGCTGGATTAGCCAGGGAAAATATTTGGATAAAATTAGCGCACTGACTGTCCAAATAGGTTTTTAAACGATTGACCGAAAGCTTACCGCTGGTAGTACTGCTAATGTACTTGGCATAGGCTTTACCCGAAGCAAAAGTAGCCTCTCTTTCTCCTCTCGGCATAGTCGCAAGCTCTAGCTGTTGAGTCTTTTTGACAACTTTTTTCATGTCTGCACTAAGTTCTCGATTCCACTGGTTGTCGATACCCTTGTTTTGAACTAAGGCGATTTTGAACGCTGGATAGTTATCGACCAGAGTTTTGAACAGATTGAGACTAGTATCATCTCCATTAGATAAGTACCAAATGTAGATTTGAATCTTCTCTGCTGTCAGGAATTCTGCCTGGTTCAGACCATTTTGGGTAAGCCAAAACAGTAACTCCTTGTGAGAATTACTGGGCATATTAACAATGACATCTTGCTTTAATGCTTCCTCAAAAATGCGATCGACCTTAATTGCGTCAGTACTATGATTGACCATAATTTCATTACAGGCATCAAAGGTAACGTCCGTGATACCTCCATATAGAGGTGAGACATCTTGTTTATCAGGATCGGCATCAAAAAGAGTAAACGGTCTGGTGTTTGATGAGTAAAAATGGCATACTAGAGAGCTAAAAAAACTCTTACCAATATTGCCTCGATTGCCGACAATAAAGTGAATTGTATTCATGACGTTTAATCATTATATAGTCTAGATTTGCAGTAAACGAACAAATTTAAGCAGCTTGGAATGCCGACTCGGACATACTCAGATTTAAACCGATACTGTTAGCCAAGGCGATCGCTTCTTGCTTGGTTTGTAGGTTAAGAGTTTGAACAATGACTTTTAGGCGATAACCAACATTTAATGCGCTGTAGTTAACCATTTTGCCAATAGTATTATGGGTATGACCTTGAGCAGCCAAAGCCAGAATACGGCGATCAACTTCTGCTAACCCTGAGACTGCTTGACGCTGTTCGAGTAAGGGTTGAAAAACGTACTGATTGAGCTTTTGCTTTACTTGAGGACAAATAAAGACACTACCAACAAAAGCACACTGAACTGCTAGAGCAAGGTTGTCAGGATCGTTATACTCTAGACTAACGTAAGAACTGTTGCAGTTAAGAGCCAGAAGTAGAGAGTTGTGACTGGCGAGGCGGTCGCAAAGAATTAATTTGACGTGGTCTATTTTGACTAGCTGGCTACACTTGTCTGAGTCTAATATTTCGCCTTCGACCATTAGAACAAAAGTTTCTCCTAACTCCTGTAGAAACTTAGCTGAATTCAGGCAGTCAGGATAGTTGTTAGCAGTATAAATTTTATATTTACCAATGCTAGATAAAAAAGTTTCTAGACCTCGAACAATAATGCGATCGGTATGACAAATTAAGATAGAAAGCATGGTTATGGATTTAAATAGATATATGCAAAAAATACAGTAAGAGTGTCAATTGACTTATTGAAAACACTTAAACTACTAGGCTAATAATGATTTCTACGTAAGCCTGGGTTTTATGTACTTTCCTATAGCGACTTAAGTAATTCTCATGTCAATATTATGAATCTCGTTTGTAGCGATCGCCACCAGAGTATATACTTCAAAAGGGCATGGTTTATCGTTGCTTCATCTAGACAAAAAAGATTTATCTCAGCTTTGTTTAACAGAGTATTGTCGCTATGTATTTTTATCAAATACGTCTGACGACGTTATAAAAACGCAATGTAAGAAAGCGAGCTTATAAACTTATGCTATTTGACCGTCCTGAGTTAGAGTCTGGTGAAGAATTAGAGCAGTTAAGCAAAATATTAGAAGCCGAAGAAGGCAACAGCGAAGAAAGCCCTAAAGGACTAGCTTCGCGTCGCGATCGGGCAATAGATGAACACTTGACTCAAATAATTTTGAGAAGAGAAGGTGAGTCTAGAAAAGACTATGGAGCAAGGGTAGACAGGTTCATCAGCTATCTTAGGTTTCAAGAGGATACAAGCTATATTTCTGCCGAAATTAGCCGACTTCAAGCTCTTAAGAAATCGAGAAAGAATTTAGCCAAAAGACTGATGAATATGATTTTATATCGTCTGGAGCTAAATAAGATAGACAAAATAGAAACTAATAAATATAAAATCAGTGTAGTAGGTAAAGGTGGCAAACAGCCAGTTGAAATTGATTATGATGAAGTTCACGATCTAGATTTATTTCCTGAAGAGTTTGTCAAGACTAAAACAGTAAAAACTGTCGATAGAGATGCCATAGCCGATTACCTCAAGGCTGGTAATTCGTTATCTTGGGCAAGATTAGTCGAACGAGGCAATCGATTGAGTATTAAGTAAAAATCTTATCTCTGTGAATGGCAAGACTTCTATTTGAGCTTGAAAGGTTAGTGGCAGATTAGAGCGAATCTAGTAAAGAAGAGTTGAGAAGTTAATTTACATCGAATACATCTTTTCTGTAAAATATTGGCATGAAACAGCTTAGAGGATTTAAATTCAGATTCTACCCGACTTCAGCGCAGCGATTAGAATTGGCGCAAACATTCGGTTGTACGAGATTCGTATATAACTGGGCTTTAGCTCTTAGAACTGATAGTTACTATCAGAATAACGTTTCTCTAAGCTATACCGATACTTCTAATGCTTTAACCAAATTAAAGAAAGATCCTGAAAAACCTTGGTTAAAGCAGGTGTCTGCTGTACCTTTACAACAAGGGCTAAGACATTTGAATACAGCGTTCATCAACTTCTTTGCGGGCAGAAATAAATATCCTAGATTCAAGAAAAAGAACGGGAGACAGTCAGCACACTACGCACCAAACGCTTTTAAGTGGGTTGATGGTAAATTAACTCTAGCTAAAATGTCTCAACCATTAAAAATCAGATGGAGTAGATATTTTGAAGGTAAACCTAGAAGCATAACTATATCTAAAGATCCCAGTAATAGGTATTTTGTTTCTTTCTTGGTTGAGGAAGAGCTGAATCAATGGGATAAAACTGATAACGAGATTGGTATTGACTTAGGGGTAAAAGATGTACTGGTGACATCAAAAGGTTTCGCATCTGGTAATCCTAAGTATTACCAAAAGTACCAAGCTAGGCTTAAAATTCTACAACGCAGATTAGCTAAGAAACAGAAGGGTTCTAATAACCGATATAAGGCAAGGCTAAAAGCTGCAAAGCTTCACGCTAAAATAGCCGACTGTCGAAAAGACTTTTTGCACAAATTGACGACTCAGTTAGTACGCGAAAACCAAGCTATCTACACTGAGACGTTAGCTGTAAAAAATATGATGGCTAACCGTAAGCTGTCAAAAGCCATAGCAGATTGTGGTTGGGGTGAAGCATTGCGCCAATTTCAGTACAAGTGTCAATGGCATGACCGAAAACTGGGAGCGATAGACAGATGGTTTCCATCATCTAAACGCTGTAACCCATGCGGTCATATTTTGCACAAACTACCTCTCGACGTTAGGGAGTGGGTGTGTCCTAGCTGCAACTCTCGCAATCAGAGAGATAAAAACGCAGCTTTAAATATTTTAGCGGTCGGGCAGACCGTGTTTGCTTGTGGATCTGGCACTGGCGGGGAGACAATAGATTTGTTGTCTCTAGCTATCCAGGGATGAATCAAGAATCCCACTGCTTGATCTGTGGGAGTGTCAAGATGAGACTCACGATCTAGATTTGTTTCCTGATGAGTTTGTTAAGACCAAAACAGTAAAAACTGTCGATAAAGATGCCATAGCCGATTATCTTAAGGCTGGTAAATCATTATCCTGGGCAAGATTAGTCGAACGAGGCAATAGATTGAGTATTAAATAAAAATCTTATTCGTAACTACACATACGAAAGTAGCTTTAAGAATTAAGATATTAATCATCAATCGAGTTATTTTGATGATGAATAAAATTAGTAATAATCCAGTTCTTTTCCTAGACTGGGTTTTGTGCTGTTTGTTTGGCTTTCTAGCTTTATGCGGATTTGTAGCAGTATTTTTCGTAGTCGATAAACATTTATTAATCGGTTCTACTTTTGGTTTATCGTTAATGTCTTTGATCTGGTCGCCGTTGATTCGTAAAACAGGTTTAGTAAGAGTATTTTTAATCTTAATGACTGTGTTTGTTGCTTGCTACTAGCCAATGATAGCTAAAGTTAAATTCTAATATTGGCGAGTTTAACAAATTCTCCCCAAGCATCAGCTAGGCGAATGGGTAAATACTGCTCGATGAACTTTTTTTGGGCTATGGGCGATAGGTTAAGTTGTTCTAACATTTGTAGGCTCATGGCATTAGTATTGAGCAATTCTCCGTTCCAATCTTGGAAAAATTGCTGAATCGCAGTTTCAATAAAAGAAGTACTGCCTCCACAGTAAATTATGCGATCGAGTTGACCTAATGGAGGCAGCATCTCCCGTAACCAGCGCGATAACAATTGCCAATATTCACCGTCAGCTCTTTCTATGGCAGCAGATATTGCAGCTCGTTCTCGTTCTTGGTACTTGGTATTAGTGCTACGAATTAGGTCTTCGATACGAATCTGGCTGGTGAAGCCTCGAACGACTTGCTGGCAGTTTTCCCCTACCCCATAAATAGCTTGAGAGATAATTGCTTTTTGAATATCGTGGCGATATAGACCGCTACTATACTCTGCCACCAGATCTAAATAGTTATAAAAGCCTAGGTCGGTAGAATGGGAGTTACGATGATTTAACCTGCCGTTCTCAATTAGAAGCAAGCTAGTATTTCGATAACCAAACATCAGGTAGGCACAGGTTTGATTTTTAATCGTATCGGCACTCATAGTACGAGACAGGTAAGAATACACTCCACTACCTTCTGGTCTAAATCCGAGGCTGCTTTCATTAACCTGATAATTTACTCCACTGTAGTTAAAGTCCTGTAAAGCCTTTGATAGTTCCGATTGAATAAACTCTCGATCGCTTGTTTCTGACATGGGCAAAAGCAATGTCAACTTTAATTTGAATTGGTTTGGTAAAGACTCCTCGTGAGCGATTTGCCCGATAACTCCTAACGTTTTGGGAATCAGAGATTCGGACTTGAGTTGACGCACACTCGACTGTACTTTTGCCTGGACTGCTGAATCACCGACTAGGTAGTACTGCTCGTCATCTGGCAGTTTAACATAGGTTTCTTCTGCTCTAGGGACGATCGCCGTAGGACAGATGACTGAACTGGTAATTGAATGTTTGGGTTTACCTCTTCTACCTCTAAGGTAAAGACTTTTGGTGCAGCTCGTACCAGGATCGATTACCAAGGTTAGTGTTGTAACCTTAGTTTTAGCAGGTGGATTAATAGCAGTGGAAACGGTTTGATTTGTACTCATAATAGCTACGCACTAGTCTGTTGGACTAAAAGTTGCTTGATATTCTAATTGACTTACTTCTTCATAGAAGTTGTCGTATATCTGCCACATCTGTTCTGTCCAAGATTCTTCCTCATCTGGTTGGATTTGGGTAAGATTTTGACTTATTACTAAGGGGTCTACACCTTCAGTTAACTGCTGTTTAAAACGATCGATAGTAGCCTCTAACTCTTCTAAGGGTGTTAGTTCTAACTCTTTGTCTGTATGGAATTCATCTTGCTGCTGTTCGGCGATCGCAGACTGAGATACTTTGGAAGTAGAAATGTGTGCTGTATAGTTCGATAGTTGGAAACATTCCGATTGATGATTATCAAAGAGACTTATCCCCGTTAGAACCTGAATTATCTCTATTTGGCTTTTGAGTCTACTCAAAGATTCAACAACTATTGCTTTAAAATTCGGGTCTTCAGGAGATACGACTAAGGGTAAAAGAAACGTTTCTACTATTTGTTCTACTTTTTGGCGACCATTTAGGCAGTAATTTTGCTGTTGCAAATATTCAATTAAATTTTGAGAGTATGACGAAGACTTAAAATTCAATCGATAAAAAATTGTCTCAGATTTATTAGATTTAGAAGTCTTGTTTGCCATGAGTAGAGTAAAGCTTGCATTAGTCTAATCTAAAGTATTCTTTGTAAAGCAAGATTTTACTGTGATCTGTATCTTGAAATTAGGTGCGTAGCTGATGCTGAGAAGTGCGATTCGATTTTTAACTGCTAATTTTTTTGATGAGATTAAAACTGGGTGATCTGACTGACGGACACATCTCTTGAAACTTTATAACTAGGTAACGAATTTACTTAGTTTGAACCACTTGTGTCTATCAACCAGCTGGGTGATTGCTCTGACGAGTTAGGGTTTTCAATGTGGCTACTGCTGACGCTGGGAATAAATAAAATATTATTCTTAGCTTTTTTTATGCAGCCTATTGTCAAACGCCTCAGATTTAGTGAAAAAACCAGATATCAAATAATCAATATCAAAACCAAAACCCAGATTCCTACCTATGCTACTATCTGCCGTTGGGGAATTTGCTATAGTTTGGCTCAAGATTCTGTTCCTTCCCCAGTACCTCAAGTGTTCGATTCTAATTTAGAGATTACTTGGGAAACTTTTGTCGGTGATACTGGTGCAGCTATTCCTGCTGCTCTGGTTCAGTTTTGCCATCAACATAATTTGCCTTTGGATTCAGAATCGCTCAAGAAGCAATTTGAATTACATTTAGCAAGAGGAATCGCTTATTTGGTAGGGTTAAAACTGTCTGGAATTGAGGAGTTAATCGGATTGGCTTTGGTAGATCGTTCCATCAAGCCAGAATCTGAGGCTAAATCATTTCTACCGCCTACAGCAAGCCGAGCAGCTACCGAAGCAAGAAAAGCCTCAAGATGTAGACACGAATCAGAAGAGACACAGCCAAAATCGGATTCAATTAAATTGGTTTGGCAAGTACCAAAAAAGGTCACAACAGGTAATAAGAAAAAGCAATCTGGTAAGAAGTTTAAAAACTAATAGCCATAGAGCTTGCGCTTGAGAAAACTAAACAATTAACCAACCATAGATTTGATGTTTAGTTATTCTCAAGACAAACAAACTCCCCTGGTAAATTCTGAACTTAAAAGCTCAGAACATCAGAGCAATCGCGATCGCTCGCAAGAGCGTTTAATTCAAAGTCTTTTTCTTTTGCCCAACTACTGGAAACTCGTACCTTGTATCGATAAGCGACCTTTGGGTAGAAAGTGGCAAGATAATTATTATTCACCCCAAGGTTTGTTTCGCTCTTTGTCTCAAGAAGGTCAAGTGTGGGTTAGGGGCAAACATGGTCTTTATTCTATCGTTCCCAATGGTTATAGCCTGCTGTGCGGTTATCAATCAAGCGATCGCTATCTAGTTGCCATTGATTGTGATTCTTACGAAGCATTAAATCAATTTGAACAGATGAGGTTTCCAACTACAGTAAGCTATGCTTCGGGTCGCCCTGGACACAGACAGTATCTGTACTATATCGAGCGACCAATTAAAAGTTTTAAGTTGAGGAATGGTTTAGAGGTAAGAGGTCGGAATCTACTTTCTACTTTACCCCCCTCCGTTCATCCGATAACAGGTAAATATCGCTGGCTGATTGCTCCAGATCGATGCCCCATTCCCACTATATCTAGTCTGTGGCTAAACCAACTCAGACCGCAGCCTAAAACAGAAGTCGTTAAATCAAGAGTGTTTTTTTGTAAGACTGTAGAAGAATTAATTTGCGCCATCAATCCTATCTATGCAGATATTTATGATGACTGGATTCGAGTTGGCATGGCTTTAAAAGACTGGGATGACGGATTATCTGGGCTATGGGACGAGTGGAGTAGTAGTTCTGGTAAGTACAAGCCAGGAGAATGCAGGTATCGCTGGTCAACTTTTAACGGTTCAGGCATTACTTTTCGCACTCTTTACTACTACGCCAGAATTAGCTGAATATAGGGCGATCGCTCATTTTATTATTTTGAATTTATGCAATTGCAAAATTATGTAATTGCATAATATACCCCGATCTAGATTGTCACTATTTGTTAGAGGTAGGCGGAATATAGTTTGATCGCTCCTGGCGGATTTGAATAGCTGAAATTGTTTGTAAGCATTTGAGAAATGAGTATAGATCGAAATTCAGCTAGGAGACTCGAATTAGAATCTAAGCTAGTTAAAATAGCAAAGCTTAACTGCGTTAGTAAGCCTAATATGGGTACTGCTAGAATGTTGTACTGCGGTCGCCATCGAAGCCGAAGTTCTTCTGGTTTTAATCCTCTAGATTTGGGTTTAGGCAATCCTTATTCTTACAAGAAGAGTAAAAATTGCATCTGGCGAGTTAATAACTTAGATGAATGTCTGAAATACTATCGACAATGGCTTTGGAAGTTAATTCAGAACGAACACAGTCAAGAAAATTTAGCTGATTGGGAGAGGATGTACCTCTATCGGTTCTTGCATTTATGTAGCGTTATAGATAGCGTTCGTACTTTGGTGTGTTTTTGTATAGATACCAATCATAATACCAAAAACACTCAGATATCCTGTCATACTCAGATACTGTGGAACGCTGCTGTGTGGTACGTTTGCCAAAAGATATGACAGTTTAAAGACTGCTATGTTTTGCAATATTACGATCCCATCGGTAAGCCCAGTTAATAGCCTGTAATCTTATCAGATATTAGTAATTGAGATATTACTAATATAGATTATGATTTTAGGTTTTACACCTTTGAAAAGCCTGTACAAACCTATACAAACTTAGGATCTAACTCTGTCAGAGGTTGCAGAGTTAGATCCTATTAGTAGAATCTACCTTGGATAAGTCATGACACCTTGGAATGAACGCTAGTTTCAAGCCCTGTCGTTAAAGATTAAGGAACGGGTAAAAAGGTTTATAGCCCTAGTGTCTTTAGCCGAACAAGCTTATTTAAGATTCTCGAAGCACACATTATTCCAAAAGGAAGCTAATCACAACCATGATTAAACCTAACTACGTACTGGTTATAGACACCAATAAAAAACCGTTGACGCCTTGTAAACCGTCAATGGCAAACAAACTACTTAAAGCGGGAAAAGCTGCGGTCTTTAGACAATTTCCGTTTACTATTATCCTTAAGAAAGAATGCACTCCAAGCAGACATAAATTAGAGCTAAAAACGGATCCTGGTTCTAAGACCACAGGATTAGCCTTGGTTTTGGACAACTGTTTAATCTGGTGCGCCGAACTGAATCATCGAGGAGGATTGATAAAGAAAAAATTAGAATCTCGTCGTGCTTACCGTCGCCGACGACGCAGCCAACTGAGATATCGAAAACCGAGATTTCTCAATCGTACTCGTCCCACAGGCTGGCTACCTCCAAGTCTGATGCATCGAGTGTTAACCGTATTGACCTGGGTAAAGAGGCTAAAGGCGCTCGCACCAATTACATCGATTTGCCAGGAGTTAGTAAAATTTGATACCCAAAAACTGCAAAACTCTGAAATATCTGGAGTTGAATATCAACAGGGAGAGTTAATGGGCTATGAAGTTCGCGAGTATTTACTAGAAAAATGGGGGAGAGCCTGCACCTATTGTAGTAAAGAAAATGTACCATTACAAATAGACCATATAGTTGCTAAAGCCTGCGGAGGTAGCGATCGCGTCAGCAATCTTTGTTTGGCGTGCCAAAAATGCAACCAGAAGAAAGGCAAATTAAGTATTGAGCAGTTCCTCGCCTCCAAGCCGAGTTTATTCTCAACAATATTAGCTCGTGCTTCTAAGCCATTACGTGATGCTGCTGCGGTTAATGCTACCAGATGTAAGCTGTTTAATTGTTTGAAGGAAGTTGGATTGCCTATTGTTACAGGAACGGGAGGGCAAACCAAATATAACCGTCAAAGATTAGGATTAGAAAAAACTCACTTTTATGACGCGGCGGCTACATGCAACGTAACTCAGTTAGAGATTAATGCCAATCAACCGCTAATTATTACTAGTAAGGGGCATGGGGGCAGACAAAAAGCAGCATTAAATAAATATGGCTATCCTGTTCGATATAATCCCCTTAAACCAATTAAAGGATGGCAGTCAGGGGATATCGCCAAAGACGAGCAAGGGAATTTAGGAAGAGTCAATCCCAGATCTTCATCCAACAGCTTTAACTTTACTGTCTTTGGATGCAAAGCTAAAAGCATTCATGTCTCAAAGCTAAAACGAGTACATCGAAAAGACGGATATTTTTATTCATTTTAAGTAAGTTTGTACAACTATGTATAAGAAAGGCACAGCTATCAACTAACAAGACATAGACCTGCTTCTTTGCCTGGCAGCTATTCGGATCGTACTAATCGAGCCTTACTAAACACTGCGGATTTTATTCTGGCTCAATACAAACCTACAAAGGTTATATCGGGTATGGCTTTAGGTTGGGATACCGCAGTAGCTCAAAGTGCCATCGATCGCGGTATTGGTTTAATCGCAGCAATTCCATTCAAGTCTCAATCTTTAAAGTGGCCACTACATAGTCAGGACAGATATCAAAAATTACTGAATCGTGCCGAACGAATCGAAATTATTTCTTCAGGCGACTACAGTTTACAGGCAATGCAGCAAAGAAATAAGTGGATTGTTAATTACTGCGATTTACTTATAGCGTTGTGGCATCAAGATAGAAGTGGAACTAAGAATTGTGTAGATTATGCTCTAGCAATAAATAGACCAACTTTTAACTGTTGGGTTACATTCAAATACTTTTATCATTACTTTTAATTTTATTATCTACCCAGGTTTGTCCTATCCTAACAAGTTTGGGGAGGCATCCACTGTTTAGTCAGCAGTGGATAATTTTTTAGCTGCATAACTCTAAGCGAGTTAGCACCGAACACAACTCCAGTCGGGTTGGTTGTGGTTCTGTCGAACCTAGTTAGGTGAAATTTTAAAATTAGGTTTACTAATGATGACTTATACAAATTATGCTCCCGCAGTTACTCAGGTTCAAGGCTATGCGCCAAGAATGCAAAGCTATACACCTGCATCTGCTCGCGCTCAGAAATATATGCCCGTGCTTAGTCAGGTTTCTGGACAGAGCAGGACTGTTACACCACCAAAGGCTTTGACAGAAGCCCAAATTGTATTCACAATTATAAATTCTGAAATAGGCAAGTTTAAACGCCAAGGTCAAAACACTGACGTTAAAGCAATTAAGCTAGCTTATCAACAGCATTATGCTGGCTGGACTAGACAGCAAATCTTACAAGCTGCTTATGCACTCGTAGAGATTTACGACCAGCACACCAAACAGTGGCGTTTGATTGCTAACGAACAGGAGTTACGTAGTAAGCAGGTGCAATTTTCCAAGAGATACCACTACTTCAAAAACATACGTACTGCTGCATAGTTACGTTAGGTGGATATTCATCTGAATATCCACTGCGATCGAAGCTGTACCTTGTAAAAGGTATAGCTTTTTTATTTGGATTATGACAGACAAGAGTAGGCTCAATAGCTACACCCAATTGAGATATAGCCCTGTCGCTCGCTAGCATCTTTCAGCATTTCATTCAAACTAGGACGACTTGCTTTCGCCCTACTAACAACATCAGAAAAAATCTTGATTATCTTTGGTTAAGTTTAGTAATCTTATCTACAAGATAGTATCTTAGACTTTGATTAGCTAAACCATAATAACGAACAAAATTGGAAAAAGGGAAAATAAAAATCGAAGACACGATCGCGATTTGAGTGTAACCTTCAGGGATAAGTGGGGTCTTGCACGCTTTTGGTGATCCGAGATAACGGGTGATCGCTACGATTAAAATAGCAGTAAAGAAAGATTTTGTGAGTAAATAGAATGAGAGCTAAAAAAGCGGTTATTTATGGCAGAAAATTCCCCTTTCAACAATTCTTACTTACTACAACATTTATTACCTGATTTTTTTGTCTCAAGATAATTTCCTGGTCAATCAGTGAAGTAGAAAATCAGTTAACCATACAAGTTCAAACTCATAATACAAAAGCATTTTGTCCAATTTGTAATTCGATAAGTACTCGTGTCCATAGTTCATATGAGCGATCGCTACTTGACGTATCTTGGGGCAATTATCAGGTCTGTTTGAAGCTGACAACTCAAAAATTATTCTGCTCGAACTCAAATTGTCAGCGTAAAATTTTCACCCAGAGATTGCCTAAAATAGCTGCACCTTGGGCGAGACGAACAGAAAGATTGAATATTCAACTTACGCAGGGCGTATGCGCCCAAGTCGCGCCACTGCGTGACGCTTGCCTGCTACCGCAGGCTGCATAGGTTTAGCTCAAGGAGGATTACCAGGGTCGCGTTTGACTCAGCATTTGGGAGTAAAAATTAGTCGTCAAACTTTACTCAGACTAGTGATGAAAATGCCATTGCCATCTTACTCTGTACCCAGAGTTCTAGGAGTAGATGACTGGGCATATCGCAAACGTCATAGCTACGGTACTATTTTGGTAGATTTAGAAACTCGTCAACCAATAGACCTACTTCCCGACCGTACAGCAGAAACTTTAGCAAAGTGGTTAAAAGAACATCCTGGCGTTGAAATTATTTCCAGAGATAGAGCTAAGGCTTATCAAGAGGGGGCATCTCAAGGTTGTCCAGAAGCTATTCAAATAGCAGATCGTTTTCATCTTTTGGAGAATTTAAACAATCCGACTGAGACAATTCTCAACGAATATTCTACGGCTCTCAAACATGTTGAAGCCATAGTTAATGCTGAAATCATTAGCAAAGAAGAAGCTATTGTTGCTCAACCCGTTCCACCGCCACCCCCAGCCAAAGCCACGATTGAAAGAGCAGACATAAATCGTAGCAAAAGATTAGAACAATACGAACAAGTACACGCCTTAAATCAACAGGGGTGGACTAAAATTGCCATTGCTAATAAGTTAGGAATTAGTACCAGAAAAGTATTTCGATTTCTCAAAGAAGCTACTTTCCCCGAACGTAAAGGACGAAGCGATCGCGGAGTTAGTTTGCTCTTTCCTTATCACAAATATCTCCTAAAACGGTGGAATGAAGGTTGTCATAATGGGACAAAGTTGTACCAAGAAATTGTTGAACATGGTTATCAAGGTCGTTATGGTACGGTAGCTGCTTATATTCGTCGTCTTCGTTCTGCCCAAAAATTGCAGCAGGAAAAGATAAAAACTAATCAATCACAAGTAAAGGTTTTTGAATCGAAAAAATCTTTATTAACTCTGCGTCGTACAGCCAAACTAATTTTAAGAAAGGCATCTCAACAAAGTGAATCCGATCAAACCGTAATCTCGTTGCTCAAACAACAACATCCTCAACTCAATACTGCGATTGAACTTATCCAAAAATTTGCCGATTTAGTTTGTAATCATCAGCCAGACGAATTACAGGAATGGTATGAACTCGCCTCTTCCTGTGAAATTAAAGCTTTAGAAAATTTCGCTCGTGGCATCAAGGAAGATTGGGCAGCAGTAAAAAATGGAGTTACTTATCAATGGAGTAATGGACAGGTAGAAGGACAGATTAATCGACTGAAAATGCTCAAGCGTCAGATGTATGGTCGAGCCAGTCACGAACTACTTAGGAAGAGATTTTTATGTCCTATTTAAAACCTATAGCGATCGCCCGTTATCTCGGTTCACCAAAAGCGTGCAAGACCCCATTTAATCCTGAAAGTTAGTGCGATTCGTTGCTGTTAGGAGCTTCTAGTAAATAGAAGGGTATGAACAGCGAACCTCAATACGAGGTTTAACTGGAGTATTAGATGTGGGTGAGAACTACCCTACCG